>JAHCHD010000017.1 GCA_026129915.1 Bryobacterales bacterium
GCCGCGCGCCCCGCCGACAAGTCCACTGGAAAATCGCGGAGAAAGCTCTTGACGATAGTCTGCGCATCGGCAGGCAGCAAGGTGCCATGGTGGGAGGCGGTGGCTACCAGAAATAGCACCGCATGGAACTGCCCCGCTTCGGCATTGCTCACTTCCCGGTTTCGGTCCTGAAAGCCTCGAAACACAGTCAGGATCTGCCTGTAGTCATCAGCATCCAGAAACGGCAGTGCGGTGAAGTACGGATAAACCGGGCGCATCAATCCCGCAAACTCGGCCAGCAGGAATGCGGACTCCTCGTCGAGCGGTTCTTTGCGCGATGCGTCAATCCGGGCCACCTCCACAAAATTCTCCAACTGGCTTCTCTTGCGTCCGCGGATGCTGTAGTCCTCGCGTAGCAGCCGCACCAGTATCTGGTCTTCGCGGTCTGGGGTAGTCACCCGCGGCAACCGCCGTGCGCGCTTGTCAACTGACTTCAGGGAGGAGGCGTCTCCCTTGGTGAGCATCCAGATTTCAGGACTGCCCGGAAACTGCAGCCGTCCTGCGTCATCCAATGGAATCTCGCGAAAGAAGTCAACGGCCAACACCTGGTCAATGTCGCGGCTCTGATTGGTGCGGACCGCTGGCGTTTCGCGAAAGGCCTTGTAGAACTGCTCCACGCGTTGTGGCGAGGCGGTAAAGAAGCGTTGCCGCGGCGCATCCAGGCTGGCCAGTAGCGCGTAGAACGCAAGCAGGTCGCCGCCGTCCTTGGTGATCACACCGCTTAGCTGGCCTGGCAGATCGTTGGCGCCAGCGCCAATCAGTCGTTGCCAGCGCGGCGCGGCATCGGCGCCCCCCGGCGGCACAAGCACGCCGTCGTTCACGAACAGGGAAGCCCCGTAGAGCAGCAACTCGCCCGCGTGTTTCTGCGCCAGTCTCTTCAGGCTCAGTGCTTTTAGTAGCGCGCTTACGGTATGTTCGTCCATCTGGCAGAGCGCCACGTAGAGTGTGGCAGCGCTCGGGTGCTCCACCAGGAATGCCGGGAAGCCGCCCGGTGGCGACGCCTGCGCGCCGTAGGCAGCCAGCCATTGCTGCTCAGTCAGCAGCAGGTCCGCCGATTCCTCGGGAACTTTCACGGTGAATAAGCCTGCCGCCTGCGCCGCTTCACGGAGTTCCAACTCGTCCACATCCAGCGCGGCAGCCAGCACCTGCCCCTGTGCGCGGTCGCCTCTCAGGATGCGCTCCACATTCGCTTGCCGGTCTTTCCAGCGGACCCGCAAGCCCAGGTTCTCGAGGATGCGCGAAGCGCCCTTTGCCTGATCCCGTCCGGCCAGGTTCAGCTCGACTTGGTATCCTCCATCGCCCTTTCGCGCCGACGCCAGCAGCTGGTTGAGCTGCTGCATGCTGGTGCGGAAGCTCTCCTGGAACTCCTTACGCTGAGGCTCCAAGGCGGCGGCGGCGCGATCATGCACAAGCCGTGCGAACGCGGCCAGAAAACGGTCTTGCCCCGGCTCGAAGTTCCCGCCCGCGAGCCGGTAAAGGGCCTGTCTCCCTCCGCGGAGCGAAACGCTCGATGCCATCTGGGTCTGGTCCCCTGTCTGGTGCTCCGCCTGCAACAGTGGATGCTGAGGAACTTGCTCCCGGAACCACGCCAAGGCATCTTCGTCGTCGTCCCGGATCGCGACACGTAGCCCCGCTTCCAGTGCGCGCTTACGTTCATCGCTGTCCGGCAGGTGGGTCTCCGCGAGTTTCCGGTAGATGCCGGCAGCGCGCGCGCCAGTGAGTTCCTCCAGCAGCGCCTGGCTGGACAGGAGCTGCGGATCGTGCGAATCGGCGGCGCGTGCCGCCAATTCCCGGCGCGCATCAAAGTGCCGGTTCTGCTGACGCAGTGGTTGTGCAAGTGTCCATACCAATGCGGGGTCGCTTGCCGCTATCTGCAGTCCGCGGCGCGCCGCCTGCTCGGCATCTGCCGTGCGCCCGCCTCGCAGATGTAGCGAACCCAACGCGCGAAACGCACTCATGTTCTTGCCATTCAGCGCAAGCACTCGTTCCCAGGCGGATAGTGATTCCGCATCCAGCCCTGCGCGGTCGGCGAGACTGCCGAATTCCCCGAGCAACGCTTCCACTTCAGGCAGCTTCGCTGTCACTGCGGCCAGTACCTCAGCGGCCTCTGGCTTACGCTCAAGTTCCAGGAACAGTCTGCCCAACTCCAGACGCCGTTCCAGTGGAATTTCCCCCGCCATTCCCAGGTGCAGGGCTGTGGCACGGGCATCCGGGTTGCCCAGTTGCTTATGGCTATCGGCAATCAGCAGGTGCAGGTAATGGCTACTCGCTCCCAACTCCAGTGCTTTGTTGCCACATTCCAGGGCGCGCGCGTGTTCGCCGCGCTGCATGGCCAGCACCGCAAGCAGGCGCCAAACTTCCGGGTCCACGGAACCCATAGCGACCGCGTCGCCCAGTAACCGGGCGGATGAGTCCCAGTCAAGTGCTCGGAACGCAGCCATGCCCGCCCCGGCACTACGCTCCGCGCTGGGTTCCATCAGTAGCAGGGATGCGGCTGCATGCGTGGCCGCGGTGAACAGATGAGAGCGACGAATCGCCAGATCGTAGCCCGTGCTCAACGCCAGTCCAGACGTTGGATTCCTGTGCAGCAACGCTTCCACCAGTTCTTCCGAGGTTTTGACGCTGGCGGCATTCCGCTCCCACTCGTCACGCAGCACCAGCAATTGCTGCTCAAGGGTGTCGATTTCCACCAGAGCGGTCCACAGAGGGCCCTCACCGGCGCTGGTCAGCCAAGGGGTGTCTATAAGGGTTGCATCAGGCCTATCGCCATCGCGCACAACTCGCAACCGGTGGAACGCAAAACCTTCCCGCAAAGGCGAAGCCGGGAGCTCTGCCTCCCAAAGAAGCGGGCGCTGTTCAATGACGGTGTCAGAGGTTTCCACACCTGCTACCGCGAGCAGTGCAGTAGGCTGCAATTGTGAGGGCAGAGGCGGTTCGCCCTCCAAAGGGGGGAGTACCGTAAGCCTGGTCTGGCTCGTACTGCACGCGCGAAGCAGACGTGCCGCCAAATGACTCTTCAGAGTCTCTGACAATGTCATTGACGGCGGCAGCCAGATTACCGTCGCCCAATCTCGCGGTTCGGCGTCCAACCACCCCAGAAACGTACTCAGCTGTTCCCGCGCGCGCACTTCCGGTTGTGGTGGATGTGCGTTGCCGCCCTCTACCGTGCCGCCTGCTGCAGTGCCGGAGGCTACTGTGTCGGAGTTTACGGAGACCGATTCGCTTTGGGTCCGCAGGCGGGTGGCTACTCCAGTGGGAAGTAGTCGGTTCAGCTGAGTTCGTCGCGACAGCCGGCCAAGGGAGATTGGCCCTCCGTCATCCACCAGAAGAACCTCCGCTTCGCCTGACGGCGCCGACGCGAGTTGCGTGGCGATCAGGCGGGACAGGCCCGTTCTGGCGTCCGGCGAAGAGTCCGGCAGAGAGATTACTAGCAGAATCCGATCTGCTGGCATGGCAGGGCGCAGGGATGCTTTCACCTTGCCCCACGGGGTCGCCAACAGAACGGCTGGGGGCGCGCCGGCAATAGACTCTGGCGTTTCCGCTTCCAACGGAGATGACCGGCCGGCGGCGGCAGCTTCGATATCTACTGGTAGGCGCAGCAAGAGCTTTTGCTGGCCTGCCGCATCTAGCCCAAGCAAGCAGGAGACCAACAGCGTGAGTACGATCCGAAATGCTACGATTCGGCGTTGAGAATGCATGCTGCGAAGCGAAGCTCCCCAGACAATTGCTGTTGACACCCAAGAAAATGTGAGTTCAGCATAACCCACATGGGGGCATTTCGTGCCCCCAATTTCAGTCGCCCGGTTTACAATAGCGTTTCCATGCCATTTCCACTGAAACCCTCGCGACCACACTATTGCTGGGCGCTGTTGTTGCTGCTTGCCGCCGAAGCGCTGTTCGGACAGTCACCGAAACCACTGCCACCGCTTCGAGAGCAGGCTGCAATGCAACAGCAGTGGTTGGAGGCTCGCCTCAATCGCGTGTTGCCGTCGTTGATGCGCAAGCATGGGGTGGAGATGTGGTTGATTATCTGCCGCGAGTATAACGAGGACCCCGCCTTTTGGAGCGTCGTTTCGCCTACCACATTTGCCGCCCGGCGCCGAACGATGTATGTGTTCTTTGATCGCGGAGGCGCGGAGGGGGTGGAACGCCTTGCCTTAGGCGGAGATTCACAAGGAGGCGTGTACGAGGTGTATCGCGATCCGGAACTGCCGGACGCCGAACTGGTGGGCAAACTGCAGTGGACCCTCTTGCGCAAACTAATTGAGAGCCGCAAGCCTGCCACGATTGCCGTAAACGTCTCGCAGCGTACCGCGTTCTCGGATGGCTTGAGTGCCAGCGAGCGCGACACTCTCTTCGATACCCTCGGCCCGGAGTGGAGCAAGCGGATCGTCTTCGCCGATGGTCTTGCTGAAGAGTATGTCGCCCAGCGCATTCCCGAAATGCTGCCCACCTACACGCATATGATGGAGATCGTTCACCACCTCATCAACCGGGCGTTCTCAAGCGAAGTCATCACCCCGGGCAAGACCACCGATGAGGATGTGGTCTGGTGGCTCCGGCAGCAGGTGAACAGCATGGGGCTGGATACCTGGTTCCAGCCCACCGTTCGCGTGCAGAAACCGGGTGCGGACGAAGTGAGCTTCATAGCGGAACGCAACCCCGCTGTGATTGAACGCGGCGACGTGCTGCATACCGATTTCGGCATCACCGCACTCCGCCTGAACACAGACACGCAGCATATGGGCTACGTGCTTCGTGAGGGCGAAACCGAACCGCCCGCGGGAATCCGCGCGGCGCTCGCCAATGCCAAGCGCGTCCAGGACATCCACATGGAAGAGATGCGTCCTGGTCGTTCCGGCAATGACGTCCTGGCGGCAGTGCGCAAACGCGCGCTGGGTGAAGGCATTAAGGCTACCATCTACAGCCACCCTATTGGCGATCGTGGCCACGGGGCAGGTCCACTCATCGGTCTCTGGGACCGTCAGGAAGGCGTCCCCGGCCGTGGCGACACTGTGCTGGTTCCCGGCACCTGGTTTTCCATTGAGCTAAATGCGCGGACACCCATCCCCGAGTGGGGAGGCAAGGAACTTTTCGTGGGCATGGAGGAAGACATCGTACTGGATGAGCAGGGCAAAGCCCGCTGGATCCTCCGCCGCCAGGAAGACTACCATCTGGTGAGGTAGACGCTATCGACGTCACCGCCTCCGCCGTGCGCGGTCTTCCAGCAGCCTTCCGATCAGCGCGGTCCAGCCCGTCTGGTGCGAAGCGCCCAGCCCGCGCCCGGTGTCGCCGTGAAAGTACTCATAGAAGAGTTGCGGCTCGCGCCAGTGCTCGTCCACCAATGGCCGGATGCTCTCCCCATGCCACGGGGCGCGACCTTCACCATTCGCATCAAACAGCCGGCATACGCGGTCGCAGATGATCTCGGAAACTTGCTTCAGGGTCTTGCTTTGTCCGGATCCTGTTGGGCACTCCACCTGCAGTGAGTCGCCATAGAAGAAGGCGTACTGCTCCAGAGTTTCCATCAGCAGGTAGTTCATGGGAATCCAGATGGGTCCTCGCCAGTTGGAGTTGCCGCCGAACAGGTAGGTATGACCCTCGCCGGGTTCGTAGGAGATAGTATGCGCATGCCCGTCCCAGTGAATGGTGAAGGGCTGCTGCTCGTGGTATTTGGAAAGCGACCGGATCCCGTAAGGCGACAGGAACTCGTTTTCATCCAGCATGTAGTGCAATAGGCGCCGTAGCCTTACCTCGGTGGGCATTGAGAGGAGCTGGAGCCGGCCACCATGCGGGCAATCGCGAATCAGACTGATGTCCTTGGCGAGGTCCTTGCGGTGCGTCAGGAACCATTCCATGCGGCGTCGGAAGTCGGGCAGTTTTGCCAGTACGTCGTCGCGCAGCACCACCACGGCGATCAGTGGGATCAATCCCACCAGGGAACGAATCTTCATCGGCATCACACCGTTCGGCAGGATCAATTCGTCATAATAGAATCCGTCTGCTTCATCCCAAAGACCGCGCCCTCCGATGCGGTTCATGGCGTCCGCTATCCCAATGAAATGCTCAAAAAACTTTGACGCGACACCCTCATAGGCAGGGTTCTGCGAGGCCAGTTCCAGTGAGATGCTCAGCATGCTAGCGCAGTAGAAGGCCATCCACGCGGTGGCATCTGCCTGGGCAAGTTCATCAGCTCCGGGCACTGACTTCGAGCGATCGAAAACACCAATGTTATCGAGACCCAGAAAGCCGCCAGTGAAGATGTTGTTACCGCTGGGGTCTTTCCGGTTCACCCACCAGGTGAAGTTCAGCAGCAATTTGTGGAACACGCGCTCCAGGAAGCTGTAATCGGGATTGCCATGCTTGCGCCCTATTCCAAATACCCGCCACGCCGCCCAGGCGTGGACGGGCGGGTTCACATCGTTGAAGTTCCATTCATACGCGGGAATTTGACCGTTCGGATGCATGTACCATTCGCGCAGAAAGAGGATCAACTGGTTCTTCGCAAAATCCGGATCAGTTTCCGCGTAGGCCACCATGTGAAAGGCTGAATCCCAAACGGCGTACCACGGGTATTCCCACTTGTCTGGCATCGACACCACGTCGCGATTGAATAGGTGTTGCCAGTCGCCGTTGCGGATGAAACCGCGTCCCGGTGGCGGTGTGGGCTGTGCCGCGTCACCTTTCATCCACTGCGTGATGTCGTAGTAGTAGAACTGCTTCGTCCACTGCAGGCCCGCTTGCGCCTGCCGCGCGATGATTCGCTCCGCTTCGTTCAGTTTCGGCTCCAGCCTTGCATCGTAGAACGCATCCGCCTCGCGCTTGCGCGCTCGCAACGTATCGTCAAAATCCGAACCGAAAGCATCTCCTTGCGCAGGCAGCCGCTTTCGCAGTCGCATCCGTAGCTGAACTTCTTCGCCCGCCTGGATTTCGAAACTCGCATGAATGGCTGCCTTGGTCCCCGTCTTCTCAGGATTCACAGCGTCGCGATCTCCCCGCACAAGGTAGCGGTGGAACGCATCCTTCACATACGGGCTACTGTTTTGCTGGTTGTACAATTGAGCCCGGTTCGTCTCGTTCTCTGTAAACAGCCAGGCCGGATGCTGCAGTGCCTCGTTCGGCTCCACGGTAAACTCATACTCACCCAGTTCACTGTGTGAGGCCACAATGGTCTGCCCATCCACAGCCTCCATTCGCGGGTGGCCTAGGTTGGCCTCGTAGCTGTCGCCCCAAACCCAGGTGTTGCGAAACCAAAGCTGGGGCAACAAGTGCAATGGCGCCGCATCCGGCCCGCGGTTGGCAACCGTCACCTGGATCAGGATGTCCTCTGGCGTAGCCTTCGCGTATTCCGCAAACACGTCGAAGTAGCGGTTCTCATGGAAGGCGCCCGTGTCTTCCAGTTCGTACTCCAGTTCTCTCTTGCTGCGCCGCCGGTTTTCCTCCAGCAGCTTCTGGTAAGGAAATGCGCTTTGCGGATACTTGTATAGCGCCTTCATGTAGGAGTGACTGGGCGTGGAATCAAGGTAGAAGTAACACTCCTTCACGTCTTCCGCGTGGTTGCCCTCGCGACCGGTTAGTCCAAACAGTCGCTCCTTCAGGATGCCGTCCTTCTCATTCCACAGCGCCAGGCAGAAGCACAGCCGCCCGTGGTTATCGCTGATTCCCAGCAGACCGTCTTCTCCCCACCGGTAGGCACGGCTGCGTGCATGCTCGTGCGGAAAGTAGCTCCAGGCATCCCCGTTGGCTGAATAGTCCTCCCGTACGGTGCCCCACTGCCGTTCCGATAGATAGGGTCCCCAGCGGAGCCAGTATTCTTTCTTTTCCGCGTTGCGGCGCAGCCGAATGGACTCAGGGTCGTTGTGAGGGTTGGGCATTCCTCAATTGTCGCCAGTTCCTGACAAGAACCGCTACAAGCTGCCTTGGAGGCGATAGAATGCGGGAAATCCAGTTTAAGGGCTTGAATCCGTTCGCGGGCTCACCAAAGGAACACCCGATGCGCCGCACCATGTTTCGTCCGACACCTGCTATCTCAGAGTTTCGCTCGCGTCGGCGATCCTTCCAATTCCACGCATTTTGGCTTCTGATCTCGCTTCTTGCAGTGGTCGGTGCGGGGCAGGGAAGGGCGCAGAGCGTCTCCCCCGAAACCCGCCCCCTGCGTGTTCTGGTTGTGACCGGTGGGCACAGCCACGACGCATCCTTCTATCAGCTATTTGAAGACCAGCCGGATATCCGCGCGGTCGTTGAACCTCACCCCACCGCCTTTACGAAAAACCTCATCCGCGACTTCGATGTCATCGCTCTGTATGACATGGTGCAGGAATCCCAGGTGCCGGAAGTACAGCGAACCAAGCTGAAGGCCTTTGCCGAAGCCGGCAAGGGACTGCTTATCGTCCACCACGCGCTCGTCAGCTATCAGGAGTGGGAATGGTATTGGAAGGAACTGGTGGGAGGCCGCTATTTGCTTGAGAACCGCGATGGACTGACCAAGAGCGCCTACGAGCACGATTTTGCGATGACGGTGACGCCTTCCTCGAAACATCCAGTCACCGAGGGAATGCAACCCTTTCGGATTGTGGATGAGACCTACGAGCAGATGCAGATTCTGCCCAGCGTGCAAGTGCTGCTACGAACCGATGCGAAGGGGAGTAACGATCCTGTGGCGTGGGTGAGCCCCTATACACCATCCCGCGTGCTGGTACTTCAGCTTGGACACGACCGGCAGGCGCATGAAAACCACCAATACCGGACGGTCTTCCGTAGGGCGCTGCTATGGGCGGGTGGCCGATTGTAACTCCAGGGATTCCAGAACCTCTCTGTTCCCGGCCACCAGAATCTGCGCGAGTACGGGGCCCAATCGCGACCAAGTCGTTTGGCGGGCCACGAAGTCCCATTCTGTCAGATACCGGCGCGCTCAAACTCTGGAGATGCCAGACGCAGACGATCTGGGGCTTCGAGAGTGAGCTAGGTGCACGCCGCTTTGCGTTTGCCGCGATTGCCCGTGGCTGCCAACTCTACTCGGCAATCTTGCGCCTGCGTCTCCTCAGCAGATAGACCACGGCAATGATGGCAGCCATGCCCCACATCAGTGTCGCTGGGAAATCGTAACCTTCCATTGCTTTCCTCCTGCTTGCTCCCGTTCGAGCTTTCCTCTTAGTTTCTTAGCCGCCGGGGATGCGAAACTAGTTTGCGCCAAGTCCTTGCAGCATGGGCAAGAGCACCTTATAGACGCGAATCATCGCGGGACCCGCCGCGATCGCGAGAATCGCTGGCAAAATGAAAAAGAAGATCGGGAAAATCAACTTCACGCCCACCTTACCGGCGCGCTCTTGCGCGTCCTGCCGGCGTTTCACTCGCATGAAGTCTGAGTGTGCATGGAGTGCATCCGACATGCTGGTACCAAAACGGTCAGACTGTGCAAGTACCTGGACGAGCTTGCGAATGTCCTCCTGGCCAGTACGATCCGCCAAGTTATGCAGCGCATCAATGCGTCGCTTGCCGGCTCGCGCCTCCAGCACCACCAGGCTCAGCTCTTCGCAAATCTCTTTGTGCGCGATCACGAGTTCTTGCGCGACCTTCTGGATAGCCTGGTCAAGACCCATACCCGCTTCCACGCAGATCACCAAAAGATCAAGCGCATCGGGTAGGGAAAGGCGCAGTCGTTCTTGCCGTTTCTTCACAATCTTGCCAAGCACGAAGCTGGGAACCATCCAGCCCATGCCTGCCAAAATCAGCGGAAACAGGATGTTCATGTTCTCCAGGCCAAGACGCAAGGTGAGTCCGGTTATCAGACCGGCGCCTGCTGAGACGATCTGGGCGCCACGGAATATGGCCATTGCCGCATCATTGCGAAAGCCGGCCATGATCAACCGCTTGCGCATATCCCCCACATCACTGGGGGATGCAGGCACCTTCTCACCGATCTCCTGGATCACCCGGACGATCGTGCCCTCTTTCTTCGCGGGGACGCCGATTGATCGCAATTGCGGTGCTGTGGACTCTGGGCTTAGCTGCTGGATAAGGCGGCTTGGGCGCACGTAGTAGAAATAGCCAAATGCGACAATGATGCCGGAAAGGGCGATGAACAGACCAACGCTTATAGCTAGAGGAATCATCTTCTGCCTCGTTCCTTTACACCTTGATGTCGATGATCCGTTCCATGATCAGGTAACCCAGAACCACGGCGCATGCCACGAATAGGAGAATGAACTTGCCATCCGGGTCGTTCATCATGTCGTCAAGGTACGCTGGTGCAATGAAAGAGAGAATGATAGCCAGGCCAACCGGTATTGCGGTGAGCACCCCGGCGGTGAATCGTCCCTGGGAGCTAATCGCTTTTACCATGCCGCGCAGCTTGAAGCGTTCACGGATAATGTAAGCGAGATTCGTGAGAATCTCACTGAGGTTGCCGCCCGTCTCGCGCTGCAGCAGCACTGCCGACACAAAAAACCGTGCATCCACCAGCGGCACCCGTGCAGTCATGTTCCGCAATGCAAGATCGATTGTGCTGCCCAAATTCTGTTCGTTATATACCCGCCGAATCTCCACCCCAAGCGGGTCTGGACTGTCGCGCCCCAGCATCTCCAGGCTCACTGAGAACGCGTTCCCCGCTCGCATGCTGCGGGCCAAAAACTCCAGGGCGTCCGGAAGCTGGGCTTCAAACGCAGCCAACCGCTTCTTCGCCTTAAAGCGCAGGATAAACAGTGGAACTAGACCAGCCAGCAAAGCTGCCGCCAACATTTCCAGTGCAGGAGAAAAATTGAAGCTGAAAAATCGGGCGCTGATCGCTCCAGCCAGTGCAAAGGCTATGGTCATGCCAATGAACTGCGAGTTTGTCCAGGCAACACCCGCTTGTTGGATGATCGATTCCACCATTCCTGTGGGAGTGAATCGGGCAGCGAGCTTCTCAATACTCGATTCGCCGCTGACGGGTTTCTCAATGGAAGTCCGCTTCACTTTTGTTTTTTCGTTGCTCCGCCCCGCAAGGGTATTGAGCATGCCCACAACCTTTTGCTCGCGCTTCTTCTCCTCGAGTGCGATGCCAGACATGGTGACGCCAAACACTACGGCTAGCAGAACTACGAAGATCACGATTACGATCGGTGGCATGGTGTGTTTCCCTCTTTTTCCATCATCCAGTTAGTTAATTTCCATCACCGTTTCGAAGACAGATGCAGGGAGACGGATGCCTGAAGCGAGAAGGCGCTCGTAGAACCGGGGTCGAACACCGGTGGGCTGGAACCGGCCAAGCACCCGTCCATCTTGCGAAATGCCTGTCTTAATGAAGTTGAACAGGTCCTGTGTCGTCACCTGTTCCCCTTCCATCCCTACGCATTCCGTGATGTGGGTGATGCGCCGGGTGCCATCGCTCATGCGGGAAACCTGCACAAACAAATCCACCGCTGAAGCAATCTGCTGCCTGATTGCGCGCATTCCCATGTTCGCGTTTGCCATGCCCACCATCACTTCAAGGCGCCCCAGTCCGTCCCTGGGGGTGTTGGCGTGAATCGTGGTGAGTGATCCATCATGGCCCGTGTTCATGGCCTGCAACATGTCGATGGCTTCCTCACCGCGCGTCTCGCCCACCACAATGCGATCAGGGCGCATACGCAGGGCGTTGATTACCAGTTCGCGCTGGCGGATGGCGCCCTTTCCTTCAACGTTTGGCGGTCTGGTTTCCAGGCGCGCTACGTGCCATTGGTTCAGTTGCAGCTCCGCAGCGTCCTCAATGGTCACAATGCGTTCAGTTTCTGGAATGAACGACGAAAGCGCGTTGAGCAGCGTAGTCTTCCCTGAGCCAGTGCCGCCCGAAATAATCATGTTCAGCCGGGCGCGGACGCAGGCCTTCAGTAACTCCATCATCTCCGGCGTTACCGAATGGTTAGCCACCAGCTTGTCCGGGGTCAATGGCGCGCGGCCGAAACGGCGGATGGAAAGCAGCGGCCCGTCCACCGCCAGCGGCGGAATGATTGCGTTTACGCGGCTACCGTCCGGCAGACGGGCATCCACCATAGGTGAACTTTCATCCACACGGCGTCCAACCCGCGAAACGATCTTTTCGATTATTCGCAGCAAGTGCGAATTGTCCTTGAACTGCACCGATGTGCGTTCCAGCCGGCCGTTGCGCTCTACCACCACCAGGTAAGGCGTAGTCACCAAAATGTCGGAAATTGTGCGGTCCTGCAGCAGTGGTTCCAGAGGGCCCAGGCCGAAAACTTCGTCCAGTACCTCCTGCGTCACACGCTCCTTCTCGAGCATGCTTAGCGGGGTCTTTTCTTCGTCCACCAGCCGGCTCAAGATCACCCGCAGATCTTCCCGTGCGCTCTCCGTGTCGATCGTGGCCAGCAATTCCAGGTTCACCCGCTCAAGCAACTTGCGGTGCAGGATGAACTTGAGTTCCTGGTGTTCCAGGTTCTCACTGGCCTGAAACAGCCGGTTTACCCAATTCGCCTCATTCGGATTTGATCTGGGAAGATTTCCCTGAATTCCCACTGCCATTCAACTACGCTCCATTGAAAACCTGTTTGAAAAATCCCGCCTTGGCGACTTTCTTCTCTTCCGGCATGCCGGCGATCTTCCGCGCCAAGACTTCATAGTGCTTCAGCAGCTTGCTCTTCTGAGGCAACAAACCGCCCTCGGCATAGGCCTCGTAAAGCGGGAAATAGTCATTGGGAATCGACCCGAACACAGGCAAACCCATAGCCCGTTCCAGTTCCGCTGGCGTTACCTCGGGTGTCTTCTGCATCCGGTTCAGCAGCAACTGCAACTTGCCCTGTCCGAAACCGTAATCGCGCAACGCGGAAATGATGAGCTTTGCCTGGTGCAGGCTGGGCACATCAGGAACCGTCACCAGGTAAGCGGTGTCCACCAACTCCAGTGTGCTTAGCGACAACCGGTTCAGCCCTCGCCCAAGGTCGAGGAGCGTGTAGTTGTACATCGACTTCGATAGCCGCAGGATGGCCCGCACTTCATCCTGGTTTGGGATCGTGTGCGTCAATGCGGGCGGCGGTCCCTTCAGCACATCCACGCCCGTCCGATGCTTGAATACCATCGCCTTCCAGAAGCTCGGGTCCAGGCGATACACATTCTTAGCGGCGTCCAGCAGCGTGTAGCGCGACTGCACTTTCATCAGAAAGCCAATGATGCCAGCATCAAGGTCAAAATCCGCAAGCAGCGTCGATTGACCACTTGCGCGAAAAAGTTCCACCCCCAGGTGGCATGCCAGCGTAGTGGAACCGCATCCACCCTTCACCGAAAGGAAGGCCAGAACTTTGCCGTTTACCTGCTGGGGGTTCTTCTGTTGGGAACGCTCAGCACCAAGCCGCTGCAGCGCTGGCTGCAGAGTACTGTCGAAGGGCGGAAAGAGGAATTCACTGGCGCCCGCGCGCATCGCGTCGAGAATAATTTGGGTGTCCGACGCAGTGTGTACTGCCACCACAAATGGCGCTGCCGCAGTAGACCGCAGGCGACGCACCGCCTCTCCCAGGGACTCATCTACGGCGGAAACGTCGAGCAGGATACCATCCGGCTGCGCTCGTTCCACCTGCATCATCACGTCGCTTAAGTTGTCGATGTCGGATAGCTCCAACACCACGCGGACCGCGGCCCGCTCGAGCAAAGACTGTATCTCCGCTCGCAGGGAGTTCTTTCGGATGATGATGCCTAGGGTAATCGGTTCCATGAGATTCCCATTGTCGTACGGGGCGGGCGACCCGGTCTCGGTGACGTCCGCCCCGTTACGCAGTGTTCTCTGTCTTTGTTAGTTCCCACCACCGCCGCCGCCACCGCTTGGTGCCACCGGGCCACCCGATGGACTGGTCACGGCTGGCACGAATTGCAGCACGTTCTGCTCCTGTTCGCCAGTGCTCACGTTCTGCTTGGAGAATTTCTCGTACTCTTCCAGCACGGTCTCATACGGAATCCCCACCTTCGGCCTGCTCAGCGGCGCGGGCCCGGTTTCTTCGATCGAGGGATGGGACTTCGGCTCGGTCGGTGCACCCTCCAGGAACGGCACTGGGAATTCCAATTCCGGCGCGCGAGCCCCCTTTTGCATGGGCCGCACCAGTTCCGGAGTTACCAGAATCAGCACCTCGGAGTTGTTCTTCGTCCGGCTGCGTGATTGAAATAGCTTTCCCAGCAATGGGATATCGCCCAATCCGGGAATCTTCTGTAGATTCTCTGATACCCGATTGTCCAGCAATCCAGCAATTACAAAACTCTGCCCGTCTTCCAGTTCCACCTCCGATTTCACACGGCGCACCGAGAGCGCTGGAATCTGGATACCCTGAATCGCCAAACCGTTGGCGAAATCAAGCGAACTCACTTCCGGCTCAACAGCCAGGCGAATGGTTCCGCGTGAAGTAAGGGTAGGCACGAAGTTCACGCGAATTCCAAACTCGCGGAAGCGTATCGTGATCTGCCCGAGTCCCGCGCCACCGCCCTGCAGGACAGGATATGGGAACTCTCCACCAGCCAGGAAACTCGCCGGTTTGCCGTTGATCGCCAGCAGATTAGGTTCTGCCAGCACTTCTGCCAGTCTCCGTTGCTGCAAAAGCCGAATGGTGGCTCCCAGGTTAAGGTCCGGCCGGAACAGGAACACATTCAGCGCGTCGGAGAAGGTAACTTCGGGCCTGCCTTCCGGGATCTGGAGCAAGGGGTTGAAAAACTGTCCCGTGCTCGTCTGTCCCACCGTACCCGTGGCGCCGGTGCTAAACAGGTTAGCTCCCAGTTCGCTCACCGCCGTGCGCTCCACGTTGGCAAACTTTACCCGCAATAGAATCTGCGGCTCTGCTTCCGCTGACATAACCCGGATCAGATTCACGGGTTTGCCTATCACCGAGGCGATGGAAAGGGCGCGCTGTGCGCCTACCATATCGCCCACGGTGCCGCGGACATACACGGCGCGCTTTAGAGGATCAGGGTCCTCACCCTCAAGCCGCACGTCGAGATCGGAGTCTGGAAACTCAGTCCGCAGCTCCTGCCGTACGCCGTCCACCATTTCTTGCCACTTGCTCTTGTTCGCCTGCACTTTCAGGTCGAATAGTACCCTTCCGCCGCCTGCCGTCCACAAAATCAGGCTCGTCTCGCCTTCGGCTCGTCCATGCAGTACTAATTCCTGCTGGGTAACCGGCAGCGCTTCGGCAATTTTCGGGTCGCTCACCACCACCCGCTGAATCACCGACGGTGTTTGCACCACGATGGACTTCCCGGCCATCACAAAGAGATCTCTCGGGCTGGTGCGGCCGTCATTCTGCACCGCGTTTGCATTCTCCGCAGCAGTTGCAGTGAACGTTACACCCAGCACGCATATCGCTACCGCCATCAGGCATCGAAGCCGTCTGCCATACAGTGCCGGTGACCAGCTGTTCGTTTCGTTTCTCATTGGCCTGCGCCTCCCATATTCGAGTCAATCGTCCGTTCACTGCGCTCCAAGCCGTGAATTACTTCCACGGTAGGTCGTTGTGGGGGTGGTGCCGGAGCTGCCTTTGGGGCCGGAGCCCGCGGAGCACTCGGCGTCGCTGCCGGCGCTGCTTTCGCAGGACGCGATACGCCTGTGAACAGCGTCGGGTATTCCGCTCCCGTGGTGGAGATTTCTTCGGTGTCGAGAGGATTGCGCAGCACCAACTGTAACCGCGCTTCGGAACTGGCCAGGGTTACTTTTTCCGCCTGTTCTGGCGATACCAGCAGGTTCACTACTTGCACTTGGATGGGCTTGCCTTCGGCATCACGCTGGATGTTCTGCCCTGCCGAGAGCACCTCAATGTTCTGCAGCAGCAGTTTCGACATCATGCCGCGATCACTGCCAACATTGCCCTCCGGGCTGCCGGCAACGATCACATCCACGCGCATTCCCGGTAGTACAAAGCCAGCCACGCCAATCACTTGGTCAACCTTCACGGCTACCGCCCGCATACCTTTGGGAATGGTTGCAGCCAAGCCGCCGCCAGCACCTTCCGGCGCAAGGCGGGTATCGAGAACCGGCTCGCTGGCGTAGATTGTGGAAACCACGCCTCGTTTCACCGGCATTAGCGGGTCCGTCATCGATCCCTTGGGCAAATCGCCCACCCAGGGAACCGCCTTGACGTCACCCTCCTTGATTACCGTGCCAATTTCTAGTTGGCGTGTGGCAACCACAATCTGGTTGGTAGGCTTAGCGCCGTCCTGCGTGCCTAGCCGGTTGCGAATTTGCAGGTAGAGCACCAGGCTCGCAAGTCCGGCTACCACTACTGCAAACACAAGAACGGACAAAAATCTCTTATTCATTCGGCTATCCCCGCTTTATCACTGTTCACGCTACGCCGGGGGCCTTCGATGGTTCGGCCTCTCTCGGTGCAGCGCCTTGCCTGTCGATGCAGGCTTCAGTGGAATCGCTATCTCGGGCACTTTATTCTTACCCCGACAGCGCACAAATCACAAGCACGATGTTTCCATGTTTGCGCCAGACGTGACGCGTTAAAGCACTTCCAAACAGTGGGTTGATCCAAATTGCTAAACCAACCGGCCCTCGGAATGCTTCCACCCGCTCTACTGGCAGCCACGAAAACCCGCCCAAGTTGTATCGGAAGGCAAGGGCCGGAACCTCACCAGGGCTCAGTCTCCTGCCCCTGTGAGGTTCCAAACCTTGTGTTTCTTCCAGTGCCTTACCACAACCGCACGGTTTCACAACCGCTTTGTGAGCAGATCGGCCACGCTGGCGGCAGTCTTTAGGTGGCATCGCCAGATGGTTTTCTGGCAGTCGCCACGGTTGCGGTTAGGCAGGGGTTTTTCGCATTCCCGGTTGGGTTCGCTGTCGGGGGGGACCGCTTACCGCTCGAGCATTGATCCTGCTAGCTGCCTTGCGACAAATGGAAAGCGGGTAACCCATCGTTGAGTTACCCCGCTCCATATCCAATCGGTCCTTGGTGAACGGGCGCGCCATTTTGCTCGCTGAGCCGAACTTCGGCCCGCTCGTCAAGCCTGCGTGACTAGCTGCCGCCAGCAAGCTGGCCGGAAACGTTGGTCCACACACCGCTGATGGCGGTGGTCAGGGTCGGCAGGGTGGTTGCCACGACAAGCACAACCAGCGCCAAAAGCAGCGCGTATTCCACCAGGTCCTGGCCTTCTTCTTCCCGAACGAAATTCTTAAACATGTTCAGCATGGTCTCTTCCTCGCAAAGTGATTTTCAGATTTGGAACAAGGTTTGCGGCCGTCAATCGCTATCGCAACTGCATTGATCCGCAGGTTCGATCGTTTTTGCCAATCGCGATCAGGAGTTCCTGATCCGACATCGCAAGTCTACCCGAAGTCCACCGAATTTGTTAGGGCGAAAGGTAACTAGTACTCTTCCGATTCTTCTAGTACTTTCGATGAACAACGACATATTTGTCGGAAATGTGTTCCCCTGTCTTCTGGGAACTCAATATGCCTTCTGCAAGCCCGACAAACATAATTCACCTGATGGTTTGCTTGAATCACCGTGCTCGGTCTGGCTACTCAAGGTCGCCATGGCTTAAGCTCGGCTCATCCATCGCGCTGAGTTCGATCCTCTCTTCGCTGATCGATCCGCCTGCGACGATTGCGACCCCAGAGCCACCTTTTCGGGATGCTTGTTGTTCGGGGTCTCGCTTTGCCCTAAGTACTACTCTTGGTCGGTTCGGGCACTTTGTCAAGTCAAAACTTAAAAAAAAACGTATGTGGTTGAAATAAAATAGATTAGATGAGTGGAAAGTACTACTCGATAGGCATGGGACTACCCGAAACTTTCGGTGAAGGAATTTGTTATCGAGTGAGACGTATCAGTTATGACGCCCAAAAAAAACGCCAAAGCGTCAACAACGGTGCGTTCGCAGGCGTCTCTCCGGATCAGCACCGCCACGAGCGATGGCCCGGCAGTGGCAACCCGCCGCTCCGCCGGAATTGATCCAATTCACAAAAGTGCAATCAGTACTAGCACCAACAAGAGTAAGGACCCACCTCCATGGGCGATACCAGGCGAAATCCTTATAGATCGTTTACACAGAGGCTGCGTCTTTCAGTGATCGAGCGCATCCCCAGCGTAGTACTACATGACTTTTCTGCTTGGCGTGCATTGAAATAGATAGTTTCTTCCCGCATAATGTAAAGGAAAGAATGGAAGGTGCCGCATTCGTGGTTCAGTCCCGCTCTCTCGATGATGGATGCTGCGGTCTGGCGTTCTGCCCTGATCGAATGCAGGTGTGGCTGGGGTATCCATTGTTTGCGTTTGGAGATTGAAGTCGCCAGCAGCCGATGGCTCCTTTCTCGTAGCCCTAGGGTCACCGTAAGGCTCTAGAGGGTTCTCGGTATCTAGTTTGTGTGAGCGATTGCGCACAGAAGCGATGAGGGTTGTGGTAGTCGGTCCCATTCTGGTAGTCGGTCCGTTTGCAGGGAGGTTGGAATGTCGGAAGTTCAATGCGATTCTTCGCCCGCAAGACGTTCCCGTCGTCGCGGACAGCGTGGGGCGGAAACACTAGCCGGTGCGCTGGCGTTGATGGTACTGATTCCGTTCCTGGTGGTGACGGTCGACGCTTCCTGGGGCATTTTCGTGAAGGTGACCTTGCAGCACGCGTGCCGGGAAGGCGTGCGATACGCGATTACCAACCAAACCGCCGCAGCGGAAGGAGGGGGCAATATGGGCCATCTCGATTCCATCCGGGGCGTTGTCCTCACCCATGCGGGGGGCATCCTGGCTGGGCAGGAGAGTAAGGTTACTGTTCGCTTCTATAACGCCACCTCACTCGCCGAAGACCTGGGTTCCAACCGGAATCGCGGTGGCAATGTCGTGATGGTAAGCGTCGAGGACTATCACTACCAGCCGCTCATCACCTTCAGCAGTATCAAGGACTGGTCGGAAATGGAAATCAAACCCAATAACCCCATTGTCATCACAGTCCACGCGGCGGATCGTATGGAATCGTGCCCGATGGGTGTCTGCTCACCGCTTTAGGTCATCATTGGAAGGTGCTGCCGGTAGCAGCCGGCATCGCATGCAGTTCTCGAAGTTGAAAAGGTTGGAGGCCGGTAGCATGAGATCGAATGGTTCCTTTCGCATCGCGCGGGCGTCTGCTGAGACGCTGCCTGGCGCATCGGCTCGAACGGGTGATATCACCAAAACCAAGGCTCATCGTGGCCAGCGGGGTGGCGCATTGGTGGAAGCCGCCCTCGTATCGGCATTTCTTTACGTCCCGTTACTTCTGGGTCTTGTGGTTGTGGGATTGTCCACCATCGCCCGTTTGCAACTGGATCAATTGGTCCGAGACGTGGGCATTATGCATGCCCGGGGCGTGGATTTTGGTGCTCCCTCCGGCTACGATCTCTTTGTGAAGCTCACCCAGGGTAGCGTATTCCGCGCTGGAGGCTCCCCACCTTCCTATAACGGTACCGTGGTGATCTCAACGGTTCGTTATGTCAGCTCACTCGATTGCGCGAGCTGTTCAAATCTGAACCAGCCAGTGGTTACCTATCGGGTTGTCCTAGGCGATTCCAACCTGTTCAGCAGCCGCTTTGGAGATCCGGGCGGCGTCGATAGTGACGGACGTGTTACGAACTGGCGAAACGACCCAAGTTCACGTGCGCCGGCGATTTTGGCGATGATTCAGGGTATGCAGCCGGGTGACGAAGCCTTTGTCGCCGAAGGCTATATGAAGACCCCAGGTATTTCTTTTCCAAGTGTGAATGCTACTTCCGAGGTGCAATCATGGGCGATCTTCTAGGTCACGCTCGCCAGGATGCTGGCTACGATGCATCCGCGCATGGCGCGGACTCCCGTTCCCAAGAGGTGAGTCCGGGGGCTGCCCCGGTTGCTTTGTCCCTCTCCGACGGTGCTGCCGCCAGACCGGCTTCCCGGCGGCGCAATCGCCCGAAGGAGAAGGGCATGGCCTTCGTTTGGGGCGCGGTGTCGATGTTGTTCTTGATTCCAATGGTGGGCCTCGCTATTGACTCCGGCGTTGCCTTCGTCATCAAGACCCGCCTTTCGATCGCGGTGGATAGCGCCTGTTTGGCAGCCGCCCGGTCGCTAAATCGGGGCATGACGCTATCCGCGCAGGAAGCGTCGGCAAGAGCGACGGCTCTGCGCTACTTCTATGCAAACTTCCCGGTAGGTGACTGGCAGACCACCGGTGCTGATCCAGTCGTGGTAATCGCGGAGTCAGGCGACCACATGCGTACAGTTACTGTGAACGCTGTCCGAACCGCGCCTCTTTACTTCTTGCCGGTAATCAACAAGCATTTTGCTGATGTCGGAGTGATGGGGCAGGCCTCCCGTCGCGATACAAACGTCATTCTTGTCCTCGATCGTTCCGGGTCGATGCAAATCAATGGCTCGGTGGCGGCGATGAAGCGGGCGGCCACCAGCTTCGCTTCGCAGTTTTCAAACGGTAAAGACCAAATGGGACTGGTTGCCTATAGCACTGGTGTTACCCGGTCCATGGAACCTACCCAGTACTTTCTGAGTTCCAGCCCCTCCATCACCACGAGGATCAACTCCATCACAGCGGCAGGGGCGACGAATTCTACGGGCGGGCTTAATGCCGCTTATTCCATGCTTACGAACCTGAACGAACCCGGTGCCGTGAATGCCATCGTGTTCTTCACCGATGGCATTCCCAATGGGGTCGCGCAGAACTTCAGAAACAACAGCATGCCCAGCCCGGATGCCACCCTCATTCTCTCTGGCTCCACGTGCCCTGGCAAGACGACCACAGACCGCATCGGCCTGATCGCCTACGGCGGCCATCCGAACTCCACGGGATCACCCACCTACGGTATCTACCGGCACACTAGCACCAGCCTGACGGACGATGGACAGGCTGCAGCAGCCAACCTCAGTGGCTGCTACATGGCGTCGAATCTTGCGGATATGTACCGCGACATCGCCAGGATTCCTCTCACCGACCTCTACGGCAATCTCACCCGCGGATTCTCAAACTCCTACGCCGTTACCGCCACATCGATGAACAACCGGAGAAATCTGGCCAACGCTTCTATGAACACCGTGCTTGAGCAGACCCGCGTCATTCGATCGAACTCCTACCTGAAGCCGGTGATCTATGCGATTGGATTGGCGCCAAGAACTGGTGACTTTGCCATCGAGGAAGCGTTCATGAAGCGCATCGCGAACACAGAGGATTCCACCTTCCATAATTCGAGTCAGACTTCGGGTCTGTATATCTATGTTCCTCTCGATCAACAGGAAGACGGTTTGCAGGAGGCCTTCATGCGAATCGCCAGTGAAATCCTTCGGCTCTCCCTGTAGAATCAGAGGGGTCCAAGGTTTGAGTGGCTCTGGCCATCTAAGACGAATCAATGCAAATTCGGTTGAAAATGAACCCGGAAACGCGGAAGGCGGCGGAAGCGCCGCCTTCCGATTTTCTGTTTCGTAAGGCCCTCATTCCCAAGCATGACCCCTTCGTTGAGTATGTTTTCCCTGTTGCCCTCTACGCCTTCTGCGCCATCACTCATCACCACGGTGGTCGGGAGCTTTGGGACCAGTACCGGCGTCGCTTTGACGATCCACTGACCGAAGAAACCCATCGCGACACCGGCAGGCTCTCTCTAAGTTTCCTCGGAAGTATCGCCTTGCACCTTGCTGGCGCGCTGATGCTGATCCCATTCTTTGATTTGGTGGCTTCGCTGCAGCCCAACACTGCTCGGCTTCGCGCTCCTCTCATCAGTCCGATTCTGGTTAGAGTCCCCACTCGCATCGTGTTGCCTAAAGGCAACGGTGAAAGCGAAACGGCCAAGGATATGGAAGGCAAAGGCAAGCGAGAACGTCCCGAGGCCGGCAGTGATTCACAGGTGAAACTTGCTAGCCGCGGAGTTGAAGCGCCCAAGCCCTCGATCAAGAGCCCGGAGCCCCCACGGGATGCCGGGCGTCCTGACCCCACGGTCATCGCGGACCTGCAGGCTTCCCTGCGGCACCCAGATCTGCCTCCCATTCTGCTTTGGACGGAACAGACCAAGCCCAATCGAAGTCCCGAGTCTGTTACCGCTACTGCCGTGAAGCGCCCTGCCCCGCCAATCGCGGAAGCCCCGGAAGCGCTGTTGGCAATGCGCCCCAAACCGCTTGATTTCAAACCCAAGCTGACGCTTGACCTTGCATCGCTAAAGGAATCACAACCGAAGGACGCAATCGAAAAGCCCGATGCCGTGGACACGGATGGTGTCCGCCGCAGTGTGGAGTTGCGCGCTTCCACGGGCACTGGCGATGACGGCGACGAGGGCATCCGCCTGATGACAGCCAACCGTGCGGATGGCCTCTCACGCTTCATGGAAATCGTTCCCACCAGCCAGATGAACGCGATCACCGTCGACGACGGCAGCACAGGCGGCGCCATCTATTCCATGGGCGGTATTACCGTTGCGGGCCAGCAACCGAACCGCTACCTTCCGGGCAGATACGGAGGGTCTGGTGCAGGCACTGGCGGATTCGGCACGGGTGCCGGCGATGGTGTTGGCCGGGGCAGTTCAGGCGGCGACGACGCCGGAGCCAAGAGTACTCTCGCTGACCTCCTGGCTGCCATGGAACTCGCGGAACCCGAGCGCGCCCGCACCATCGTCCACGCAGAGGACGGCAATTTTGATTTGGTCGTCACTCAAACTTCGCTCTCCGATGTATTTGCCGGCGCTAAAGGCGTCTTGCGCGGTGATCGTATCGAGACCGTGTACATCCAGGTAGGTACCTCAAAGGAGTGGATACTGCAATACTGCGAATACACAGATCGCACTGCCAAAGGGCCTTCGCAGAGCCAGGGCGGTGTCTTTTTGATGGAGGAAACCGTCGGTATCCTCTCCGCGCCCTTCCCTTCCATCACAGTTCGGCCGCCGTCGCCTGTCATGCCCAAGGCCACCTACGTCATGCTGCACGGCTACATCAATGCGAAGGGTGAATTTCACGAACTGGAAGTGGTCGGTTCCCGCTTTCGAAGCCTCCTGCCCATGCTGAAGCCCACCCTGAACAAGTGGCGCTTCCGCCCCGCCGCCCGCGATGGCAAGCCGGTGCAGGTGGAGGTACTTCTGTTGATCCCACCGCTTGCGATATAACAGTCCATGCGCTAATGGAATCTCTCGCGCCTCCTTTTTTGGAAAGGTACTCTCCCAAAACCTATGCACGATTCGCCACATTGGATCCAACTGCTCCTGGTGAGCGTCATCATCCTCATCGCCGCCGTCACTGATCTGCGCACGCGCAAGATCCCCAACTGGCTCACCCTCAGCGCGGTGCCGCTTGGGCTGGTGCTTGGTTTTGTCTTTGGCGGACTCCAGGGCCTTGCCTTCTCGTTCGGAGCGATGCTCCTGGCACTGCTCATCTACTTTCCCCTCTACGCCCTGCGCGCAATGGGTGCGGGCGACGCCAAGCTCATGGCCGCCGTGGCCACCTTCATCGGGCCCCTGATGTGGCTGCATCTTTTCTTTGCCGCCTCACTGCTGGGTGGTTTGGTGGCGGTTCTGTTCACCGCGGCCAAGGGTGAGTTTCGCAATACCCTCGCCAAGAGCGTCCAGATCCTGCGGCAACTCGCTTACCTGCGTGCCCCCTTTGCAGCTGATCCATCGCTGGATATCCGTAACCCAAAGAGCATTAGTCTGCCCCATGGCGCCGTGATCGCCATTGCCTGGATGCTGCTATTCATCGCGTGGGAACAGTTTGGATTCCGTCTCATCCGCTTCTAGAACGCCATGCCGCCATCCAACAATTCTGCAACGGCTGACCGCCTCTATCGGGTCGAGAACCTCACCAAAGGGATCACCGTGGCTACGCGCGCCCTGCTCGCTGGCGATAGCAAAACCCGCCGGGAAGGATTGCTGAAGCGAACCGGCCTCGATGAAGGCGAAGGGCTCCTCATCAGTCCGTGTGAGGCCATTCACACCTTTGGCATGAAGTTCCCCATCGACGTGATTTTCCTCGATAAGAAGCGTCGTGTCCGCAAGGTGCTTCACGCAATGCCCCGCAGCCGTATCGGTTTCTGCCTTACCGCGGACATCGCGCTCGAGTTGACAGCAGGCGTAGCCAAAGCTACCGGCACTGAAGCTGGAGATATGCTGGAGCTCGTCCGCCTCGGATAGCCGAGTCAGCTTGCCGCCATTGAGTGCTCTCACGCGCACTGTGCACTAACCTGGGCTCGCGCCGGACGCCGATCTTACGATCTCGTTATACTAATACTCTTCCCCCATGATCGCGCATCAATCCTCATTCCGCCTGTCCACTCAGGGAAACACCGACATCATCGATATCACCCATCTGGTTGAGCAGATTGTTCGCGAGAGCGGCGTTACAATCGGCATCGTGAACGTCTCCTGCAAGGGATCCACGCTTGGCATCACCACACTGGAATACGAACCAGGCGCTGTTTCTGACCTCCGTCGCGTCCTCGATCAGATCGCCCCGCCCAATCAGTTCTACGCGCACAATGCCCGTTGGGGTGACGAGAATGGCTATGCCCATATTCGCAGCGCCATGATGGGCACCGTGAAGGTATTCCCCGTATCCGATGGCACTTTGCGCCTGGGAACCTGGCAGCAGATCGTTCTATGCGATTTCGACGACCGCCCGCGTGACCGCGAAGTGACGGTAACCACTTTGGGGGAAGTGGGCTAGCGCGACTGCGTGGGGTCTATCTGCGGGGTTGCCCGTTGGTGCTCACAATCGTTGAGGTCTTTGCGATCTGGCAGCCAGCCGCCCTCCACTGGTTTAGCAAGTCCCGGGCGCGGCTCTCTTCCAGCGCAAATATAGCGTCGGATACCACCGTGACGGGTTTTCCAAGGCGCAACAACCCCTGCACTGCATGCATCACGCAGATCTCCGTCACCACCCCATACACCACAATCTGCTCAGGCTGAATCGAGCCCAGTAGATCTGCAATGGATGGCTCCGCGAACATGTTGGTGGTTCGCTTCTCCATCACTATTTGCCCTTCCAGTGCTCCTTCCAGCCGTTCCCCTACAGCCACGCGGCGCGATTTCCGCTGCATCGTTTCCTGAGCCTTAGCCGCGCCCAATGTCCCTGCTACGCAATGCGCGCGATAGGTCGCAAACTCGCGATCGTCTTCCAGGTGGGCATCGCAGGTGCTCAGCACCGGGATGCCTCGTTCACCCGCGTACGCGGTAAGCGCGGCGAGTTGCGGCAGAATCTGCACCGCGCCCGGCACTGCCAGCGCCCCCGTCGGGTACAAAAAATCGATCTGCGTGTCGACGTCCAGAAACAGCTCATTCATGATTGCATCGCCCGCAGGCCCTCCCGCACGCTGCGCTGGAGTTCCTGCAACTCGTCGCTCAATTGCACCGGATAGGCCGCTGGCTCCTCCCGGTGATGGTACTCAGGCGGAAGGCGCTTCCATTGCCGCATTGCGTAATCGCGCACCTTACTCACCGCGGGCAAGGGCCGCACCTGCTCCCCGTCCAGAATCACAGGTTCCATCAGCGCAGTAGCTTCCTGAGAGGCGCACTCCCAGGAACAGCCAATCACGTCCAGCCCGTCATATCGGAAGACCTGCTTCGAACCCGCCAGCGATTCCTTCTCTTCGCTCAGCTTCACGGTATAGCGCTTGCCGCTCGCCGCATCCAATTCCGCCAGCTTGTACACCATACTAAGCCCCGGCGCGTCGGGCGAGGTCACCAGGTCTGTGCCCACGCCGAAACTGTCCACCTCCGCGCCATCCGCCAGCAACTGCGCAATCTTGTACTCGTTCAGGTTTCCCGTAGCCAGGATTTTGCAGTCCTCCAGTCCTGCCTGGTTCAGAATCCGCCGCACGTCTTTGGAAAGCGTTGCCAGGTCGCCACTATCCAAACGCACGCCCAGCGCGGGCCTGCCAAGTTGCGCCACCTGCCTTGCCCCCTCCACCGTATCGTAGGTATCAATCAGGTAGACCGTGCCTTCCTGCAACAGTTGCTGCAGCACGCGAAAACTCTCTGCTTCCGTGGGGAAGCTCTGCACCCAGGAATGCGCGGCCGTGCCAAACACTGGGATTCCAAAGCGCATTCCCGCAAGCGTATTGCTGGTCCCGCGGCATCCGCCGATGAAACCCGCTCTGCCGGCCAGAACACCCGCCTCTGGGGAAAACGCCCGCCGTGTCCCAAACTCAATCACGTCCCGGTTGCCCGCGGCATAGGCCATGCGGCTCGCCTTGGTGGCCACCATTGACTGGTAGCCGATGGTGGAAAGCAGATAAGTCTCCACCAGTTGCGCCTCAATAATCGGCGCGCGCACCGTAAGCAAGGGCTCACCGCTGAACACCAGCGTGCCTTCTGGAACCGCAAACAGATCGCCCCGAATCGGAAGTCCCGCAGATACCAGCAGCTTGGTGGAGCGTGCTGGAACTGCGGCAGCGCCCGCAGGTACTCAATCTCCTCAGCCTCAAACCGCAAGTGGCGCAGATATTCCACTGCCTGCTCAAGCCCCGCCGCAATGGCATATCCGCGGTTGGGCGGCAGCTTGCGCAAGGTCAGTTCGAAGGTCGCCACTTCCTGCTGCTTGCCGGCGAGCACATAGCCCGCGCCCATCGTCAGCTCGTAAAGGTCAGTGAGTAGTGCGTTCATTCGTGGATACGTTTCTTCCGCATTGGCCGCCTGCCCCGCTTCGGCCAGCCGTCATTTCGCCAGTCCGGCAGCGGCTGTCTCGACGCTCTTCAGGAATCCTTCAGGCAACCTGTAGTATCCCTTTTCCCCCGCGCGCGCCGCAAAGTTCGCTTCGTCTCCCTTGCGGAACATCACCGTTTCTTCACGCCCGTCGCCCACTTGCACCCGAATGGTGTGCGTCACTGCTCCCGGCGCTTCTCCATCCCGGAACTCGGCGGCAGTGGCGCTGCGCAGTTCATCCACCAGTTGATTCGCGGCGGTGGCATCCACCTTCTTTCCGCCAAGCAGCCAGTCCTCATTCGGCTTCTCCAGGTCCAGCGTCAGGTCCCCTCCCTCGTAGCGCAATGCGAACAGGTCCGAGAATCCGAAGCGGAACACCCGCAGGTCGCGGAACTCCGCCAGTGGCTTGCGCAGGAAGTTGTCGATCTCCGCGGGCACTGGGTAGATGCCCCCCAGGGTGCCGCTGCTGGCGTACACACTGCCAGGGCTACCGCGCAGCTCCGCCGTCTCTGTCTTTTTCTCCGTAGCCACCGTTACCCGCGCATACAGTGGCAATGCCCGAAACCGCGCTTCAGGCAACGATTCCCCATTCAGCGCCACGGCATTCGTACGCAAAGACACCACCTGCGTCACCAGCTCCGACATCAGTCGCTGGTCAGCAAAGAACCCCTCGGCTTCGCTGAATGTCCAGTCGCGACCATCCCTGCGCACCAGCTCCCGGTTTCCTGCCGGACTCTCAATGGTGATCCGTTGCGCGCTGTACTCGCTAGCCTCAATCGCCCGCTTCTGGCGCAAATCGCCAAGCGTCTTGTTCAGTGCGTTCACCGTGGCCATTCCCACAAGGTACAGCTTCGAACTTCCGTCCAACTGCGCGTAGCGCGACGCCCCTGTCGGGTTCACCCCGCCGATGGCCAGCACCTGCTCCCTTTCGCCCTCCCGCAGTCCAATGCTGAGCATCGGAGTCAGCAGGCCAAACTCCTGCGGGTTCGCGCCGGGCGCATCCAGCGTGCGTTCCGCTTCCAGCGTACGCAGCACGCCCATCAGCTCTCCCACAATCATCGGATCCGCCAAATACGCTGCAGGCGCTTCAATCTGCCAGTTCGCATCCCCAGTGCCGCTCAGCAGGATGGGAGCCTCCCCGGGCCGTTCCAGGCGGATGCCCGCCAGTTCCTTCAGCCCACCTGGGAACACCTTATTCTCAGACGGAGGCGCTTCCGCCGGATCCTTGCTGTCCTCATAGAGGAGGTAGCCAATCCCCCCGCCCACCAGCGCCAGCAGGGCAATTGCAATCCACAATCCGCTCTTGCTCATGCCCTCACCTCCGCCGCAGCCACACCAACACCCCCGCCAGAACCACCAACAGAGGCACACCCACCAGCGACACCAGATTCACGATGCGCAATTGCACCGGGCTCAGCACGATGGTTGATTCTGATTCCGGCTTCGGTGGAATCGAAATCAACTCCTCATCGGCGGCCAGCCAGTTGATCATATTCACCAGCAGATTCCGGTTTTCATAGCGCCCCACACTGCCGTTGGCTGCCCACTTGCTGTTCCCCACCACCACGAAGCGGCCACTCTTCTTCACTGGCGCCGGCGTCTCGCCTTCGGTCGCCGTAGGAGCCTCCGCCGCGGTGCCTTCCTCTCCGGGCGCCTGGCCAGCCGCCGCCAGCACAAACGGGCCACGCTCCAGGCTCGATAGCTGGATCTCGCCTTCCAGCGCCTTCAAATCCTTCGCAGCGAAACTGTTCGCCGCCGACGAAAACAGCGCCCGCGCGTTGCTCCCTGCTCCCTCAGCCAGTACCAGCGAGCGCGCCTCAGGAAACACAGTCACCCCATCCGCCAGCGTGCTAGTAATCGGGTGCGATTCATAGCGGTTCACCACCAGCGTCAGCGGACCCAGCAGCGTCGCATTGATGGTGCCAGGCTGGCTCAGCAATACGTTGCTGCTTACCTCTACGCCCCAGCGCTTAGCGAGCGCCACCAGTTCCGTGTTCTCCTCCGTGCGCAGGCCCTGCGTCTCTCCCGGAGGATCCAGCATCAGCAGCACGCCGCCGCCACCGATTGCGAAGCGCTCAATCTCCGCAGCCGTCGCCGCCGGGTAGTTTGACTGCGGACCCGCCACAATCACCACGGTGCAGCTATCCTCCACGCGGTCGCCCGCCAGCGGATTCACCCCAGCCAGTTCGTAGCTCGACGACTGCAGCAGCACGCTAAGATTGCTGAAGCCGTTGGGCTCCCTGCTATCGAGAGCCGCCTCGCCGCTTCCTTGCAACACGCAGGCCTTCCGCCCGCCTTCCCTCACAAGCCTCACCAGCGCCCGGGTAATCTCTTCCTCACTCAGTGCGCTGGCGCGCTCAAACCGGTCGCCACGCGACAACACGATTTCGCCCATCGCCGTTACACCCGCCGCCCTTGCCTCTTGCGGTTGCTGGTCGATATCCACATAATCCACGCGGATGCGCGTCGAAAGATCGTCGTACCGCGAAAGCAAATCGCGGGCCTGCACAAAGTTCGCGCTTTGGTCGAAGTAGCGCAACCGCACGTCCTCAGTCAGGCCCGCTGCCACCTTCGTGGTCTGGTCAGAGAGCGTATACCTCTGGTTCACCGTGCTGTCGAAACTCTTGTTGAAGCGGTTCCCCAGATAGTTCAGCCCACCTAGCAGCAGCAACACCACCAGCAGGTACCCCGTCAGGTACGCGCCATAGCGGTTCTGCCGGCTTTCCCGCCAATATTTGTCGAAAAATGAACTGGATTTCTGTGCCATTATGCCCTCCACCTCAGCGATTCCAGTGATCGCACGGTAAGGAATAACCAGAAAAACGTGAATGTGACAAAGAAAATCACATCCTTGCTCTGGATCAGTCCGCGCGCGAAGGGCTCAAAGTGCGCCAGGATCGAAAGATACCCCACACCCCGCGCCCATGCCGCGGTGTTGAAAACGCTCACAGCTTCGGCCACCCACAGGCTCAGGCTCGCAAAGAAGGTCACCGCCACGGCGACAATCTGGTTGCGCGTGGTGGAGGAAAGAAACGCGCCCAGCGAAATCATTGCGCCCCCCTGCAGCAACAAGCCCAGATAGCCCGCCAGGATGGGCTTCCACTCCGGCGTGCTCATAAACAGGAGGATGGCGAAGTCAAACAACGAGATCACCAGCAGAGAACCATACAGCACCATCGCCGCCAGCCACTTGCCCAGCACAATCTCGTAATCGTGAATCGGTGAGGTCAGCAGCAGTTCAATCGTGCCGCTGCGCTTCTCCTCGGCGAACAGCCGCATGGTGATCATCGGAATCAGAAACAGGCTTATGGTGCTAATCGTGCCAAGCAGAGGTCGCAGCAGCATTTCATGGTGATCCATCGGCATATTGCCGCCCATTTGTCCGCGCGCCAGAAAGAAGCGGATGAAATTCTCCACGCTTACGGCAAAAAAGATGCCAAATACCAGCGCGAATACCGCAATCAAAATGTAAGCAATTGGGGAAACAAAGAAACTGCGCAGTTCCTTGGTGGCAAGGGTGAGGATGTTTCTCATGCCTGCACCTCCGGTTCCGTGTTGTCGCCTTCCGCCCCGGCATCCAGGTCCTCGGCGGGCGCTTCGAGCAATGCCTCGTCGGTCTCCGCGCTGTCGCCCCGCGTCACCTGCAGGAATACCTCTTCCAGGCTGTAGGCCAGTGATTTCATTTCGTAGAGTTCCCAGCCGTTGCCCACAATTGTTGCTGCCAGCGCCGGGCGCAGGTTGGCGTTCGGTGCGCTCTCCACTTCAAACAGCAGCCGCCCTCCCCGTTGCTCGCGCAGCACCACATTCGATGCGCCATGCGCGCCTGCAAGCACGGCCCGCACCGTGTCCGCCGTCGGCGTTTGCCCGCCAAAACCAATCTCCACAAGTGCGGCCTCCCCGCCGCGCAGCCGGTTCCGCAGGTTCTCCACCGAATCCGTGGCAACCACCTTGCCCTTGTTGATGATCACGACCTCTTCGCAGGTCTGCTCCACTTCGGGAAGAATATGGGTGCTGAGGATGATGGTGTGCTCGCCCGCCAGTTCGCGGATCAGGTCCCGCGTTTCCAGAATCTGCTTCGGGTCCAGCCCGCTGGTGGGCTCATCCAGTATCAGCACTTCGGGGTCGTGTAGCAGCGCCTGCGCCAGGCCCACACGCTGCCGGTAGCCCTTCGACAGCTTCGCAATCAGTTTGCCCCGCACGTCCAGCACCGCGCAGCGCTTCATGGCGCGCTCCACGCGGTCCTCCAGTTCCGCCTTGGGAACTTCTTTGATTTCCCCTACAAACCGCAGGTAGCCTTCCACCGCCATATCTGGGTAGAGCGGCGGCGTTTCGGGCAGATAGCCCACCCGTCGCTTCACCTCCATGGGGGTTTCCAGCACATCGAAGCCCGCAATCTTCACCGTCCCACGGCTAGGTGGCAGGAAGCAGGTGAGCACGCGCATGGTGGTGGTCTTGCCAGCACCATTCGGGCCCAGGAAGCCTACAATCCTGCCTGGCTCCACGCGAAAGCTGATATCGTCGACTGCCGTAAAGCCGCCGTATCGCTTGCTAAGATTCTGCACATCAATCATGGCGAGTTTCCGGTTATGTTTTTGGGTTTAGGTCTTCTGCTGGTTCGTGGATTGGTGCTGTCGCACCCTACACGCCGACAATCTGGTATCCGCTATCCACATAAAGGATATTGCCCGTCACGCCACGCGACAAATCGCTGGCCAGGAACGCTGCGGTGTCGCCCACCTCGTCCTGTGTGGTGTTCCGCCGCAGCGGAGCGCGTGACGACACATGGTCCAGTATCTTAGAGAAATCCCCGATCGCCCGCGCGGACGCGGTCTTGATGGGTCCTGCGCTAATGCCATTCACCCGGATGTTGCGCTCACCTAGTTCGTTCGCGAGATAGCGTACCGTGCTTTCAAGCGCCGCCTTGGCCACGCCCATCACGTTATAGTTCTGCACCGCCCGCACCGCGCCCAGATAACTAAGCGTCATCACGGATCCGCCCTCGGTCATCAACGGCGTCAATGCCCGCGCCGTCGACACCAGCGAATACACCGAAACCTCATGCGCCAGTAGGAAGCCATCCTTGGAGGTATTCAGGAAGGGCTGCGTCAGGTCCTCGCGATTGGCGAAGGCAATGGAGTGCACCATGCTGCCCAGCGGCTTGCCATCCTTCTGGAGCGTATCCACCAACTGCGCCATCTCGTCTTCCTTAGTCACGTCGCACTGCAGCAGGCGCGCCGCGCCCAGTTCCTGAGCCAGATCCTCCACGGCCTTCAATTGCCGTTCGCTCTGGTAAGTAAGGATCAGCTCAGCCCCTTCCCGCCGAAAGCTCTGGGCAATCCCAGCCGCAATGCTCCACCGGTTGGCGAGCCCAAGAATAATGGCCCGCTGGCCCTCAAGTAAATTTGCCATAAACTCTTGATTTTAACTCATTGAGGGTGCTCCTCCCGAGGTTACCAGCGGGTTTTGTTGATGTTTCGGCGGGCAGGACAAAAAACCGCCTTGGCTGCGGGAATCCTGGAGGTGCATACGTTCTGCCCCTCTCCCGGGAGGCCGGGTGGTCATGGAATTGTAATATTTCAAGAGTTTGGTATCTGAATCTATTGGATGATTTCTGTTCCGGATGCTACAATCCGGGCATACGAAGCTTCAGCGTAGGTAAACAATGGCTAGAATCGCGGCGCAGCCGCAAATCCTGTTGATTTTTCTTCTTTGTCTCGGAATCGCGTTTCCCACGCATTTCGCCCTTTCTGCCGAGGTCAATTCGCGTCCGCCAGGGCTCCATCACTCTGGCCCCCATTCGCTGTTCGAGGAGAATCGCGGACAAGCGCCCATCCAGTACAGCCACATTCTGCGCGGAGCGGGCTTCAGCGTTGGCTTCGCCGAGGATGGCGTACGAATTGCTCTTGCCCGTCCGGAAGGTGACCCGTCGACCGACGTTCTGTGGTTCTCGTGGGAGGGCGCGGCCACGGTACGGCCCGAGGGCGAGGCTCCGGTTGCCACCCGTACTCACTACCTGAATCGCGCTTCAGCCGGCGTGGCACTCCTCCCGACCAATGCAAGTCACCTTACGGCCATCCCGAATTTTCAGAAGGTCCGCTATCGCAACGCGTATCCCGGTACGGACATCGTGTTCTACCTGAACAACGGGGATCTTGAGTTCGATATCGAGTTCGCCCCGTATGCCCGTCTTTCCGCGCCCACGCTTTCGATGGCCGGGGCTAGCCACCTGACGACCAATGCCACCGGGGACTTGCTGATTCATCTCGGCGACCGCGTCCTCCGCCAGCGGGCCCCTCACTCATTTCAGTTGGTAAATGGCGTCCGCAATGTCGTGGCGAGCCGGTACGAGCTCATCGGGGAGCACCGGGTGGCGGTTGCCCTCGATTCCCACTCCGCTGCATTACCCCTCACCGTCGACCCGATCCTCGAATTTGCCACCTATTTCGGCGGTTCGGGCACGGATGAGCTTATCGATGCGCAGTTGGATGCCACCGGAGCGGTTTATTTGGCAGGCGTGCGAATGAGTCCGCAGTTGCCAGGAGATGGCGGCGTCACTGCCGGGATCAATGGGCCGATGGGTCTGTACTTTGTCTCGAAACTCTCGGCGGACCTCTCCACCGTGGAATTCACTACCTACGTGGATACCCCGGGCAACTGGCAAGGCATCTGGCCGCAATTCGCGGTAGCGCCCGATGGCAGCATCTATTTGAGCTACCGGAGCAGGAATTCCGTGTCCTCGTTGCAGCCGACGGCGGGTCCCTATTTCTTTCCCCAGGGCAGCTCCGATATCGGACTTGAGAAATCCGTAATTCTGTCCATTGCCCCCACCGGGGACGCGCTTCGATACCGGACGGTGTTTGGCTGCCAGCAGAACATTTTGCCGCTGATGCATGCAACCAACAGTGGTTTGCTCCTTGGTGGCGCAACGGGTTGCACTGGGTTTCCTGTAAGCCCAGGAGCCTTCACGAACAACCCTGTTCCCAGTTTGTCACGGGCCCAAATCGTGTTAGGGCGGCTTTCCCTGGATGGCCAAACGATGCCGTTTTCAACCGTGATTGGAGGCAACGGATCCCAGTCCCTGAATGTGTTGCACCAGGATCCGACGGGGCACCTGTGGCTGGGCGGCAGCACGACCAGTCCGGACTTCCCGGTATCGCCGGGCGCCTACGGAACGGTGGCCAATACTAACGCGGATGGGTTTCTGATGCGATTGGCGCCTGATGGGACTGCGGTGCAGGCCTCCACCCGGCTGGGCGGAGACGGTGCCGAGCATGTCCGGTACCTGGGGCTCGGAGCGGATGGTTCAGTCTATGCACTGGTACTAAACGTTTTGCCTGATTTTCCCACGACCCCGGATTCGTTTCAGCCCAACCTGGGTACACCGCCGGCGTCGGCGGTGGTGCATATGGATCGTGAGTTACGCACTCTGCGCTGGTCTACCTTCTACCCGGAAAATTATGGAGTCGTGGACTTCCGTGTCGGCACCACAGGGGAAGTGGGCATCCTGACCCGGAGTACCAGCGGAGCGCTGCCGCTGAGCCAGGACGCGTTGTTGCGGCGCGTTTCGGACCACCAAAACAACCATATTGGGTTGCTCAGCAGTGACGGCGGGAAACTCAAATTTGGGAGCCGCTACTTTGGACGCTGGCAGTCCATCGGAGGCCGGATTTTGCGTCTGGACGCCGCGACGATGACCCTGGCCGCGGGGAGTTTCTTGCAGGGTGGCGCGCCGCCCGCGACTGGGACGTTGCTTACCACCGGGCAAACGGGTGCCCCGCGCGGAATCTATCTGGCGAGGGTTTCGCTCGCAAATTCCACTGTCTGTTCCGTGCGTTTGACGCCGCCTACACAAACGATTGGGTCTGAGGTCACCGAGGCCACCATCAATGTGGACGCACCCGCGGGTTGCCCTTGGATGGTGCCCTTACCACAGTGGGCGCCAATAGGCCTCGCGATTCCGGAAGGAGCGGGCATCGGCTCTGGCACGGTGAAGCTGACCTTTCCGCGGAGCAACATCTCCACCGACGAAACGCGAATTAATGTTCGCGCCGACGACCAGGAAGCGATCATCATCCAGGAGCCCGCAAGCTGCAGCCGAAAGTCTGTGAGCCCTGCAATTCTCCAGTTTCCGGCTGAGGGCGGGCTGCTGAACGCCAGGTTTGATATCCCCGGCAACTGCGAGTGGTACTACCAGGGACCGTCGTCCATGTGGCTACGATTGGCCACTAACAATGGACAGCCGATTCCGTCCGCAAACATGCACGGCTTGGATATCCGGGCAGAGGTGAGCGCCAATTCTTTTGAAGCGCGCGAAACCAGTTTCACGATTGGTGACCTCACCGTGCCTGTCCGGCAAGCAGGCGGCGCTTGTACGTCCACAGTTTCGCCAGCCTTTGTCCAATTGCCAGTGGGTGGGGGTACGGCCACCTTTACCGTCAACACCAGCCAACCATCTTGCGGGTGGCAAGCCATTGCCAGTGACAGTCTGGCGATTCTGGGTAGCCCCGGCGTTAGCGGAAATGCAGCAATCCAGGTCTCAATGGAAACCAACCCCACAAACATACAACGCATTGGCCGGTTGTACGTAGCGGGCAAAACAGTGGAAGTGCGGCAGGCGCCGAACGCGTGCGACGCTACCGTGAGGCCATTGCGGGCCTATCTGCCACCGAACCGCGGCTCGATTGCAGTGAACATCCAGGCATCGGGTCCAGGCTGCGGGTGGCAGCCGGAATTTAGCCAGCCTTGGCTTCAGTTTTACTCCGGCAGTACCTCAGGAGGCGGCACGCTGTATGTGTCGGTTCAAGAGAACAAAACAGGAGCCAAGCGGACGGGCAGCATCAGCATCCTGGGCGAGACGATAGAGGTGGTTCAGTACGCTACCGAAACGAGGGAGGTCCGGTTCTCAGCCGGCACCGACAACCGCTTCCTGATCGATGGCGCGGCTGGGACGATCTTCCAGGTTTTGTACCTGCCGGAAGGAGAGACGTTCACTGTATCGGCGGAGGAGTTTGTGGCCGCTCGGGACGGTGTCGTCCTGCAGAACCTCGGCTGGGACAACAGCAACCTGCTAACGCGCACCTATACCGTGGGCAAGGAGAACCTTTCCTTGGTGTTGCGGTCTCGGCACTATACGCGCGTCCGGCGGGTAGTTGAAGGCAATTCCCCCGGCGATGGTTCGCGCATCGACATCCGCAACAGCAAGACTCCGCAGCCTACCGACACGCTCAACAGGCCCGACGGCACCTACTATTTAGCAAGCGTCGATTTCCTGGTGGAGGCAGTAGTTGGTACGCAATCTACCTTCCAACGCTGGGAGGGCGATTTTTCCCATTACACGAACCGGCTCAACTTTACCTACAATTTCGGCATGCCCGCGGAAGTCCGCGCGGTATTTGCGGCAACGGGAGGCACACCGCCCCTGCAGTACTCGCCGGCGCGCCTGCTTTTACGCTACGGCAGTGGCCAGGACCTTCCCAGCGCGCTGGCGGTCATCACCGCCAGTTCACCCCGCCAGGTGACCGCAGGGGGCGCTTCCTGCCAGGGGATAGGCCTGCCGTTTACCACATCGGTGGAGACCAGCAACACGCCCGCCACCGTTCAGGTAACGCTGGAACGGCACTGGGCCGCGCTGTTGTCACCGGGGACATACGCGTGTGAAGCGGTGTTCGGCGTGGTGGGCAACCCAGCGATCACGCTAACCATTCCAGTGGACGTAGAGATCGCCGAGCCGGCCGTGGCGCCCGGTGCGGTGAGGGTCGCGGCAGTGGTGGAGGGCGCCGCTTTCCGGCGCGTACTGCCCGCCCCGGGCATTATCATGAGCCTGTTTGGCGAGCGCCTGGCCAGTGGAACGGCGATGGCGGACCGCATCCCCCTGCCCACAACCCTGGGCGACCTGCGCGTGGAGCTTTACCACGAGGAAACCTCCGCCAGCCAGGACGCTCCGTTGTTCTACGTTTCTCCGCTTCAGGTGAACTTTCTGGTGCCTGGCGGATTTCCCCAAGGCCCCATGCAGATCCGGGTACGCCGCACCGGGTTCGGTCCAGCTGTGTTCCCGAGCTTCGTACAGTCGCACCAGCCGTCACTGTTTTCTGCCAACTCCGATGGCAAGGGCGCACCCGCCGGGGAATTCCTGCGCGTCAACAGCGCCAATGGGCAGCGCGTCAACGGGCCCCTGGCGACCTGTACCGGGGGGGCGGGCAGTTGTTTACCACAAACCCTCCAATTCGGATCTGCTCAGGAGACGCTCTATCTCATCTTTTACGGCACTGGATTCTCCGCGTTAGGCAGCACGGCTAACGTACGCATTGGAGGTGAGCCAGTGCCCGTGGAATACACCGGCCCGCAGGGCAGCTTTGTGGGCCTCGACCAGATTAACGTTCGCGTCCCGCGCAGTTTCGCTGGACGTGGAGTTGTCACTGTGGAGGTCGAACTCGGCGGGCTCTCCGCAAATTCTTTGCAGGTGCGTTTCTGATGGGGTACACAAGAGCGTTTCGGGTTGCAGCGAATGCATTGCTGATGGTTGCGCTGGTGATTGCAGCGGCTCCGTGGGGAGTTCGTGCTGAGACATCTGCGCGGATCGAAAGCCAGCCGGCGCTACCGTTGCTGTTTGAGCGGAATGCCGGGCAGTTTCCGCCAGCCTACGATTTCGTCGTGCGCCACGCCGGTGGCAAGGCTGGGCTAAGCGCGGAAGGCATCACGTTTGCCAGCGAACCAGACGACACGCGGCAGCCGCTGCGCATCCTCTTTGACGGTCTGGCGGACGGGCGCATCGAACCACAGAGCCTGGAATTGGCCACCACCCCAACCCACTACCTCGAAGCGGGCAATCCCGCACCCACGCGGACGGTAGCGAACTCCCTGCGGGTGGCTTACCGCGGCGTTTATCCCGGCGTGGATGTAGAATTCTACGGCAATCAGAACCGGCTGGAGTACGACTTCGTGCTGATGCCGGGAGCTTCGCCGGAATCAGTGCGGCTAAGGGTGGAAGAGGCCGACGCCCTGGAAGTGGATACAGATGGGAACCTGCGCATTACACGCGCAGGGCGGCACTTGCTGCAACGCCGCCCGTTGGTGTATCAAATGCAGGCCGGCCAACGCCGCGAGATCGCCGCGCGCTACACGCTGCCCGGGGGCAACCGCGTTGGCTTTACCGTCGAGGCCTACGATCCCCTGCTGCCGCTCGTCGTTGACCCCATCCTGGAACTCGCTACTTATTTCGGCGGGAACGGCAACGTGTTTTTGATGAGCATTAAGCCGGATACTGCCGGGAATCTCTATGCCATCGGCCATTCCCAGGCCAGCGTCCTCCCAGGCGAATCTCAGCCGCCACGGCGTCTGCCCGGCTCTTCGCCCTCGAACATCTTCATCACGAAGATTTCGCCGGATTGGAGCAGCGCGGTGTTTACCACCTACATATCCTGGGTTCCCCCGGCATCGCAGGAGTATCGTTTGGCACTCGCGCCCGACGGCGGTATCTACTTCACCTACAACACCCAAGTGGCATTCAGCGAAATTGCGGTCACGCGCCCGGTAATCGGGACGACTCCTCTGGTGCCAACCACGCCTCTTACCCATCGCACCCTTCTCGGAAAACTGGCTTCCGATGGCGCCTCGCTGCTGTGGACCACAGTGGTGTCCTGCAGTGGCTTTCAGCGTGTAATCGACATGGCGGCCGACAGCCAGTCACGTGCCATCCTCGCCATCAACTCCAACTGTGAGGACTATCCCATCACCGCGGGTGCCTACCGGTCGCCCTTCGCTGCCTTCATCGAAACCGGCGCGGGGTTAACCGCCGTTGCCCCGGATGGTCAGTCCGCTTCCTATTCCCTCATGATTGGCGGCACTTCAGGGGACGATACTAGCGTCATCGCCGTCACCAGCCAGGATGAAGTTATCCTCGGCGGCTCCACACTTAGCACCAACTTCCCGGTGACGCCCGGCGCGGTGCAGGGGGCTAAGTCCGGTTTTCGCCGGGATGGCTTTCTGGCTCGCGTCTCCAGCGACGGGAAGCAACTGCTTGCATCCACGTTCTATGGTGGTGTGGAGGACGATTCCATACTCACGCTGGCGCATGACGCCGATGGCGGAGTGCTGGCCGGGTTGAGCACCCGGTCGCCCGATCTTCCGGGCACGGGTGGTGGATTCCAGTCATCCATCGGCGCGGCAACCCACGCGCTCGTGCGGATGCCCGCGAACTTCGGCAGCATCTCCTGGGCCACCTACCTCCCCGGCATCAACACGCTTACCGGAGTGGCGCTCGATACCGCCAACAATGCCTGGTTCCTGGGGTGGGCTCCTTCCGCTCACAACGGACTTCCCCTCACCTCAAACCGGCTACTCAGCCCCAGCCAATGGGCACAAGGCTATCTTGGCCGGCTAAGTCCTGCCGGGAACATCGTTTCCTTTGGTACGTCCCTGCCAGGCATCAACGAATCAAGCCCGCCGCTGCGCTTCCTGGGAACTCCAGGCCCCATCACAAGCATTTCCGGCCTTGCCTTGCCTCAGTATCCCGTCCCACTCAGCCCTGGCGCCACGCTGAGCCCTGGCGTGAATTCGTCGCAGGGCTATGGCGCATACCTGATGCGGCTCAATCTGCAGGATCCCACGGTCTGCAGCTATGCCGTCGCAAACGCCGAACAAACCATCGGCTGGCGTGGCGGGGAGCTGACGTTTCAGGTGCTTGCTCCCGCAGGCTGCCCTTGGATCGCAATTCCTGACTACGACCCCTCCGGCGGTGCCAGCCTTCAACAGCCTAGCGCCATCGGAAACGGTGAATTTCGCATCCTGGTGACGGAAAGTCCGAGTTCCTATGTCGAGAGACAATGGAGGCTCCGCGTCAATCAGGTTGAGGTTGTCATACGGCAGGACCGCGCCTCCTGCGCAGAGCCCACCATCACCCCCAGCACGTTGGTGTTCGACGCCGCGGGCGGGGTCCGTTCCGTCGCGTTCTGGCTTCCCGTAGGTTGCCCGTGGACCGCGAAGTTGGATGGACTCTGGTTCAGCACCAATCTGTCCGCGCTCTCTGGCAACGGGGAACGCAACTTCACTGTCAGCGTGGGCCGCAACGACTTTGAGGCGCGTGCTTCTTCGCTGACGATTGCCGGAATGACCGTGCCCATCCAGCAGGAGGGCGGCGCTTGCACAGCGACAGCCAGCGCGAATCCGCTGGCCATCCCCGCGGCAGGTGGCGTCAGCACCGTCCAGGTAACACCATCAGCTCCTGCATGCGTCTGGCAGGCGGTGGCCACCCCGCGGGTGCAGCTTCCCTCCGGTGCATCCGGCACGGGACCCGGCACCTTCACTGCGAATTTGCCGGCAAATCCTGCCAACATCCCCTTAACGGAAACCATCCTGGTGGCAGGCAAGACGCTAAGCCTGACGCAGGCCGCTGGGAGTTGTACGGTGAGCCTGGCTCCCTCCCAGACTGAGTTCGGTGCGCAGGGAGGCAGTTTGTACGTCGCCATCACCGCGTCGGGCAGCGCCTGCGCTTGGATGCCGCTTGCGTCCGTGGACTGGATTGTGCACGATGCATCCAGCAATCCGCAGGGCAACGGATACTTCAGCGCAAGCATTCTGGAGAACGAGAGCGGCCAGCCGCGCAGTGGTACTCTCCGTATTCTGGGCCAGACCATCACCATCACCCAGAAGGCTCTGCAAACCGTTGCAGTTCACATTGACGCATGGGCCGTTGGCGTTCCCTTCAAGGCCAACGGCGTCAGCTACACCGCTCCGCACACTCTCCAGTTGCAGGCTGGCACGCAGCTTCTGCTGGAAGCGGTGGGAAGCGAGTTCGTCGCCGCCGACCATAGTTTGTTTGTGTTCGAACGCTGGAGCCTCGGCAGTGGCCTGAGTCTTTCCTACACCGTCCCGCCCACCGGCACGCGTATCGACCTGCTAAGCGCTTGGTACATCGGCGTGCGGGCGGTGGTGCGCGGCAATGCGCCAGGCGATGGCAGCCGCGTGCAGATTAGCTCCACAACGGCGCTCTACAAAACCATCGGAGACTGGCAGTATTACCACCGTTCCGCTCCGAACTGGCAATACCTCGGGATGGTGACCTTCACCGCTCTCCCCGGAACGGGTTCTCGCTTTGTGCGGTGGACCAGCGATCTGCGCGGAAACTCTCCCAATAATCCGGAAACCTACGACCTCGCCACGCCCATCCTGCTGTACGCGGAGTTTGAGCCCACCTCCACTCCGCCCATCACTGGATCCGGGGCCACTGCCCAACCTAGCCCTATCGTGTTTACGCTGCCACAAGGCACCACGGGCCAGCTTAGCGCTAGCGCCAGCGTGCAGCGCAGTGGGTCTAACGAGGTGAGTTTCAAGAGTGTGCATGTCGAATGTGCCAGCGGGTCGACACTGCCCATCCTGGCGGGAACCACAGGGCTCACCACTCCGTTCACAGTGAACGTAACTCTGATGGCCGGACAGATTGCATCGCTCGCCCCAGGTGAGTACAACCAGTGCCTTGTTCATCTGGAAGGCGCCGTGGCCGGACAGTTGCCGTTGCAGATTGGGGTGAAGGTCCGTATTGAATCCGCCCAGTCACAGCAACCCAGCATCAGCTACCCAGTGAACGCGGCCAGCTATGCACAAGGCCCCCTGGCCATTGGATCCATTGCCTCCGTCTTCGGCGTCCAATTGGCGCCACAGGCAGGCTTCGCCAGCAAATTGCCCTTGCCCACGGAAATCCACGGTACCCGTCTGGTGCTCAGCCGCGAAGGAGTCTCGCGCGATTGCCCCCTGTTCTACGTCTCGCCCGGCCAAATCAATTTCTTCATACCCGACGAGTTCCCGCTCGGGGCAGCCACGCTCACTCTCTACCGCAACGGAGTCCGGCACAACTCATCAGTCATCACTCTGGCTGAGGTAAAGCCGGCGCTATTCTCCGCAAATGCCACCGGCGACGGTCCGGCTGCGGGCTACTATGTGCGCGTGGAAGGCAATCAACAGTTTCCGGGTAACTTGGTCACCTGTTCCAACGGCGCCTGTACTTCTGAGTCCATCCAAGCGCCGTCCGCCTCAGATGGGCAAGTGTATCTGGTGCTATTTGGCACCGGTATTCGCTATCGCACATCGTCGCCAACCGCGGAGATTGGAGGGGTGCCCGCCACGGTGGTGTACTCCGGGCAACAGGAAGAATTCGTGGGACTCGATCAGGTAAACATCCTGGTGCCGAAAGCCTTGTATGGCACTGGTGTGAAGGAGTTGCGGCTGCGCATCGGCAACGTCCAATCGAATGCAGTGGAAATTCGATTCTGACGTCGAAAGCCCGCTCCGCGCCTGATTCCCGCTCCAGATCCTTCACGGTCTCCGGCTGCCGCGCGGAAGCTAGCTAAAGCCCGCTGGCATGCTGACGGGCTATGGCTCGCCGGCAAGAGCGTGTTCGATTTCGGCTTGGAGGCGCTCGCGCGTCAGCCTTGAGGGCAGATACCGGCTCACCTTGCCGCCCTTGTCGATAAAAACGAAGGTGGGGGTGCTGGAGGCCCCGTAGCGTTCCATCGCGCCGGTCGCAATCGCGATCGGCACCGCGTTCAGCCCTGTGTAGTGCTCGGCCCACTGCTTCGAGACCCGCGCGATCTCCGCCTCGCCACCCTCCTTGTAGAGTCTCGTAACGGCAAGGAACGCCACCCCCATCGGCTGATAGGCCTCAAAAGCGGCACGGACGCTTTCGGCTTGCGCCCTGCAATCCCCGCACCATTCGGCCCAGAAGAACAAAACCACCGCTTTGCCGCGCAGTGCCGCAAGGGCAGGGAAGGCTGGCCCAACACTCTGTTCCGGCTGGATCTCCGGTGCAAGCGTTCCTTCCATCGAGAGCTGGTTGATGCGCTTGTAGAGCCGGGACCGGAAGGCGAGCGGAGCCTTGTCGTATGTCAGTAGGTGCTGTTGGAGCTGGGCGACCGCCTCTTGGGATTTTCCCTCGCCAGCCAGAAGCTGGGCTTCCACTTCGAGGGCTGCGCCCAGTGCGCCGACGGCATCGTTGGCATCCTGGAATCCGTGCTGGCGGATCACTGCCAGGGCCGCGTCTCTGGCCTCTGCGGCATAGCGGGCCGCTTCACTGGGCAAGCCAGTCAGGAACGCCCCCCGCGCGAGCCAGCCAAGTCCCTGCAAATATGCGCCGTCCTCTCCCTGCGCTATCCGGTGCTGCTGTAGCAGGGACTCGGCGCTATAGAAATCGCCTGCCGCGATCTTGTTGCGGATCGCGGGCAAGGGCTGTGCCCAGGTAGCCGTAAGCCCGGCCAGCAGGAGAACGCCCGCAGCGCATAGGTTGCGCAGGGCCTTGCTCCCGGCGCAGGGTTTCGGAGCCATGAACTGAGCGTACCGCATCTCCGATTCCTCCAATCAATGCCAAACCTCACGCCCACAGGACAACGGTTCGAAGCGCCAGTCTTCGTCGCGGAGCTACATCCGCAGGCCGTCTGGTCATCCCTTACCCTTCCTCGCCCTTACCCCACCAGCCCGCAGGGCGCCATCTGCCAGCCGGGTGTATCAGCGCCATGGGTGACAATCTGTGGAGGAGGGCAGCCCAATGCATTCCAGGTCCGACCTCACGACAAGGAACCCTGCTCAACCACCCGATTGCCGGCAGTCCACTCGGGATTCCGCCGAGTATCTCCGCGTGTCGGGCGTGAACCGGGCGAGCTCTCGTGTACACTGGCTGCAGTCCCAGAATGAAATCCAGAGGAGAACGGAATGGCGCCAGACAATGCCACAATCATCCGTCGATTTGTAGATGAAGTCATCACCGGTGGGATGATCGACTCGGCAGCCCAGTATGTTTGGGAAGATGTTGTTGAGCAAGTTCCACTGCCCGGACAGGGCCCCGGGCTGGAAGGGCTGAAAGATATCCTGCGGGCCATGCGCGTGGGCTTTCCCGACATCGTCTTCTCCATCCAGGAGCAAATTGCCGAAGGCAGTAAGGTCGCCAGCCGCTTTGAATGGACCGGTACCCACAAGGGGGAGTTCATGGGTATTCCCGCAACAGGCCGGCAAGTGTGCGTCTGGGGCATTGTGATTGATCGCATCGAGAACGGGCGTATCAAGGACACTCGTATCATCATGGACACCCTCGGCCTGATGATCCAGCTCGGTGCCATACCTTCTTCGCCCGAATAGGCGGATGGCCGGCAATCCGGAATTGGAAGCGCTGGCCTTCCTGTTCCGGCGGGTGCATGGCCGCTACGCGCAGCACTTCAACGCAAAGCACCAACGGACCGGCGACCTTTGGCAGAACCGCCTTTAGTCGTGTATCGTAGCGGGATCGCATCTGGAGTTCCGGTGATGGAGTTTCTGTGACAGCACAGGTTCATGAACCGGGGGTCATCCCATCCCCACAATTCCAGAGCCCGAAGCAAAGCGAGGGCGCGTCACAGAGGACAGCCCCGCGGCGTAAGCCCGGGGTTCGCCACCCATCCTCGACATTCCAGAGCCCGAAGCAAACCGAGGGCGGCTCCCCCTCCAGCCCCGCGGCGTGAGCCCGGGGTCATCCCATCCCCACAATTCCAGAGCCCGAAGCAAAGCGAGGGCGGCTCACTCGACAGCCCCGCGGCGTAAGCCCGGGGTCATCCCATCCCCACAATTCCAGAGCCCGAAGCAAAGCGAGGGCGGCTCCCCCGCCAGCCCCGCGGCGTGAGCCCGGGGTCATCCCATCCCCACAATTGCAGAGCCCGAAGCAAAGCGAGGGCGGCTCACTCGACAGCCCCGCGGCGTAAGCCCGGGGGCCTGGACCCCATCCCCCACGCACGCCCCCACCTCGGACGGGGGACTGTCGTGCGCGCCCAAGCCAATCCACTCGCGCAGCGTCCAGCCATCCAGGCGCCAGACTGTCCCCTCTCCGCCCGAACGTCTCCCGAATCCAGACCATCCGCACCGAAAATCCTTGCCGCGAACCCCAAAATCGGTTATAACGGAACTTCGTTAACAAGCGTTACCCCAGCACAGAAGCAGTAGACTTCCACCCTGCCACCGTTCACGTTCAACAAGCGCCAATACCCAGGAGATCCAATGCATTCCCGCAGATCGTTTCTCATGGCCGCGTCCGCCCTGCTCATCGGCGCGCGCAGCTTCGCCGCCGTCCGTGGCGACGAGGTGATGTACGTGGGCGGAACCCTCACCCACATCACGGACCGCACTGAGGGGCGGGTCGACCTCAGCTCCACCACCGAAGCCGTGTTCAATTCCAGGAAGGGCTCCTTCGCCCTCGCCTACGCCAGGATCAGCTCCCTGGAATACGGCCAACAGGCAGGTCGCCGCGTAGGTGTGGCCATTGCCATCAACCCGCTCTTCCTGTTTTCCAAGAAGCGCAAGCACTTCCTCACGGTGGGCTACACCGACGCGGAAGGCCAAACCCAGGGCGCGGTGCTCGAGATCGGCAAGAAGCGCGTGCGCGCCGTGCTGGACCTGCTCGAAACCCGTTCCGGCAAGCAGGTGGAGTACGAATCCGAGGAGGCAAAAAAGCATGTCGGCAACGAATAGCACCCGCCGCGTATGGCTAACCGGCGCCCTCTTGGCCGGATGCGCCACGCTCGTGGCCAAGGTCACCGGCGAAGAGGTGATGTACGTAGGGGGCACGGTAGCCAACCTCCCCGAAGCCACCGCAGGCGGCATGGACATCAAGGACCCGCAGAAGCTCATCTTCTCCTCCGAAAAAGGAGGCTTCGAGATTCCCTACGCCTCCATCAAGACCCTGGAATACGGCCAGAAAGCCGGCCGCCGCGTAGGCGTCGCCATCGTCATCACAGTCTGGGCGCTGTTTTCCAAGAAGCGAAAGCACTTCCTGACGATAGGCTACGACGACGCCGAAGACGCCCCCCAAGGCGTAGTCCTAGAAATCGCCAAAGGCCGCGCCAAGACCTTCATCACCGTCATCGAAGCCAGAAGCGGAAAGAAGGTCGAGTACGAATCGGCAGAAGCAAAGAACCATGTGCATGGGTAGGGACGCAGGTTCGAGGTATGGCCGCGACGCTGATGTCGAACGCAACAAACGGGGCACAGGCGACGTGCCCACGCTTCGCGCGGCGGATTGTTCGTGTAGCTGTAGGATTGGGGAGACAAGACGAGGAATCGTGCACACCCCTTTGGTGTAAGCCACTGGGGGCAACGGTTGCTCCATCGAGTTCGACAATTGACGTCCCCAGAACTCCTCGCACGGGCCGACCTTTTGGCAGTCGTGATCTTGTGGCAGAGTAGGAAGCGAAGCTGGAGCGCACCCTGACGTCACGAAAGCGCGGACCGCGACCGCAGATGGAACCAGACCGAGTTCCCGCCAACGAATAGCTTGCTGCAGGCGCAGAGTTTCGAGTTTCCGTGCTTTGTGCCCGAGACCACCAAAACCGTTGGAAACCGTTGAACCGTTGGAGGACTCGTTCTGTGTCAGTCGAAACGTGGAAGTCAGTTTTTGATATAGGAGCAGTTTTAGCCCTGTTTTTGACCTTCGCATTCGGGGTTGGAGTTTGGTATACCGGAGCCAAAATCAACGAGCGACAGGCCGAAAAGCTCAGGTACTTCGATAGAGATTTGACCGAAGCAAAGACGGCGTTAGCGAATGCACAAAGAGAGGCGGAGGCGCTTCGAAAGAATAACCTGCTCCTGCAGAAGGATATAATCCAGCTCCGCGAGGGTTTGACTTGGGCGCATCTCTCTGATGAACAACAACTGATTATTGCGAGCATGGTGCGCCCGCTCAGCTATAAAGCAACCGTATACGTCAATGTAATGGGTTCTGGAAAGTCCGCAGCTATGTTAGCAAACGAATTGACAGAAGCACTCAGAAAAGGCGGAGTCAAAGCAGAGTTGACTGATCTTGCCAGAAGCGGTACTCCCCCCGGATTGCGCGCAATCCCGCCATTTAAGATTACTGGGCCGACCGCTGCCATCTCATTCATGAAGGAACTAGTCTCAATCCTGGAACGTCTCGGCGTATTCAAGGACTTACCCGCGCCGCTAATTACCGTATCAGACGACAGGGGTGAACGCACCCCAGACATTGATATCCAGATCGGCAACAAGGGAAGCCCGTAATTTGTTGGCGGCCACGGGGAATTCAA
>JAHCHD010000170.1 GCA_026129915.1 Bryobacterales bacterium
AGAAGCCGGTTCGGAACCAGTGAAGATCGGTTCGCTTTCATCCGCCAAGACTTCGGACTAAACCCCCAGTCAGGCCTATTTTGGAAGGTCGCTGGCCAGTGGACTTGTCTTGACCCTTTCCTGGATCACAATGCACCGAGTCACTTAGGCTTTCGACGGGCGACTCCAGTCCGGCTTGGAAATGTCGAGCGGGTCGTCGACGCGCTGCATCCAGGCGGCCAACTGCTGGCGCAGTTCGGCAACGGTTGTGGCGTGCTCCGGTAGCGAAGCCAGGTTGCGCAGTTCCTGAGGGTCATCCTGCATGTCAAAAAGTTGTACCGTTTCCGTTCCCTTGACGTTGTGGAGAATCAGCTTCCAACGCTCAGTCTTCACGCAGCGCTGAAAGTCCCGATAGGCCACGAATATCGAATCCCGCAACTTGGTGTGGTTCCTGATCACAGGCAGCAGACTCGAGCCTTCCACCGTATCTGGGACAGACAAACCAGCCAAATCGCACATCGTGGCAAAGAGATCAGAGAGGTACACCATGGCGTCACGAGTTTCCCCTGCGGGAATGCCAGGACCTGCCAGAACCATCGGCACGCGAATGCTGTGCTCATACATACTCTGCTTGCCCAGCAGACCGTGCTGACCCACCGCAAGACCATTGTCTCCAGCGAAAATCACGATCGTATTCTCCACTTGGCCACTGGCGTCAAGAGCATCTAGCACGCGGCCAATCTGCGCGTCCACCTCTGAGATCATCGCGTAGTACCCAGCGATCTCTCCTTTTACAAAATCTTCTGTGCGCGGAAAGGGCCCCAGCATTTCATCGCGAATGCGCATTTCGCCGTTGTCGAATGGATGCTCAGGCATGAAGTTGACGGGCACCGCGATGCTGTCGCGCGGGTACATGGCTGCATACTCCGCAGGGGCCATGCGAGGGTCATGCGGCGAGGTGTACGAGACATACGCGAGGAAAGGCTTGTCGCCCTTTTGCTGACCCAGGAAGGCGATGGCGGCGTCGCTGAACATCTCGCTGGAGAACTTCTCGCCCACCCCCCGTGAGGATTGCGGATACTCGCCAGAAGGGTCAAACTCCGCGATGGGAACCTTCCGGTGGTCTGACATGCCGCCGAACATTATCTTGTCTCCATCATCGAAGCAGCGCGCATAGAGGGCCGGACCGTTATGCCACTTGCCCGTACCGAAAGTCCGATAGCCCGCATTGCGGAAGACCTCCGGAAACAGGTGGAAAGGCTTGGGCGCACGGGTTTGCTCGCCCAGTGGTTTGGGGCGGACAATGCTCTCGTCGATATGAAAGAGCGTTTGCCCGGTTAGCAGCATGGCGCGGCTAGGAGAGCATACGGCGGGGATTGTGCCGCCCATGATGTGCGCTTGGGTGAAGGCCGTTCCCCGCTTCACCAGCCGGTCGAGATTGGGTGTCTTTACCGCCGGATTGTTGAGGGCCTGGAGCGTATCGAAGCGCTGGTCGTCAGTAAACAGAAAGAGAATATTGGGGCGAGAGGCGCTGCCAGCTTCCCTCGAGGCGCAACTGCTAGTAGCGAAGGCTCCAGCCATTACGCCACCGCCGCCAAACATCGTCTGCAGAAATTTCCGTCTCGAATGCGGTACTGCCATTGTGATCCCTTCCGCGGTCAATGTTCCTTCGCAATCGTATCCCAGCAGCTGCCCGGGTTACCAGCTACTGGCCGACGGGGATCTCATGAAACGGTACTTTGGTGAAATGTCTCTCGCATATAAGTGCCCGATGTGGTACGTTTTCCCATAAGCACCTTTCTCCTGGAGGTCCAGCATGTCCCATTTCAGTCGGCGCGATTTCTTCAAGACATCAGCGGGCATTGCCGGCGCAGCCGCGCTTGGCGGAGTGGTCGCGAATCCTGCTGCCGCACAGGCCAAGCGTAGCGCCACAGACTGGGTGACGCTGGGAGATTCGGGCGTGCAGGTGACACGACTTGCCTTTGGCACGGGTACTTTCGGAGGACGCGTACAGCGGGAACTGGGGCAGCCGGAGTTCACTAAACTGGTACGCCACGCGTACGATCGCGGCATTCGTTTCTTTGAAACCGCGGAATCCTATGGCGGGATGCACGCGATGCTGGGAGAGGCGCTGAAAGGGATTCCGCGCGACAGCTACCGGCTGATGACCAAGATGCGGTTGCGACCAACCGAACCCGTTCCCGCCACCATTGATCGCTTCCGCAAGGAACTAAATTCGGAGTACTTCGACATCGTCTTGCTGCACTGCGTGAGGACGCCGGATTGGTCAAGAACCTATGAGCCGTTGCGCGATCAGTTCTCTGAACTAAAGGTGAAGAAGGTGATGATGTCGCATGGGGCGTCCTGCCATGGACTGATGCCCATTCGGCAGTTCCCCGGCAATAAGTGGCTGGACGTGGCGCTGTGCCGGATCAACCACAATGGCACCCGGATGGACACCATCCCGAGCGAGGGCAATACGCCGGGCGATGTGCCTGAAGTGAGTGGGCATCTGGCAAAGGTCCACGCGCAGGGCACTGGGGTGCTGGGGATGAAGCTGGTTGGAGAAGGACGATTCACCTCCGCGGAGGACCGGCAGAAGGCTGTCAACTATGCCTTTGGGCTGGGCAGCGTGGACGCGGTGACGATGGGCTTCAAGAACACTGCCGAGGTGGATGAGGCCATTGAGCGGGTTACCCGCGCCCTAAACGCCTGAAGTTTGGCGAACCCTCTCTATTTCGGGATCAGCGAGCGCAAGTAAGGGATGCTTTGCTCCACCCAGCTGCGCTCAAGTGCCGCCGTTTTGTCCACAGACTCCTGCTGGGGTACCCACAATTCCAGGATCGCGTTTGGATTCACGTCAGCGCGGTGCAGTTGATCCAGCAGCTTGGGCACATCCAGTTGGCCCTCTCCCGCGGGGGTTCCGGTGACTTCGAAGCCCATGGAGTGCCAGATGCGGCGCACGCGGAAATCCTTGATATGCAGGCAAAGCGTATGCTTCGCGAGATGCCGGACAACCTCGGTGGTGCCTTCGGGAATCGATAGGGAATTCACTGTATCGAGGGTGACGCCCAGCCACGGGGAGCCAATGGAATCCAAAGCTTCCGCCATCACGTGAGCGGGCATCCGTGCATTCTCCACCGCGAGTTGCACCCCGGCGGTCTCCAGCAGCGGGAGCAGCTCGCGCAGTCGGGCGGCAAACGTCGCCGCACCCGGCGCGGTACCTTCGTAAAGATCCACGGTGCGGAGCAAACTCGATCCCCAGCGCTCGCAGACTTCCAGTTCGCGACCAATATGCTGCGGGTCCAGGCCGGTGCTGCCGCGTTCCAGCACGATTCCACGGTCGCGGGCGATGGCGGCAATTTCCACTTCCTCGCGAGGCGACAGCGGGCAATTCGGGCCATACTGCACAACATCCACACCCAGCCGCACGGCCTCGTCCAGAATGGCTAGCGGATCCATGGGCACATGCGGCTTGGAACCCTCCACTCCCAGCGACCACATGTAGCAGTATGTTCCGATTCCCAGCAGCATTGGCGATGTCCTGAAAGCCGTTCTATTCCTGCCCGCCGCGCGCAATAACGGTGATGGCGACAATCAGCAGCACAATGCCGGCCATGGAGTATCGCCAGGCCACCGGAGGCGCACCCTTCCACTCACCACTGAAGGCGCCCAGGAGATTCGAGGTGATCAGGCTCATCGACATAAAGAGCGGCCAACCGACAATGCCGCCCAGCGAGCCGAGAGCGGTAGCCCCCAACCCATAAATCAGGAAGCTGGCGAAGCACAGCGCGCCCATCAGGCTGCCGTTAAACCAGTGGCTTGATTCGGCGCCACGGAATTCCTTCCAGGTGCGGTTACGGTTCAGCAGATATATGCAGTAACCAGCATTGGCGATTGTACCCGCGGTCAGAGCCAGGGGCCAGATCGCATTCGACGCCATCGACTGCGAAGCTCCGAAGGCGATGGCCTGTGCCTGGAGTGGTTCTCCAAACACGAAGGTGAAGTTAAGCATTGGCGAAAATACGCCGGCCAGAATACAGATGACGAGCGCGGTAGCAAAGCTGGAGCCCCCGGCGGCGCCTGCCTGCGGGACTCCGGCGGCGCGTTCCCGTAGAATTCCCGCACGAGCACACAAGACAATGCCGCAGAGCACGATGGCTGTGCCGATCATCAACGCACGCCCTTGTGCAGTCCAGAGCCGTTCCGGGTGGAGCATGATGAGCGGATAGAAGGTCCCAATGGGCGCCAGCAGGCCGAGGATGATGCCGTAGCCGACCGCAAGGCCCATGCGGTTGACTCCGATTCCGAAGAGTACGCTGCCGATTCCCCAGCCAAAGCCGTAGCCAAGCACGGTGAGGACGGTGCCTGGCGAGGCCGTGCTGTAAAGTTCGCCTAATCGCGGGATAGTGAGGACGGCAAAGATCCACGGGATCACCAGCAGACCGGAGATTGTGTAAACCAGCCAGCTCGTCTCCCAACTCCACTTTCTCAAGAGCTTGATGGGCGCGACAAAACTGCCGTTAAAGATGCCGCCGGCAAGTACTCCGGTGAGGCCTGTTCCCAGGTCTGGCGTCATTCTTCCCCCTTGCTCGAACGAAATGGTGTGTCCGGCCGCCGTCGTTAGCCGAGAGCGATCACCTGGTTGCTTGCGGCTGATTCGTAGCAGCCGAAAACCAGCTTGACTGTTTCGAGGTTGTCTTCGCCTGTGGTTTCCGCGGGCGCCTCCCCGCGCAGGCCCGCGGCGAGGTTCGCCTGGCAGCCGACGATGCTTGAGTGGATGACATCGTAAGCGGGATCAGCCCATGCGTACCGGGGTGGCGGCACCCGGCGGATATGTGTGCCATCGCTGGTAGTCACGCGTAGCCAGTGGTCCAACTGTAGTTCCAGTGATCCTTTGCTGGCTTCGATGAAGATGCAGGTTTCGGGGAAACGGTCGCGCTCAAGGTGATTCTCCGCGTAAGCCATCTGCACCAATACGGCCATGCCGTTGCGCATCTTCAAGTGGATGGTGGAGACGTCCTCGCCGCGAATGTCGGTGTGAACCCTCTGGTTCTGGCAATAGAGTGTTTCGGCCTCGCCGAACAGGAAGCGGGCCACATCCAGAGTGTGGCTGCCAAGGTCGGTGATGATGAACTGCTCCAGTTCCTTCAAGAAGGGTTGGTTGGCGAAGACGGGGAAGCCAGAGATCATGTCAATGCGCGCGCGAAATGGTGTGCCGATGACGCCGGTCTGCAGTACCTTCGCTACCTCCCGAATGGAAGGCTGCCAGCGCCAGTTCTCGTTCACGAGGAGCGGGACACCGGCAGTCTGACAGGCCTGAAGCATGGCTTGAGCCTCCTCCAGCGTTGTAGCAAGCGGCTTCTGGCATACTACGGGCTTGCCGTGCCGCGCTGCCAGTTTCACCATCGGGCCGTGGGTCTCCACCGCCGTGATGATGTCCACGAAATCCACATCCTCGGCGGCCAGCATGGCTTCTGGTTCGGTATAAACCCTTGGGATAGAGAACTCGGCTGCGAGGCTCTCTGCTTTCTCTTTGCTGCGATTGCAGATGGCCACGCATTGGGTTCCGCCAGCCTCACGCCAGCCGGACAATTGGAAGCGTGCCCAAAACCCAGCGCCTATCGCAGCGAATCGTAAATCCCGCATCAGGGTGTGCCTCCTCGGATCGTGGCCGGAACGATTCCCCCGTGCGCCTGCTGCGCGGGCGTCTCACAAACCCCGCTGTGTTTCGTCCCAGCCTTAGTAGAACGCCCAGCCTAGTTATACTCATCACACCAGTTGGACTGTGTCAAGTTTGAAATTCAGGGCAGGGACTCCTGCATTCATCAATTCAAATATTTTATTAATTACATTTGTTTTACTTATTACAGAGAATGCCGCACTGGTCAGGTACTACATTTCAGGACGGTACCAGTCCCGGTAGCCCTTGAAAATTGACACTTCCCGTGCGATTCTTGGCGGTGGGCAGCGTTTGCTGCCTGAATTTGTTTCGAAACCGTTAGCAGCCTCATCCGATTAATTGGAATTCGTTCCAAGGATGGAGCGACTTCGGAGTTATGGCAACGTTTTACATCCGTCGCCTGCGCGATTCCGCTCAGGACAAATTCCGCTGGGCTCCTCAGCAGTCCACCGCTGCTATTCTGCTAAAGCCGTCCGACTACAGCGAAGATGGCGAGATTGATGCGCAATCCACCTATGAAGCATGGCTGCTTCTACGAAAGAGCAACCGCGAGTTGCGCGTGGGTGATGTGCTCGTAGACGCCAAGGGTGGGGTGGAGATCTGCAAGTACGCGGGATTTGAGCCAGCAGAGTGGATCGTTGCGGATAATGGGCAGCAGCTCTTAGATGGAGAGTACGTAGCTGCGATGCCAAAGGACCACAACGCATGAGCGTGCGGACTACGGTAACCTGTGTTGGCCCCCCTGAGGCGAAGGCTGGGGATGGGTTAAGACGCAAGAATGGAAATGGGAACGGCCAAGGGGCCGCGTCCCGCAGGTTGGCGCCCATGGATCTAGCGCGATACCGAGCCAGGGTGCTCGACAGTTACGCCTTGGTGTCCTATTTGCCTGAGCCGATCGGCTCGTTCTTCAATCAACTCAGTCGGCAACTCGTACCGGATTGCAGACCGAAATCCCTCATCACCCTACTGCCGCCGCGGCATTTGAGCGGCTCTGTTGAGGAGGCAAAGGCTACTCTGGCCTCCGTGACCGGCTCCTTGCAGCCATTCGAATTGGAGATCACAACCATTGAGATCTTTGATGCGACCTCAGTGATTTACGCGGACATTGGGGAAGGGCGCGATCGCCTCTTAAGTATTCACGTTGATTTGAACGTAGATGCCCTGGCCTATCAGGAGCAATTTGCATTTCACCCGCATGTGACGCTGGCAATCCACGCGAACTCGGAAAACATTCATGCTCTGGTGGATGAGGCGCGATTGGAGTGGGCGGCCTACCCTGGTGAGCGACGGTTCCAAGTCGAACACCTGCACTTCGTCCACAACGTTGCACCTGAGTGTTGGGAAGATATCGCCAGCTATACTCTGGTAGCGCCGTCCCCATTCCGCGGCAGATAGCGTTGGTTGACGGTGCCGTACGGGCTGCCGAGCAGATGGACTAGCCTTCGATCCGAATCCAGTAGCTTTCCTTCCAGACCCCATGTGCGGGGGCCTGGGGGAGTGTTGGGTACTTGCCCTCGGCTGCCAGGTTAAGCTGATTGGTGACTCCCGTCATCGGTTCAAAGCAGATGAACTCCTGTCCACGCGGCGCGTAGACAACCGCAACCGGATAGCGAGGACCGTACACAACCGATAGCCGGCGGCCTCCCCCGCTTACTGAAAATGTTGCCCGCTGCTCCTCGTCTAGCACCAAATCCTCAAAGATGTTGTCCAGCACATGCTCGCGAAGGGCTAGAGGTTCCGACGGAGTAAACGGATTGGTCTCGCCAGTAGGGGTGAGCTTATCGTTGAGTATCGTAATCTTACGTGCTGGGATAGTAGCGTGCCACAGGTCACGGGGGACGCCGGGCAACTGGAAGTAGGGGTGGTAGCCGATCGCAACGGGCATGGGTTCCACGGCGTAGTTCTCAATCACGGTCTCCACCTCGAGTGCGCCAGATCGTAAGCGGTAAGTGAGGAAAATGCTGTGAGCAAACGGCCACTGCGCCATCAATTCGGGATAGCGCCAGAACTCGAGGCGGCACGTAGCCTCCGCGCGGTCCTCGAAGGCTTCCAGGTGCATCAACTCCCAGGCGCTACTGAAGGCAAGCAACCCATGGATTGGCAGGCCATTGCCATCCTTCCGCAGGTTGCCAATGCCTTCCTGTAACTGGAAGGTGCGGCCGTTGGCGGGAAAGGAGCTTGGGAGCAAGCGATTTGCCCACGGCGCCAACAGTGGGTTTCCGCAGAGCCGTTTTCGGTCGCGGACCTCCACCGGGGAAAGCCCGCCCGTGAACATATAGTTCTGACCGCGGAGAGAGAACTCCACAGCGTTGTTGCCCGCGCTTGGAGCGATCGTCACCTGCACGGAGCGATCCTGGTCCCGCAGACGCAACACTTCCATGCCGTCAAGGGTGGTGGTTTCCGCAATAAAGGCAGCCATTGTGCTCGATTATCGCAAACGAGCGTGTCACCCGGTTCGGTGGCACAGCGAAAAGGCGATTCTCCGGAGCCACTGACCTCATCTAAAAGGGTGTTCGCCCACGATTTGAAGCATTTTGCTGATTTCCGGTTTCGTTACAATGGAATCAGGGCGATACTGTTCGCAGGAGTACATGAATGATCACATTGACTGACACCGCTATCGAGAAAGTCCGCTCCATCATCGATACCCAGGAGCCGAAACCAGCCGGGCTGCGGATCTCCGTGGTCGGCGGGGGCTGCTCTGGCTTTTCCTACTCCATGGCTTTTGAGAACAACCCGGGCATGCTGGACAAGACCTACGATTTCAGCGGCTTGAGAGTGTTTGTTGACCAGGCCAGTCTGTTGTACCTGGAGGGTGCGCAGGTTGACTACGTGGAAACGATGGAAGGTTCGGGTTTCAAATTTGAGAATCCGAATGTGAAGTCCACGTGTGGCTGCGGTAGCTCTTTCAGCGCCTAAGCGTCGAGACCGCTTCGAGTTCCGCCCCGCAAGACCTCAGAATATCGGCGAGCGCGACATGCCGACAACGCAGTCGCGCCGTCGGACCCTCCATTCCCGTAAGCTCAGCTGCGCTGTCAGTTCCGATTGAGTCCGGTCACTCGCCAAAGGGGCTTGTCCTTCTCAACTGCTTCCTGTTCAAACACCTGCTCGGTGCGCGCCGGGTCGTAGCCCCTCCACAACCATGCCAACGACCGGGGCAATTCGGCGTTCCCATGTGCCTGGTTGTGGGTGCCATTTCCCCAACTAAGGTGGTAGTCGTACCCCATCATTTTCAAGGAGTTAGCCATTTGAATGTTCTGCAGGGGCCAGCTTCCGTGGTTATTTTCGAGGTCCTCGAAGCCATCCTGTAGCCACACCCGAATATTGCGCTTAGCTTCCTTTCGGACTTTGAATGGAAAGACATTGCCGCCTTCCAGCTCTCCAGGGCGCCATTGGATGCTGGTGAAACTGCCGATGAGGGAGTGGACGCGGCTGAATTGATCAGGCTGGTGCCAGGCGACATTGAACGCGCATATTCCGCCTGAGGAGACGCCGGCGATGGCACGGCTATAGGCATCTGGGCGGATGTTGAACTCCGCTTGGATATCCGCAAGAATCTCGTCGCGAAGAAAGCGGGCGTACGTATCGTCGACGGTGTCGTACTGGATACTGCGCATGCGGCGCTCTCCTTTCATCCCGGGAGAGATAAACACATGGATACCCACGGGCATCCTTCCTTGATGGATGAGGTTGTCGATGACGTTGAGGGTGCGTGCGCTGCCATTGCGGTTGATATGGTTCTGGCCATCCTGCCAGACCATCAGGGTTGCTGCCCGCGAAGCGTTGTACTGCGCTGGCACATAGATCCAATACTCGCTTTCGGTACCGGCATAGATCGCGGAGCGGTGCACCTTCTTCTCAGAGAGATTTCCTTGGGGAACACCCTGTTGCTCGTAGCAGTCCGGAAGATAGGCGGGGAGGTCGTTCCGCCCGCCAAAACGCCTGCTGCCCACTTCGTAGTGAAATTTGTGAGAAGTGCCTGGGCTGAGGCGCTGGTAGGTTGCCCACAGATCAGTTGCGGCTACCCGCTGAAGCTCCGCTCTCCGAAGGTCATCCACGTAGAGAACGGGCTGAGACGCTGACCGAACGGCGAACAGGAATCCCTCGCCTTCGCTCGTGTAAGCAGTGCCATCCGTGAGACTGGATTCCTCCATTCGTGCTTCGATTGCGATACGCAGCTTGTCGCTGTTGGGGGCCTCCCGTGCAAGCTCAAGAAGGGAATCCGCTGCGGGAAGCGCGCAAGCGCAGCAAAGGGCCAGCAGAAGGACACGCAGAAAAAGCATGGCGCCAGAATATCATGGCCCCGGCAGGATGACCGGTACGATGGATCAATCTGGATACGTCACTCGGGCTTCTGGTGCCCTTCCTGATTCAACGCCTCAATGATTCGGCCTAACTCTACAGCCATGGCTTCTACCTGCTCGTCTGCCTCCGCGCGTACCAGGGTTTTTTCTTTGGCGGACTTCTCCAGTGCAGCGCTAATTTGCTGGACGCGGGTGGCGCCGATGTAACCGCTGGAACCTTTAATGGTATGAGCCTCGTGATACACCGTCTGAATTTCGCCCGCGTTGAGGGCTTCGCGAATAGACTGCAGCCTGGTTTCCACATCATCTAGGGCAGGCCAAACCATGTGGCTGTAAATGTCGACTGCGGAACCCTGGGTGAGCTTCTCAAATGTCGCGATCACCTTGGG
>JAHCHD010000171.1 GCA_026129915.1 Bryobacterales bacterium
ATCAGCGGCGTATGAACGCGGAAGCGCCCGTGCCCTTCCACGCCCGCCGCCGTGGCAAGGTTGGCGGTTCGTTCAAACGCGCGTACAAACTCAGGACGGCAATCCGGGTAGCCCGAGTAGTCAATCGCGTTTACGCCCACGAAGATGTCAAAGGCCCCCAGCACCTCCGCCCAGCCCAGCGCACAGCTCAAAAAGATCGTGTTGCGCGCCGGGACATACGTAATGGGGATGCCGCCCTCAATGTCCTCCACGCGGTCGTGCTTTGGAACGGCGATGTCATCGGTCAGCGCGGAACCACCGAAGGCCCGTAAATCCAAGGGCAGTGTCACGTGCCTGAGCGCCCCCATCGCTGTTGCGACGCGCGCGGCTGCATCGAGTTCCCGCCGGTGCCGCTGCCCGTAGTCAAACGAAAGCGCGTAGCACTCGAATCCCTGCTTGCGCGCTACGGCAAGACACGTTGTGGAATCGAGCCCGCCGCTCAGCAGGCAGACGGCGCGGGGCGAGGTTTCAGACGGAGCATTCAAAGTCGCCATGGATCCTTCTATTGTCGCGGCAAAGTACCGGTCAGAGCCAAGAGTACTGGTTTGCGGAAAGGAATTCGCTGCGTTTCGCGTACTATCGAAGGGAGATTCCAGTCTCCACGGCATGGGAGGCCGCGCCATGGGTATCGATTTTGAGAAGCAAGTCCGCGATATGCAGCAGGGCAGGCAACCCACCTTGCCGGCAGAGAACCCAGGGAGTTCCACCCCTTTCCCGCACCCAGAGCCTGAGGACCCGGCTGCCGTGCACTTCCCGCTGCGTGTGTTGATGCTTGGCGCCTACGTGATTGCCATTGCTGGCCTCGTCGTTTGGATTGTTTACTCCGCCGTTACGGGCGCGCTCGAATTCAGCCTGATGCCAGTGTACGCCGGTGGCGCGGGCATTCTAGCGCTGATGGGGCTGCTCCCCATGTCCCTTACGCTCGATAGCCGCGGCATCCACCAGTCACATTTTCTTGGGCTGTGGGAACGCACCATCCCCTGGAACGATGTCCGCTTCTACTGGCGCACCACCAGGGAGGAACTGCGGCTGGCCGGACTGCTCGCGTTTCAGTCGCGGAATCTGCGGCACCAGAAGCACGACCACGAAGAGGTGGTGTATGTTGGCTCCAAATCCAGTAAGCGCTATCTCCTGCATACCGCGGTCCACCGCGAACGCGAACGATTCATCTTGGAACTGGAACGGCGGGGCGCGCACCCAAAGGGATACGAAGAATGGGAGTCCTTCATGGAATCCCGCGGCGTGCCAGTGAGTTAGAAGCGTGCCAGTGAGTTAGAAGCGTTTCGATGAGGTAACGCCGCCCCCCCACCAAACCGTCTCTCGCCCGAAACATCCTGGGCCAGAATTGTTGTTCTGGGCGTATACTGGAGCCATCCCATGGATGCCTGGACTCCCATCTGGACAACCCTCCGCGTCGGCCTGGCCGCCACCCTCATTGCCGTTCCACTCGGCTTGGTTTTCGCCTGGCTGGCCGCTCACTGGCGCTTTCGCTTCCAGCGTTTGGTTGAGGCTCTCATTCTGCTTCCACTGCTGATCCCCGGCCCGGTCTTCGGGTACTGCATCCTGATGGCCTTCACCACCACGGGACCATTTGGTTTTGCCACTCGCTACGGCATCGGTTCTCCCGTCCTTTTCTCAGAGACAGTGGCGGTGCTCGCGGCCGTGATCTACACCGCGCCGTTCGTTGCGTTGTTGGCTACCCGTGCTTTTCGCGATATCCAGCCCGCCTATTTCAAGCTGGTTGCCGTACTCGGAATCGCTGAGTGGCGAGCTTTCTGGCACGTGGCATTGCCCTTAGCCTCCAAACCGCTAACCGCCATCGCAGTGGTGGCCCTCGCCCGGGCCATAGGTGAGTTCGGCATACTTCTGGTTTTCGCCCCCTCGCTGGCCGGTCGCGCGGCAACCCTGCCCTGGGCGCTTTTCTACGGCATCTATAGCCCCGGCGACGTGTCCAAAGCACTGCTTTGGTTCGCGGCGAGCACCACACTCGCCTTGCTCCTCCTGGCGATTGCCGCGCGCATTCGCGGTATGGGACGGATGCTATGATCGACGCCCGCATCACCTGTGCCCTTTCCGCCAGCGTTTCGGCCCCCGCGTTTTCTCTGGATGTCCATCTGCAAGCCGCGCCGGGCATTACTGCCATCTTTGGGCCGGAAGGCGCAGGGAAAACCCTGCTCTTCGAACTCATCACTGGCTTGCGGCAACCCACGCAGGGGCGCATTCTGCTGAACGATGAAATCTTGTTTGACGCTGGGGCCGGCGTAAACCTGCCAACCACCCGGCGCTCCATCGGTTACGTGTTTGAAACCAACTGCCTGCTGCCCCACTTGTCGCTGAAAGAGAACCTCCGCTTGGCTGCCAGCGTGCTGCCCGCCCGCGAAGGAGCCCGCCGGGTCGTGGAAATCCTCGAACGTTTTGACCTGATGGACCTTGCCCCGCGCAGCCCCGCCCAACTCTCGGCCGTGGAGCACCGCGTAGGCATGCTCGCCCAGTCCCTCGTCCGCAACCCCCGCGCATTGCTGGTGGACGCCATCCCCTTCGGCTGGGAACAGAACCTCCGGACGCGCCTCCTTTCGGTGCTTCGCGAATTCGCATTGGAGGCGCGCCTGCCGGTAGTCCTCGCCACCCGCGATCTGAACGACTGCTTCGAAGCCGCCTCCGCCATGCTGGTGATGCAGCACGGCAAGTTCCTGCAATCCGGAAGTCCCGCCGAAATCTGCCGGAAACCCGTGTCGCTTGCGGTCGCGGAACTACTTGGGCAGGACCTTCTGATCCCCGCCGAGATTACGTTCTTGGACCCCCAGAACAAGCGCAGCCGCCTGCTGATCTTTGGTGCGGAAGTCCCCGGCCCTTATTTCTCGGGCCGCTTCAAGGGCAGTCGCATGACGCTGTGCGTAGCCCCCTCGGCGGTGCTCGCCAGCCCTCTCCCCGGCGAATCCGTGCTGCCGGGGCGTATCCCGGTCACCCTCCACCGAGCCGTTCTCCGCCCGCACGACATCCGCCTGCACTTCGCCGAGGGCGCCACGGTAGACGTCCCTGCCGCCGAACCATCGGAACTCCAGCCCGGCAGACGCTGGCACCTGGAGATCCCCGAGTCCTCCATGCGGGCGCTCTAGCATCCATCGCTAGGATTGAGGCTCAGAAGATGCAGGGTTCAGCCGCAACCGCGATGCCGAGGGATACCGGGTCGCGCATGAACGACCTGCGGGGCGGGGAATGCCTATCCTTCCCCAATTGCGGTGCAGCCAGTGGCAGGGTACCTGAAGCTGGCACTTCCCGCCGGTCCAGACTCAACCCAGGACCCAGTCGCTCCTTAACCCCATCGGCGCGTCGTTTTCGCAGGCATCCAAAAAGCGCGACAGCGTCTCGAAGTATCGATCGGGCTCCTCCAGGAACGCCATGTGGGCGCTATCCTCAAACACCACCCAGCGCGAACCGGGGATGCCCTCCCGGAGCCGCTCCTGCTGTGCCGGAGTCGCCTCGTCGTAGCGGCCAGAAAGCAGCAACGTGGGCACGCGGATCTCGCCCAGCCGGGACGTGGTGTCCCAGTCCGCAAGCACGCCCGTCGCGAAAAACTCGCTCGGACCCCACATCGTTTCGTATAGCTCCTGGTTGCGCGCTAGGAAGTCCTCACACAGCGCCAACGGGAAGTCGGCCATCCTGCAGAGATGCCGGCGCATGAATGCTACACCGGCGATTTCATACGATGCCCGTCGCAGCGGCGGCAGATAGGATGCCAAGCTCGCGAGCCGCTGCACAGGCCAGCTCGTCACCAGCGCCAGGCTTCGCTTCATCATCCGCGCGCTCGCGGCAACGTCACTCGGCGCAATGCCGGGCTGAGTGCCAGCCACGCCCGCTGCCGCCGCGCCGGCGTGCGCGCCATACCATTCCTCAAAGCGCTGCATGCTCTTCACAACATGGCCCGGCATCGCGCTTCGCAGGAGCCGGGCTTCCTGCACCCAGAATTTCGTGCTGCACAGCGAGCTGGAGAGTGTCAGGCTTCTGATGCCCGCGGGCCGCGTAAGCAGATACTCGATCGCTAGCATCCCGCCCCACGAGTGCCCCAGCAGGTGGATCTCTGTCAGGCCCAGATGTTCGCGCAGCGCACTAAGTTCTTCGATGAACGTCGACACCTTCCAAAGCGACGCGTCGCGTGGACGGTCTGACCGTCCACACCCGATCTGGTCGTACCGGACGACAGGCCGCGTGGAACCCAGCCGCGCCATCAGCCCCGCGAAGGCGCCGCTTGGAATTCCAGGACCTCCATGCAGCAGAACGAGCGGGACCCCGCCGGTCTTCTGGCCAACAACTTGGTACCACGTCCGGAATCCCCGGAACGAAAGGTAGCCTTCCACCGGTTCCGTTGCTGACTCGTACTGGTGCTTCATTCGAGTTCCCAGACCATTCCTTGGTCAGCCGGCCGAACGTTTGGCCGCCCCCGGTGCAACCCGGGCCCCAGGAGACCCATTCCTGTGCCCACGGCAATGATGCAAGTATGCGGCACTACCCACGAAACTTCCACCAAATCTGGCGCTCGGGATCCGGTCAATACCAATTCACCTGCATACGGGCGCGCCCCGGTCGCGTTTCACCGCCCCCATCGCATGGCGCAGATTCTCTTCCGCCACCACTGCTTCCATCCGTATCTAAGTCATCGCTTCCTGCCGGGACTTCCGCAAGCTTCCCGCCTCGGCGTCCTGTTCCCTCTCGGCGAGGCTCTCAGTCTCTCCTGCGGTTCGGAGACTTCGCCAGTTTCGAAGCGAGATGCAGGAGGAGCCGTTCCAGCAAGGCGCGCGAATGGAGGTGCCCGCAGGCGTACTTGGACGGGACGTCGAGGACTCCCACCGAGCGCAACCCCGCTGGGGCGAGCTCATCGCGCATCGCAGCCGAAAGCTTGTGAGATATCCAGACCAACTCCGGGCTGTGACTCCTTCATCCCTTCGCTCCAGCCCCATTACAGAACCTTCTTCGCTACTACGGCCTCTGCTGACACTTCCCGAGCTCTCACCCCGGAGATCTCCCCAGGAAAGGTGCAAGTTCGTTCCCCTCATGCCGCCCGGCTCTACCCCATGCGTCTCGGGTCACTATCGGACTTCACTAATCGGATTCATGGATCCCATATACCACAAGAACAGTGAGCTCGATCAAGATTACAGTGATCTTTCAAGGGAATAGTCTCACAGCTTCCCGTCGCTGCATTCCACCCTGAGATCTCGAGTCCGACCCAAAAAGTGATCCAATCTGACCCTGAGCCGAAGAAAACCGCACTACATCAGATCAGGAGGATCCGGTTTCAATGAAACTTCTACTCGCCGTGCTACTTGCGATCGCACCTTGCTGGGCAGGTCCAGTGATTGCCGAGTACTTTGACGGTGTCTTCAGCTTCGAGGATTGGAATCTCACCGCTGGATCGACAAGCGCAACCGTGACCAACGTCATTGTCGAACAAGTGCTAGCTGGGGGAAATCCAGACGAATTTCACCGACAGAGAATGGAGGTCGGACAAACTCCAGGAGGTGGGACCCAGATTTTCTACAACCGTTACATGGTGAATCCAAGCTTCGTCTGGAACCCCGGCACGGACGGTGCGATTGACACCATGACTTTCTCCGTAGACCTCCGTTTGCACAGCTCTGCTGGAATTACTCCAATCCTTACCGCGTTCTATCAGCCGATGATCATCCAGAATGGCACCTTCTACCTCAGCAACACGACATTCGCGCGGGCTACAACCGATTTCGAGTGGGCCACATTTGTATTTGCCACCACTCAGGCAACCAATTGGGCGGGGCCTGGCGGATCGGGATCTCCGGACTTCAGTGAATCCGGCGCCGAGATGCAATTTGGGTTCCGGATGTCACACTCCCTTGTCTGCAACGCTCAAGTGGGCAATTTCTGCGGTGAAGGCCATTCCGAATCGTGGGTGGACAACTACTCTCTTCGCATCGTGGGCGTTTCAGACACCGCACCGATTCCAGAGCCCGCAAGCGTCATTCTTTTCACCAGTGGGCTCTTAGTATTAGCAGTCTGGGGGCGCAGACAGGCAGCGCGGACCTAGCCGCCATACGGTGGCCAATCCTGTACGCGGTGGAAGAACGCTCACAAAGTGGGAGCAACTTCATTGGGGCAATCGGGGACAAGGACAATGGGAGACCCAATGCCCGGCTAGCCGGCCGATAGGAGCCAATGCCCGGCAAGCCGGGCGATATATGCCAGCGGGGTGCGTCAGCGCCCCGTCTCGCCGCAGCGAGAGAGGAACCCCAACTGGGGTGGCACGCCTTATGTCCGCTTCCCATTGCCGGCTCCGGGATCACCGACGCTGCTTCCATTCGCCGAGCGCCCTAGCTCCTGCAAAACGTTTGAATCCGCCTAACGACGCCTAAAAATTGCTTCTACTCCCGCTCGCCCATCCACCACCAGTTCACCAAATTGAAGATTCCTTTCTCCCCTGCAATCAAACACTCCCGCAAACACCACCCCTTCTCTCTCCCTCCCTCGCCGCGATACTCACGCGACTGAGATTCTCTCCGCGGGAGCACCAGAGTCGCGAAATCAGGTTACTCTGCCACTGCAATTGAAGAGTACGCGCAAGACCAACCCCATGGGCGCGATGGCGCCCCGCGTGCGTCCCAGAACAACAGCTTCAAACGCGGCCTCGCATTGGCAAATAGGAACAGATGCCCGCTCAGCGGATCGGCCAGCAGCTCGTCGCGCACCAACCCGTAGAGCCCCTCGAATCCCTTGCGCACATCCCTGGCCCCGGTGGCCACAGTTACTTCCGTCGCCGGACCCAGCGCGAACACTTATCCGTACTCCGGGTTGTTGCTCGTTTCGAGCACGGCCAGCAGATCACGAAGCAACTGCGCGTCGAAAACGCGATGGACTTCCACCACCCGGCCGTTGCCGAGGCGAACCACCACCGCGCTCTGTGCGCCACGCGCCGCGGTCTCCTCGTGTTCGCCTGTGACGAGTTCCACCGGCAAGATGCGGCTCACCGCAGCTTCTTCAGCAGAACTGCTCCGGTTCACCCGGCGGATGTAGTAATCCAGTGTCGTGACGGCAATCCCCGCCTCGGCCGCAATCTCCTTGCGCGTCCGGCCACTCGATCGGTAGCGCCACACCAGATCTTCGCCGTAATCCAGAAGACCTACGACATCGTTCATGCCTCCAGATCATCAGCATTCACACATACAGGCAAGAATGGGATTGCCCAAACGCTTACAGTTCATCTGTTCCCGGACGGCCCATCCAGATGTTCCGCTGCGCCAGGGACACGCCCAGCAACAACGGCAACCGCAGGAGCAGAAGAACCCGTTGAAACTTGGAAAAGATCTTTTCTTGTGAATCAGTGATCAGTGGACTCTGCCGTCTGCAGAGAATGGCTTGGCGGCAGAGAGAATCGGCGCTTTCGCCGGTACCCGTAAAGCGCACCAGCGAGGAGGATGCCGCTTAGCATGGCAGCCGTCGAAGGTTCGGGTATGGAACCAGGTTCACCTCCATCGTCCTCCAGGCTGCGGATCGTCACCCGGTAGTTGTCGAGTGCGCTTCGAAAGGAAGCAGCACTGCAGAGCCCTGTTTCCGGATTCGGGTTGAGACACTCGCTACCAAGTCCGGTCCGGTATCCGAATTCGATGAGAGATCCCGAAGACGAAAAATCTGGATTCAGCAGCCCTGAGATGTCGAGCCATTCTGAGGCATTGCCGCTGAACGCCGTGAATGTCATCCAGTCCGTGAGGCTGTCGTTTGAGTGGAGCACCGTCGACAGGTAAAAGATCACCCCGTCTTGCCGGAGCGCTGGACGGAAGCCACCAGACCCGCGAGTAGTGGTAATGATGTCGTAGGAAAACTCCAATTCCCCAACTGCCCCGTCGACCGACGGATCCCAGACGAAGCTGGGGTTGTAGTGCCCGACAATCAGCGTAGTAGTCCCGCTTGATGCACCAATGGAATACGCATGCAGCCGTCCGGGACCGGGATTTCCGGTGCCAGTGTGGTAGAACTGCCCCGTGATGGGTCCTGCTTGCTCCACCGTCTGGATGTACCAATCTGGAGTTGGCGCGTTTGGACCAAAGAACTCGTCGTAGAAGTTTGTGTCTTCATACGTGATTGTTCCGCCCGAAAGTGGCGAGACAACGACGGTGAGCAGCGCGACGACACATGCAAGCAAGGAACGTCTGTGCTGTTGGGAACGAACCGGACATTGGGACATGGAACCGAATCCTCCTCTAGGAATCTCCAACCTGAGCCTGATGACCTGCAACCGGCCCTCTGTGGTCTTCGCCGAGTGTGCGCCTTCTCAGCCGCCGTGAGAATGCCCTGCGCATGAAAAAAGCTGATTCCGGTTCCAGGACTGGTGATGATTCTTTTTGAACGGATCTGAAGTTGTTGAAAATAGGGCGTGACAGGAATCGAGCGCTGGTTTACAATCTCGCTCAGACAAAGCCAGAGTAGAAGGTGAGTCCATGGGAACCCCGTCTGCCACTCCGAACCGTGCGGTCCGATTCGGCGACGTCCAATGGGATGCGGCCGCACGTGTCCTGACCCTGCGCGGGCAGGTGATCCGCCTTACCTGGAGGACGGCGGAGTGCCTTCATGTGCTGGCGGAAGCACGCGGCGCCGTGGTGTCGCGGGAGGAATTCCACGACCGAGTCTGGGCGGGCGCGGTCATGGAGGATTCGAACCTCGCCCACGCCATCGCCGCAATACGGAAGGCACTCGACCCCGCTCCGGATGGAGGCAGCTACGTCGAGACCGTGGCCAAGATGGGGTACCGTCTCGCGGTAGCAGTCACCGAGGAAGCCGAAGCAGGACTGCAGCAGATAGCGCCGGTGGAGCCCGGGAAAATCACAGCGACTGGGCGTGCCGCCTGGCTCCATCCCCTTGCGGTGATTCTTCTTCTTGCCTCGCTGGGCGTTGCGGGCACTTTTTGGGCAATGCGGGCGACCAGACTGCGGCAAGCCGAAGAGAAGGTTTCGGAGGCCTTTCCCATCCTGCGCCGGGGGTCACTCGCTGATCGCACCGCGGGGCGCGAACTCCTGGAGGCGGCGCTCCGTCTTGTGCCGAACTATCCCCCTGCCCGCGCTGGATTGGCTGAACTTGCGTCGCGCTTTGGAAAGAGCCCGTTCACGCCGGCGGTGGAAATGGCCCGTGAGGCGGCGAACGACGACCCCTCCTGTGTGGAGTGCCGCGCGATTCTGGGCCATCTTCTGATGACCCGTGCGTGGTCATGGGAGGACGCTGGCAGGTATTTGAAGTCTGCGGTGGAGGAAGAACCGCAAGAGGACCAGTGGCGCATTTGGTATGGCCAGTGGCTTGCCCTGATGGGCCGCTTCGATGAGGCAAAGGTCCAAGCGGAGAAAGCGCTTTCCCTTACTCCCGCGCGGCCGCACCCGCACTCGCTGTTCGCTTCGATCTACTACCTCCAAGGGATGCTTGCTGAAGCGGAACGGGAGGCACAGGCGTCCGTCATCCTGGACCCCTCTTACATCCCGGGACCCCAGTGGCTCTCTCGAATTTATCTCATGAAGAACGATGAGGTCGGCTTCGTGCGCGAGCGATGCAACAGTCTCATCAACTGGGAGGAGCAGCAGGGCGACAGCTACTTCCAGAACTACGGACAGAAGCAACTGGATGTTCTGGCGAAGAGTGGCAGACCGGCTCTTGTGAAGCTTTTGCTCGACGAATTGGGGGAGGGGCCTCCTTTGGACGTACACAGGTATGACCGGGCGGTTTGGCAAATGTGGATCGGCGATCGTGACGCAGCGCTGGCGGAACTGGAAGCGGGCCTGGAATCACGCCCCTACAACATGATTTACACCGCGACGGACCCGGTCTTCGCTCCCCTCCGGGATGAGCCGCGCTTTCAGGAAATCGTCCGCAAGCTGGGCCTTGCGCAGGTTCTGCAGTCGAAGGCTGGGCTACCGGGCTCGAACTAACCACGAAGTCGCGGCAGGGGCTACGAGGTTACGCGAGGTTACGGGCACATAGCCCTCAACCTCGAAAATCTGTGTGAGAGGAATACCTCCGTCAGCCGACTATACCCACGATGGGATGCATCGGCAGTGTGGTAGCGATCGGATGCCTGCATCACGTGACGT
>JAHCHD010000172.1 GCA_026129915.1 Bryobacterales bacterium
AAAACGCTAGAGTTTGAGATAGATGCGTCGCTGGTAGAGCCACCAGCAGACGTAGACCTGCAGGGCGATGGCTAGCCAGGCCGCGGTGAAAGGGGCGAAGGGGCCAATCCAGGGTTCGGCCCAACTGGTGAAGGCGGGTGCGGTCTGGCGCATCCAGCGGCCCAGAATCTCGTGAAACAGGTAGATGAAGATGGAATTCGCTCCAACGGCGACGAAGAGGGTAGCCCAGCGGTGGCGTCCGGCGACGTCGCAGACCCAGTAGAAGATGAGCAACGCAAGGAGGGTAAGTCCGCCGCTTACCAGGGCAAAGGAAGCGGTCCAGATCTTCTTGATGACGGGAATCCAGGGGTGGAGGGCGAGGCCGGCGGCTACCAGCACCACTCCCGCGGTGGCGAAGATCTGGAACTTTCGCTGAGGGCTGGCCTTTGAGAAGAGGAGGGTTCCCGCCACTACGCCAAGGATGGTGTTGAACGCCGAGCTAAGACAGTTGATGGTGGCGTAGGAGCCGCCCCAGTTCTTGCCAAGCACGTGCATGTCGAGCCACTGGCCGAAATTGGCGTCCCGTACCCAGGGGCCTTCCGCCCCGCTGCCCGCCCAAAGCACGTAGGCCAGGGTATGCAGGGCGAGCAGGAGAAGCCCGGTACCTAGCTGGAATCGCCAACTCCTGCGGAGAACCAGGAAGGCGATTGTGTAGGTGAAGGCGATCTGGGCTAATACGTTGATGAGATCGATGACAGGGCGCTGGGCCTGAACACTGCGGGCGATGAGGCCCCAGACGATCAGCAGGGCGGCGCGCTTGAGGACGTGGACGAGGCTGGCTTGCCAGGTTTCGCCACGCGCCCAGCGACGGGCGAAGGACCAAGGCATCACCACGCCCACGATGAACATGAAAAAGGGCTGGATAAGATCCCAAAAACGGACGCCCACCCAGGGTTCATGTTCAAGTTGCCAGAGGACCGGGGCGAGCCAGCTAGAGGACTCGAAGGCGTTCAAACCAAAGGGTCCGGCGAACATGCAGAACATGGTGAAGCCACGGAAAGCGTCCACGGAAACAATACGTTCGAGCGCGGGGGCTGGCTGTGGGTGCGGTTCTGCCTGGGTTTGCATAATGGACTTTGGTCCCGAACGGTGATTTTCGAGTATACCGGGAATGCCGGAGCGTTGCGGCGGATGCAGCATCGCGTCGTGAGCCAACGAACTGTTGCCCGGCGAACTCCATTCATACTGAGCCTCGAAACAGTGCGTTCGCGCATGAAGGAGTAGGCGACTCCGGATGCGGAGGAGGTTCCGGTGCTGCGTTGTCGTGGGTACCAATTACGCGTTCTCCTGTGGCAAGGGAATTGCCCGTGCAGGCAACGTAGCGTCGAAACCCAAGTCGCTGAGAAGACGAGCAGTTTGAAGATGGGTAGCAAGGAAGTTACACCCGCATGAAGCGCTGGAGCATTTGGATGGGATTGGCCATCGCGGCATGTGTGCCACTAGGTTGGCTTCTGCTAACAGCGGACCATGGTAGTGCCATCAGCCTGGAGGAGGACCGTCTGCGCGCGGATGGGATTTCGCGCGTGGAACTGGTGCTGCCGAGGGGCGCAAACGGCGGGGAAACCACCATCTACCGGCTGGAAGCAGGGCCGGGAGTGGCGCGGCTGCTGCAATTACGCAAAGAAACCCGCCGTGACGTGGCTGTGATTCAGACGGGTGTGGTGGGCGGACTTTGTCGTTTAGTGGCAACGCAGCCCTCTGGTGAGCCGGGGGTCGCTTTGGCTACCGTGGCCTCGCTAGATGTGCGCCCGGACTGGCGCGACCGGAATGGAGACGGATTCCCGGACAGTCTGCATCTGGATTCGGCCGCGGACCGCAGGGCCTTTCTCGATTGGTTCCGTTACCTGGCTGAGGAGCAGTTCTATCGCGGGGATGAGCTGGACCCCGAGATTGGTGATTGTGCCGCGTTGCTGCGTTTCGGTTACCGCGAAGCACTGCGAAAGCATGACGGAGAGTGGGCCAATCGAATTGGATTACGGGCGATAAAGCCGATCCCTGGCGTCCAGAAGTACCAGTATCCGTTTACTCCGCTTAAGGCCGATTTGTTCCGGCTGCGGCCGGGTCCGTTTCAGCCTGATGACTTGACGACGGGTGCTTTTGGACAATTTGCGGACGCTGAGAATCTGCTGCTTTACAATACGAGCCGGATCGGGAAAGATATAGAGCAAGCGCAGCCCGGCGATTTGCTTTTCTACCGGCAGGAAGCACAGGGAATGCCCTTCCATGCCATGGTGTTCCTGGGCAGGAGCATGATGCAGGAAGAGGATCCGAGCGAGTACGTGGTCTATCACACCGGCCCGGAGGGCAGCTGGCCAGGTGAGATGCGCCGGCGTACGGTGCTGGAGTTGCGGCGACATCCGGAGGCGAGGTGGCATCCGGTCGCGGCGAATCCGGCCTTTTTGGGGGTCTACCGATGGAAGATTGTGGTTGCTGGGGGCGGCGCCTAGCGCGCACGCGAACGACGTGCGTGACTGCTTGGCTGCTAGTGGCGCTGCTTGTGCTGCCGCTGCCTTCGCAGGAAGATACTGAGCCGTATTTTGGCCTGAACAGCAACCAGACCTACGCCGAGGGGGAATCGCCGTCGGTGGGCCTATGGGCAAACGGGGTGAACGAACTCACCTTTCGGGTGTACCGGGTGGATGACCCTCTGGTATTCTTTGCCAATCTCGACGAGCCTCATCGTTTTGGGGGCCGGGCGCCTAGGCCGCCTGCGCCGCGGACCTTTCTGGAGAGCTTTCACCGCTGGAAGATTCGGACGCGGAACTCCATACGCGACCTGATTCGTGCGCAGTATACCGTGGAAGACCGGCATGCGATCAGGGCCTGGATGCAGGGAGGCCCTGCGCCGGGCGGCGCGCCGGCGACCACGCAGTTTGCCCAGCTTCCGGTGCTGAACAGCCGCCAACTCGTAGCTACCTGGAGCCAGCCCGTGACGGCACGGGAACGCTGGGACAGCATCACTGTGCCAATTCCAGTGCAGGAAAAGGGGCTCTACCTGGTGGAGGCGACCTCCAAGGAACTGGCCGCCTATACAGTGGTGATTATCACTGACCTTGCGCTAACCACAAAATTGGCGGAAGGGAATTTGCTTGGCTTCCTGGTGAACCGCAAAACCGGTGCACCGGTGGCCGATGCCGGGCTGCATCTGATCGCCGGGCAGCAGACGCTCGCCAGTTGGAAGAGCGACGCTAGCGGAATGGTGAGCGCATCCCTGTCTGCGGCAATGGAGGCAACGGGTGAGGTGCTTTTGGTGGCCGCTAGCGGGAAGGATGTGGCGGCGACGACACTGGGCGCCTGGGCCATTCGCCGGGGGGAACGGGATTCCTACAAGGCCTATATCTATACAGATCGTCCGGTATACCGGCCTGGTGACACCGTGCGCTTCAAGGGAATTGTGCGTCAAAGCAGCGCGGACGGCTATGCAGTGCCCTCGCAACGGACCGCGCGGGTGACGGTGAACGACGGGCGGGGCCAGCCCATCTATGAGCAGGACCAGGTGATCTCCGCCTGGGGTACGTTTCATGGGGAACTGACGCTGGGTGCGGATGTGCCGCTAGGCTATTTCGCGGTGGAGATCGACGTTGGAGAATACCCACAGTCGGGCGGCTTCCATGTAGAGGAATACAAGAAGCCAGAGTACGAAGTGAAGGTGCGCCCGCGCGACGCGTTTATTCTGCAGGGGCGGCAGGCGACGGTGGAGGTGGATGCCCGCTATTACTTTGGCGAACCGGTGACCAATGCGACGCTGGAGTGGGTGGCGTATTCGTCGCGGCACTATCAATGGTTTGATGCGGAACCCGAAGACCGTTACTCGCCCGATGGCGACGAAGGGTACGACGGCTACTTTGGCGCGGAGGTGGCACAAGGAACGGCTACTCTGGATGCGGAAGGCAAAGCGCTGGTGACGATTCCACTGCGGCTGAACGCGCAGGGCTGGGACGAGCGGATGACCATCCAGGCCAAGGTGAGGGATGCGGCCAATCGCGAGATCAATGGAAGCGCACGCTTTGTGGCTACCTTTGGCGACTACCATGTGGAGATTCGCAAGTCGAAGTGGGTGTACGAGCCGGGTGAAGAGGTGGAGTTTACGGTGCGCACCCGCAGATACGACGGCCAGCCGGTGGCAGCGAACGTGACGGTAACGCTGGAGCGGAGAGAATGGCAGAAGGGTCAGCAGTTGCGGCGGACGCCCGTAAGAAGCACGCAGGTACAGACGGGCGCTGCGGGAACAGGCACAGGGCGTCTGGCGATTAGCGAAAGCGGATCCATGGGACTGGTTGCGGTAAGCGCCGATGCCAATGGACGACGCATTCGCGCGGAGGAATACCTGTGGGTGGCGGGCGACCGGGGTTGGAGCTGGAGCGAAAGCCGCCGCATCGAGATTATTCCCGATAAATCGCGTTACGAAATTGGCGACACGGCTGAGGTGCTGATTGTGGCGGGAGCACCTGGCATTCCCGTCTTGGTGACGGTGGAGGCGGGGAAGGTTTACCAGCAGACGATCATTCCCGCAACCGACGGGACCGTGCGATACCGGTTTCCCATTCTGGAGGAGTACGCGCCGAACGTATTTGTGCTGGCGTCGTTCATGAAAGATAACCAGCACTTTGAGGGTTCGCGGCGCGTAATGGTGCCGGCGAAGCGGCAGAAGCTGGATATGACGATTCGCGCCGCGAAGACGCAATTCCAGCCCGGCGAGAAAACGACGATTGAGGTGGAAGCCCGCGACTGGCAAGGCAAGCCCGCCGCGAATGCGGAACTCAGCCTGGGCGTGGTGGATGAGGCCATCTACGCGGTGCGTCAGGAGGCGCTGCCAGAGGTGAACGCGTTCTTCCACGGCGTGCGTTACCACGAGGTGTTCAGCTTCAATTCTCTGGATTATTACTTCAGTGGCGAGGCCGGGAAACGACGCATGCAACTGGCGCTGCGCAAACAGCGCAAGACACTTGCGGAACTGAAGGGCGAGCGCTACGTGGACCCCAAGGTGCGCAAGTATTTCCCGGATACAGCGCTGTGGCTGGCCGATGTGAAGACCGACGCCAGCGGCAAGGCGAAGGCTGAGATTACGTTTCCGGATGCGCTAACCACTTGGCGAACCACGGTGCGCGCGGTGACGCGCGAGACACAACTGGGCTCAGCCGTTGACCGGCGTATTGTCCGCAAGAACCTGATTTTACGGCTGGCGGTACCGCGCTTTTTCACGGTGGGCGACGAGGTGGAGATCCCGGCAATCGTGATGAACTACCTGGAAAGCCCGCAGCGCATCCAGACCAGCCTGAGCGTAGAGGGTCTGGAACTGCTGACCCCAGGCACCCAGGAGCTCGAGATTCCGCCGCGCGGCGAGGCGACAGCGCGCTTCCGTGTGAGGGCTACCAAGCCGGGTGAGGTGAAGATTACCGGGCGCGCGCTGGGAACGCAGGAATCCGATGCCATTGAACTGGCGCTGCCGGTGCGGCCCTTTGGCATCGAGATGATTAGCGGGAATACGGGGTCAATGACTGGCAGCGAAGAGGCGCGCGAGTTCCAGATGGAGTTTCCCGCGGATGCCATTGCGGATACGCGGTCACTGGAGTTGAAGATCTCACCCTCGATCGCGGGCAGCATCTTTAACGCGCTTGAGTACCTGACGAGCTTCCCGTATGGATGTACTGAGCAGACGATGTCGAGCTTCCTGCCGAACATCATCGTGTCGAAGGCGCTTGACGAACTGAAGATCCCCTCGAATGTGAAGCGAAGCGACCTGGTCCAGAAGGTGCGCGAGGGGATTGATCGGCTATCCAGCCACCAGCATCCAGACGGGGGATGGGGCTGGTGGGCTACCGACGAGAGCCACCCCTTTATGACGGCCTACGTGCTTTACGGCCTTGAGGAAGCGCGCAAGGCGGGCTATCAGGTGCCCGGGTACAAGCTGCAGATCGCGCGCAACTGGCTGCGCTCGCGGCTGCTGGAAGACCAGCGCCTGACGGCGGACTTGCGAGGCTATATCGGCTATGCTCTTCTAAACAACGGGCAGCCAGACCAGCCGGTGCAGGACATGCTATACGCGCAGCTTGGCTCGCTCTCTTCGCACGGTGCGTCGATGGCGGGTCTGGGCATGCATGCGGCCGGCGACCCGCGCACGGCGGAGTTCGTGGCCAAAGTGGAACGCGGCGCCACCGATGGCGGCAGCGTGGTTTCCTGGCGCTCTGAGCGCGACGACGTGATGGGCATTAGCTATAACAGCACCGCGGAGGTCACTGCCTTCGCGATGAAGCTGCTGCTAGCTGTGAAGCCAGACAGCCCTCTGATTGCGGGCGCAGCCCAATTCCTGGTGGCAAACCGTTCGCGCGGACAGTTCTGGGATAGCACCAAAACCACCGCGATGGTGGTATTCGGGCTGACAGACTACCTGAAGCAGAGCGGCGAACTGAAACCTAGCCTGGAGGTGGAAGTGTTCGTAGATGGCCAGAGTGCACTTAAGACTCGGTTTGGCACTGGGGATGCGCTGAAGGTGGACGTGCCCACGCTCACCCGGGACGCGCGAAGCCTTGGTGTACAAGGGGCCCGTGTTCGCGTGGTGGCCAAGGGCGAGGGGCGCGTGTATTGGTCAGCAGTCGCGAAGTACTTCGGGCGCGCGGAGGGCCGCGAACGCGAAGGCAGCGTGGGGCTGAATCTGCTACGCGAGTACTTCAGCCTGCAGCGCGTGGCGCGCGACGGGCGTACTGTGTACCGGCTCGGACCTATGCCCGATACGTTGCGTCCGGGCGACCTGGTGGCGGTGCGGCTTACCGTTACCGGCAACGACTGGCGCTACCTGATGATTGAAGACCCCATTCCTTCGGGCACTGAATTCATTGACCGGAGGGAGTCGTACGAGCTTGAGAACCGGCCGGCGTGGTGGGGATGGAACGGGTCAGCTAAGGAATACCGAGACGACCGGGCTGCTCTGTTCCAGTATGAGTTCAGCAGCGGGCAGCGGCAGTTTACGCATATCCTGCGGGTGGTAAACTCCGGCACCTTCAACGTGAGCCCGGCGCAGGTGCAGCCGATGTATCAGCCCGGCTATCAGGCAACAACTGCCGGTATGCGCTTGGAGGTGCGGCCGTGAAGCGGTGGATGTCTCTTCCCATAGGCGCCTGGCGGGCCGTGCTGCGCCAGCCTCTGCTGGCGGGTGTGAATCTTGTGGCCATTCCGGGAATGGCGCTGGCGGCTTGGGGCTGGCTGTATCTGCCGGATTCGAACGTGCTGGTGGTGGGGCTGTCCATGCTGGCGGCGCTGCTTGTGGCAATCGCGTTGCTGCTCTTGCTGCAGTACACATTCCTTAGCTACTACCGTGCCCATTATCCAATGCCGATTCTGGCGTCAGTGAACATTCATCCGAAGGAGAAGCCGCTGTTTCGAAGGGCGGTCGGGGGACTGCCGCTGCTGGCGCTGTGGTTCGTGTCGTTTGGTGGACTCTGCGCGGGGCTCACGCTTCTGCAGCGGCAGACATTGGAATGGGCCAAGCCTCTCGCGTCCTGGATTACCATGTTTACCCAGCGCCCGGTGAGCTTCTACAGCGTGAACGTGTGGATGGGTAACATCATCGACTTTGTGCAGTGGGTGGTGCTGCCGATGATGTTCTTGGCCGCCTTTGCCGGGCTGGCCGGCGCGGCGGCGTGGGGCGGCGGTAAGCGACGCTGGCTGCAGCATGCGCTGCGGATGTTGCGGCTTCCCCAGTACTGGGTGATGTGGTTTCTATTTCTGGGCGTAGGGTTTTGGCTGCCCGCGCGACTGATGGGATGGGCTCCTACACTGGAAGGGGTTCCCGTAGCCACAGCCAGCTTGCTGTTACGCTTCGGATTGGCTTTTCTGCTGCTGCTGCTGTGCTGGTTGCTGTTCCTGTCAGCGCTGGCCCGCATGCTGAAGTTCCCGAAGCAGAACATGATCGTCGTGCGGAGGGCCATGACGGACCCAGCCTAACACGGCATCCCGGCCATAGTGCCGAATTGCGGCGGCCACCACTCGTTCGGCAGTGGAGGCGGCATAGGCGCGACGGTTTGCCTCCGCGTCGACGAAGCCTTCATCCAGCGACTGGAAACTGGGGAACGGTGCGACGTTGCGTGTGGCGCGGAGGTTCTCGCTGTTGCTTGAGATGCCACTTGCGAGCCAACGGGCGAGGCCCTCGTGAAACCAGCGAGGCAGTTCACGGGTAGCTTCTTGCAGCACCAGCGCGTGGGCCAGTTCATGACGGAGGAGCGGTTCCAAAGTATTCGCGCGGCGCAGTATGGTGAGGGGTTGCAGGGCGATGCGATACCCGTCCGCCGCGGTGTTGGTGCTGGCGGCCATCCAGCCTGGATTTCCCGCATGGTTGCGGTAGCTGTCGAGGTCAGAGTACACACGGATGGTAAGTGGGCGGCGCAACTCGATGCCGCTGGCGGCCTCGGTTCGGCGCAGTTCGCGCAGGGCCAGGGAAGGGAAGCTCTCATCCACGACGCCCGCGAACCAGATGCGGAGCAGGCCTTGCCCGCGCTGGGTCCAGCGAATGTCTCGCGCCGCCACACCCACTCGCGCGCTGGAAAAGTAGAAGGCGAGAATATCGCGGTAGCTCTTTCCTTGGCGTGCCATTGCCGACGCGCCACGTTGCGATAGGCCTACACCATGACCCGCGCCGCGCCCGTCAAAAACGATAGCGTCCGCTTCCGCGCGCAGGGTGTAGAGGTCGCTGCGCACCAGGTTCCAGCCAAGGTGGCGCCCGATGGCAAAGCGTATTGTGGAGGCGGGCAACTCCCGGCCGTCGAGCAAGAGCAAAGCTACTCTGCCTGATGGGTGGCGGGCAAGCACTTGGGGGGCGGGGCTAGCTGCCACTGCGAAGCCTTCGGCCCGAAGGGCGCGGACGAAGTCCGGGGTACGGATACGAGCGGTCCAGGTGAAGGCTTCGGGTTGCAGGCTGGATGGGTCAGGCTGGCCTCGCTGCCACGACGGTGCGTCTTTCCCCCATATCGCGCGGGCGTCCTCCGTGTGGCCTCCCGAATCGGCATGGTGCCATGCGGGTACGGGCGTGCCGTCCTTCCAGAGAATCTCGCCGGCAGTTTCCTCCGCTGCTTCGTCCAGCAATGGGTGGCGAGTAGCCAAGCGGAGATCCTGGCAGTGGGTGGTATCGCAGAAGGTGAAGCCCTCGTCGGTATGCCTTGAGCCGAGTGCAAAGGCATAGGAGCGGATGGCGACGGCGATGGCCTTCAACGCCTCGGGCTCGCGGATTCCTCCCGCTTCCCCGGCCAGCACGGCGCGCACGTAGTCTTCGGGGTCCATGGCAACTTCCGCGTGGAGTTCGCCATCGGAGGCCCATATTCGCAGTTGCCCGGCGAATTCCGCCCAAGTTCCGCCGGGGATGCGCAAGCGCAGGCGGCTTAGGCACTCAACACGCCCGACGTGGTTGGGGAAACGATCACCCAGCTGGAGGGAGGCACCTCGCGCTGCAATGCGCAACGGGCCGCGCAACATAAGCTGGCGGCCATCACTAAGGTGAAGAAGTGGTGCGGATTTTGGCGAAAAGGGCGAAAGTGGGGCTAGTTCTAGGGCCTCCGGGACCTGCCGCCAGAACAGCCGGACGGTATAGGATGGTGCGTCGTCGCCAGCAAACGCGGTGGAGACAAGCAGACACAGTATGGGGAACAAGCGGCTAGCCAAAGGCACGCTGCTCTCCCAGGGCCTGCCAAACGGCCGCGGCGGCCGGGGCCGCCTGCGCGCCTCCGCTGCCATGCTCCACAAACGTAACCATCGTGTAGAGGGGTGCGTCAGCGGGGGCATAGCTGAGGAACCAGCCATTCTGATGGGTGCGCCCCCGTGCGCTGCCTGTGCCGGTTTTTCCTGCAACGGGCAGATCTCGCACCTGGCCCGCGACGCCGGAACCGGACACCACGCAGCCGCGCATCCCGTCGCGGAGCATGCCCGTGGTGGCGGATCTCGCATTCGCCTCCATGCGTTCGAGCAACTGCTGGAAAGCCCTCAGCAAAGCCAGCGGCGTCGTAACCACCCC
>JAHCHD010000173.1 GCA_026129915.1 Bryobacterales bacterium
CGCGACGTATCCCCGGGGGCGGCAAAGAATTCTTCATCGCCAAAGGTGCCGTCGCCATTCCCAAACAAGACAGCTGGACCCAAATTGCCGCAGCAATGCGTAACCAGCAAGTCATTCTTGCCATCCTGATTGAAATCGTCAACCGCGATGTGCCTGGGGCCAAACGCCACCGTCGTAAAGATGGGCGGACTAAAGGCACCGTCGCCCGACGCCAGGAGTACTCCCGCCCGGAATCCAAAGTCGGGCGTCGTTGTGGTGATCGCCAGGTCGAGCAGCCCGTCGTGGTTGATGTCGCCAATCGCCACCGACGATGGATTCAATCCGGCGTCGTAGCGGACGCCCTCTTGAAAGGTGCCGTCGCCTTTGCCAAGGAAGACGTACAATCCTCCCGGATCAACTTGCGAGCCGAGGAGTCCTTCATCGACGATGGCGAGATCGATGAAGCCGTCCCCATTGAGGTGGCCCGCAGCGGCAAAAACCGGCCTGTTGCCCGCTGTCAGCGTCCCGGACTGTGAGAAGGAACCAGAAGGACTTCCCAAAAAAATCGCCACGCTACCGGGCCCGGAACTCGCACGCACGCTAATGGCCAAATCGGAGCGGCCGTCGCGGTTGAAGTCGGCGCCTGCGGCATGGAGTGGCGCCCCGATGACTGACGTGCTTACCGGGTCCTGGAAGTTACCGGAGCCGTCTCCGCGCAGGAGCTTGATCGCTCCAGGCTGGTTGCCTGGCGTTACAGCCAAATCGGTGTTACCGTCGCCGTCGAAGTCCCCGCTGACCACAGCAACGGGAGCAGAGCCAATCCTAAAGGTGGGGCCTTTTGCCAACTGGCCATTCGGTTGCGACAGCAACACGGCAACATCGGACGCGGAGTTGCCGGCCCCGGCTGCAGCAACGTCCGCATTGCCGTCGTTATTAAAGTCGCCAGTGGTGATGTCGCGCAATTGCGGCGGAGCGAAAATCATCTGCTGGCCCGCGACACGACCGTCTGCCGCGATACCCACGATCGTCAGGTCGCTGCCCGGGCCGGGCACGAAGAACACGGTCCTTGTTCCGTCCTCGAGGAGGTCGAGGGCGACGAATGATCGGGCGTTGGCGCCAGCGGCAAGCGTTGTCACCAACTGAAAGGACCCGTCACCGTTCCCCAGCAGGAAAGATAGACCGTTGAGGTCGTTGAGTTGCGCGACGAGGTCGGCTTTGCCGTCCTGATTGAGATCCATTGCAGCCAGGAATCCGGGTCCGGCCCCAATTGGGGTGGACACGCCCGCGCCAAACGTTCCCAAGCCGGTGCCAGGGAAGACGGTGACGGTGTCGGTGAGATTGTTGCCGAGGGCCAGATCGAGTTTGCCATCGCCGTTCAAGTCCGCCGCGAGGACGGATGAGACTCCCAGTGGGGATGCGAGGATCGTAGGTGACTGGAACGAACCGTCGCCGTTGCCCATGACGATGGCAATGCCCGCGGAGTTGGCTGAGCCGTCGCCGCCAAAGGCTACCGCGATGTCCAGCTTGCCGTCTGCGTTGAAATCACCTGCGGCGAGTGACCGCGGGTTGCTTCCGGCGGGTGAGAGCGTGGCGTCTTGAAAGGTCAGATCACCGTTGCCTAGCAACACGGACAGGCCGCCGGCGATGCCGGTCCGAGTGACAATGGCGTCCAATCGCCCATCCCCATTGAGGTCGGCGAGCAACACTCTTCCCGGCGTGCCGCCAACGGCGAAACTGCCAGCGGATGCCATCTGATTGGTATTGTTTCCGCGGAAGACATACAGAGCGGAGCCGGTACTCAGGCCAACGCCGTCGCTGACTCCGTCACCGTTAAGATCACCGATGGCGAACTCTTGGGCTCCGAAAACCGAATTGGCGGGGAGAGTCAGACTGAGCGGGGCCACGGCTCCAGCCCGGTTGGGCGCACTCGCGGCGAAGTCCCGGAATGCAAGCAGAGCCTGGAGGCACTCTTTTGCCTCAGGGGTAGGGGTAAGGACTCGAATGCGGCGCAAGCTAGGGTCAAATCTGAAATAGGCTCGATCCTCGGGGTCGAAGACAAGTCCCACCCCGCTGTCAGCTTGGGCGATTGCACTGTAGGCGCCGATGCGGGTGGCGAGATCTTCGCAATCGATGGCGGCAGCCGGCTGGACGACGGCGAAAGCATATAGCAGCAGCAAAGCGGCGCGAAGCGGCCGTAGCGCCAGCCATCCCAGGAAACTGCTCCAGAGAGTCACGAACAAGTAGGAGGCGGATTGCATGAGATCAATCTCCCAGAGAACGCGCTGCCGGCTAAGTGACACCGGGTTGGCCGGCAGTTGCCGTGGGCAGGCTAACGTCGTCCGCCAGCCGCCACATCATAACTTTGCGCTTCTGAAACGCAGAAGTGAGGGTCCGCCTACTGAAAAGAGATGTTAGCTGAAGTTGCAGGGCAAACATCCCAAGACGTAGTCTGCCTGACAAGCAGAAGTTCCGCGCTGAACTTCCAGGTGGAGACGAACGTATCACGGATGCCACCGCATCCCGAATATCACGAGGGCCAAGCTGCACTCAAGACATGTTAAGGACCCGTTCCGGAGAGCCTTCAAGTGCAGTCAGGACCAGTCAGCGAAACGAGCCTGTCGGAATTTTAATCTGGACCTTGGTAACCTGTCAATTCCAGTGTTGCAACGGCAATTTCTCATGCCTCCAGGAACCCGGATAAGCCGGTCCCGTCATCTCAAACGTCGGAAACTTCTGAACGTCCGAATGAAATGGTACAAGACGCTGACCGAGAATACGCCCGGTTGCGCCAACTCTGCGCACGAGGGCCAACACTATATCTATCGTCCGTGAGACTCTTCCGGCCTCGAGCCGGCGCTCGTGGAGCACGCCTCCGAATTACCCGCCTCTTGGAGTTTCTTGCAGATTCTCTTGGGGATAATCAATAGCTGCATACCGCCTAAAACGCCTGGTAGCTAACCAACTCAGAACTGGAGTTCCGGTTCCAGTAGGCTCAACCTCGAGACTCTCCCGAGGGGAGTTTCAGCACGGCCGCCCCCCCGCATCGCTGGTTGGCTACTGCTTCCGGATAGCGTTTGGCCGCATTGGCGCAAGTGCAACGAACAGGCACTGACGGGTCAAGAGTAACGATTAACCATAGGTTTCAACACGATTCCAGCGAGCTGCGCTCTGGCCCGCCTATCTCCACGGCCACCAGATCGCCAACCACCGTGGGTCTCCGCTTTCCCCATCCAATAACAGAGCAGCGGAGCCGGAACCCCCATCACCCTTGCCCCGGTGCCCGCGTCCATCGAGAGAGGGCCCAAATCACTCAGGGCTTTCGTGATTACGTGGGCGCGATCCACACGCTTGTTCTTGCAGACGGTCGGGACCTCCGCAGGTTGCGGTGACAGGGTTGCGGTGACAGACGTCTCCACCTCGAAACGCGCCGCCGAGGGGCCGCCTGCTGTTGGACCGCTGACGCGGTCCGAGGTTGGATTGTTCCGCATTCCAGCCGGATGAACCGCCTGGCTAGTGTGCCCAGCATGGGCAAGATCGAATTGGCTGCGAAGTGCCAGCCGGAGGAGGTGGTGACAACCGTAGCGAAGCGCAACACCTAACCGTGAGGGGAAGCGGAAAGAAGCGTTTAGCAAGCCCTTGGCCGCAGGAACACGAATCGGCAGTGAGGCCTTGTGCGTTGGACGAGTTGCCTTGCAACAGCAAAGTCCAACAATCACCCGAGGCGCATAGGGTAAAGCCCGACAGCACGAGGGGAACGATCTTGCACCTTAGTCGCGGGCTTCAACCGCCGGGTGCGGATACGCATGTCCGGTGGTGTGGGAGGGCGAACCGGCGCAATCCGGTGCGCTCGACCCGATTCGGGGCAGGTGCCCCGGCTGTCGCGTCCGCAAGGACAATGCACCGAGCGTAACACGACGAACCGGCTGCTCCCCCCAAATCCCCGAAGCAGCCTAAGCTGGAACAATGGATCGCAGGCACTTTTTGATGACGCCTTTGGCTGCCCAGGCGGCTGTACAGGCGGCTGCCCAGACGCGGGCGGGTGGATTGACTTCCATCGCTTACAACGTACTCGCGTGTTTGGGTTTTCCCAGAACCAGGGACAATGAGCAACGTTTCAACCGCACGCAGCCGCAGCAGCCTGAGCGGATGGCGCTGGAGTTGCTGCTCTACGAGCCAGACCTCGTGAGCTTCTGTGAATCCGTGACTGAGGAAGTTGCGAAACGCATTGCCGGCCGGTTGGGGATGACCTATGCCTACTTCCCACCTGGTGTGGCTTCCTATCAGGGCTATCCGATTGGCTTCCCAGGTACGATCTTTACGAAGCATCGCATCGTGGAATCGCAAAACGCCCCAGGCAGGAGCAGCCCGGAACTCTATACGCGCCACTGGGGCAGTGCTCGCGTGGTGGCCCACGACGAGGAAATGTTCGTCTTCAGTGCCCACCTGCATCCGAACGACGAGCAAATCCGCGAGCGTGAGATCTCCGGGATCCTCCGCGAAATCGAGAAGGCCATGAAGACCGGGCGATCCGTGCTCTTCCAAGGGGATCTGAACCACCGGCCGGACGGCAAGGAGTATCGGCGCTGGGTGGATGCTGGTTTGGTGGATACCTTTGCCGCGAAGGGCGCCGGCCCTGCGTATACGTCGAGTCCTATTGAACCAACGGCGCGCATCGATTACATCTGGTGCTTCGGACCGATTAGCGCAAGGCTACGCGAAGCAAGGTGCCTGTTTGAGGGGTCGTTTCGCACGAACCCCGCCGACCCGCAATCCGTTGCGCTTAGTGACCATCTGCCGGTGATTGCTGCATTTCAGTAGCCGCCCTGGGCCTTGCCCGCCGTGTGATGGCCGCCGTGCGGTTCGAGGGCAACGCTACCATAGAGGAATATCGTGACCACGAAAGAAATTCTCCGAACCTTCAAGCACATCGCCGTGGTGGGTATTTCCAACGACCCCAAACGGGCAAGTAATGGCGTCTCGCGCTACCTGCTCAAGAACGGCTACACCATTGTGCCGGTAAACCCGCTGATAGAGGAGTTTGAGGGCATCCCCGCGGTGGCTGACCTCACGGACGCTGAGGGTCCGGTGGAGATCGTAAACATCTTCCGCCGTCCGGAACATGTGCCCGCGATCGTGGATCAGGCCATTCGCATGGGCGCGAAAGTGGTGTGGATGCAGCAGGGCGTGGTCCACGAGGAAGCGGCGGCAAGGGCGCGGGAGGCGGGGCTGGAAGTGGTGATGGATAGCTGCATCCTGCAGGAGCACCTCGCGCAGCGCTGGGATTAACCGCCGACAATGAAAGTCCGAGTGCTGCTGCCCGCACGGCTGCTGGCGAGGGCGATACAATAGCATTCGGCGTCACAATTCTTCATTCGCAGTGATCTAGTTAATATCCGTGATGGAACGCCAACAGGGCGGCGGACGTAAGCCCGCCGTTCGCACTCAACTAAGGAGACCCCATGGCCATCAAACGCATCGGCATCTTGACAGGCGGCGGCGACGTGCCGGGCTTGAATTCCGTCATCAAGGGCGTAGTTTACCGGGGCGGGGAGCATGACCTCGAAGTGGTGGGCATCCGCAGGGGCTGGGAAGGCCTCACCCACGTAAACCTCGAGGATTTCGCCAGCACCCAGCGCTACATTCTGCCGCTGAATCGCGAAAACACCCGCACCATTGACCGCACTGGCGGCACCTTCCTCCACAGCAGCCGCACCAACCCTTCGAAGATGAAGGCGGTTCCGGATTTCCTGAATGCGGACGACTACCCCGCGCAGGAGATTACCAAGGGCGGGCAGACCTACGTCGCCCGCGACCTAAGCAAGAAAGTTCTGAAGACCCTCGAGGATCTGCGTCTGGATTATCTGGTAGCCATCGGCGGGGACGATACCCTCAGCTATGCGGCCCGGCTGCACGAACTGGGTTTCAAGGTGATCGCGATACCCAAGACGATGGATAACGATGTGCGGAACACGGAATACTGCATCGGCTTTTCCACCGCCATCACGCGGGCCACCGATGCCATCACCCGCCAGCGCACCACCATTGGCAGCCACGAACGGCTTGGCATCTTCCGCGTATTCGGACGCGACGCCGGGCACACCGCGCTCTATACGGCCTATGTCACCTCCATTCGCTGCTGTATCCCGGAGGTGCCGTTTGATGTCGACAGGCTGGTGGATCTGCTGCTGCGCGACAAGAGCCTTAACCCCAGCAACTATGCGCTGGTGGTGCTTTCCGAAGGCGCGGAGTGGCAGGGCCACGAAGTGCGCCACTATGGCGAAGCTGATGCCTACGGCCATCGCAAGAAGGCCAACGTAGGTGAGGACCTTAGCGAGTACATCAAGAAAAAGGTGAAGGAAGAAACCGTGGTGAGTGACCTCACCTACGACCTCCGCAGCGGCGAGCCGGATTTTGTGGACAAGATGATTGCCACCACCTTTGGCAATATGGCCATTGACGCCATCCACAGTGGCCAGAGCGGCCTGATGACCGCCATTTCCGATGGCAAGTACGCGATGGTTTCCATCCCTGACCCGAAGCTAGGGCCCAGGGCTGTGGAAGTGGGAACCATGTACAACACGGAGCGGATGCGGCCCAACTATGCCAATAAGATCGGGCTGCCGATCTTCCTGGTGAGGGCGTAAGTCCTGCGCCTGGCAATCTTGCGGGGGCGGTGGCACAGCGCTGCCGCCCCCGTCCTCTGTTCCAACGCACCACGCACCTTATGCACACCTCTCCAGAACCTGCCGCACAGCAACCGCGCTTCCCTTTCCAGGAAACGGTGGAGGCTGAAGGGCATCTGATCGATTCGCAAATTCTTGAACTTGTCTTTGACGAAGTGGTGCAGTACGGTGGCCGCTTTGAAGTGGAGGAGTTCCGCATCGGGCGCACGAACGAGGAAGCTTCGTATCTGCGGCTTCGGGTGGCAACTTCCACCCAGGATGCCATGCAGCGTCTGCTGCTGAACCTCAGCGCGAACGGCTGTTACCCGGTACAAGGCGGCGATGCGGATCTGGCGCTGGTGGAGCGCGATTGCTGCGCACCTGAGGATTTCTATTCCTCAACCAACCATCGCACGCTGGTTCGGCTGCAGGGGGAATGGGTGGAGGTGCGGGAACAGCGGATGGACGCTTTGCTGGTGGTTCGGGAGGGAACCGTGTATGCCCGGCGCCTGCGCGACCTGCGCGCCGGTGACCACGTGGTGGTAGGCCTGCGCGGGGTGAGGGTGATTCCCGGTGCGAAGGAGCGCGACCGCCATGCGTTCGCATTCATGTCCAACGGCGTAAGCTCAGAGCGGCAGGTGGAAATGGCGGTTCGCCAGACGGCCGCGCTGATGCGGCACACGCGCGAACGCGGCAAGGATGTTGTGCTGGTTGCCGGACCGGTGGTGGTGCACACCGGCGGCGTGGAGCCCGTTTCGCGTTTGATCCGCGCCGGGCTGGTGCAGGCATTGCTGGCCGGGAATGCCCTGGGGGTCCACGATATTGAAGCCGCATTGCTGGGCACATCGCTGGGCGTGCGCTTGCAGGATGGTCGCCTTGAAGAGCACGGCCACCGCAACCACATGCGCGCCATCAACCGGATCTATCACTGCGGCGGCATCGCCGGAGCGGTAGAGCAGCGGGTGCTGACGCGCGGCATCCTCTATGAGTGCGTGCGCCACCGCGTGCCTTACGTACTTGCCGGGAGCCTGCGCGATGACGGGCCGCTGCCGGACACCATCACCGATATGAATCAGGCCCAGGATCTGTATGCCAAGCATTTGCGCGGCGCGGGCATGGTGCTTTGTCTTGGGTCGATGCTGCACTCGATTGCGGTAGGCAATATGCTGCCCAGTTGGGTGAAAATCGTATGCGTGGATATCAACCCCGCGGTTGCCACCAAAATTTCTGACCGCGGCACGGGGCAGCTGCTACCAGTGATCACGGACGTGGGGCTTTTCCTGGACTTGCTGGCGCGACATGTGGATGGCCCCGCGCCGGAGCAGATGGCATTGTCCGAGCACGACCTTTCCCGGAGCATGGAATGAGCACAGACTATACTGACGCCCACGCCCGCAGCGGCATCGACGCGCCATTACCCCTCATTGAGACCTGGCCCAGCCAGTTCCAAAACTACGAGATTGAAACCGTGGTTCCCGAGTTCACTTCGGTTTGCCCGAAGACCGGCCTCCCCGACTTCGGGAAGCTGACGGTTACCTACGTGCCGGCTGAGGTCTGCTTCGAACTGAAGTCGTTCAAGATGTACATCCTGGCGTACCGCAATCTGGGAATCTTCTACGAGAACGCGGTCAACCGGATCCTGCGTGATCTGGTGGCGGCGATGAACCCGGTGCGCATTACGGTGGTGGGCGAGTTTACTCCGCGTGGCGGTATCGCCACCAAGGTGACGGCTAGCTGGCAGCGGGACTTCTAGCCACGGGGTGCGAAGTCCGCACTAACGGCCTGGCGAACGAGGAAGGGTGTTGATTGGGCAAGACGCCGCAAATGGTGATGGCGGAAATCGCCGCGCTTCGCAAGCGCGTAGCGGAGCAGTATCCGAGCGCAGATGACGCACACGCGCTGCCATTGGCTGACCTCTTGCCGCTCTTTCATGCCCGCGATGCCGCGGGCGGCAAAGTGGCTGCAATTGGCAAAGTGAACCCGCGCCCACCCGGCGCGGTGAACGCACTGATTCAGTTCACAAAGAAGCAAGTGGCCCGGACGCTGAACTGGTTTGTCCGGGATCAGGTGGAATTCAATGAGGCGGCCGTTCGCGCAATTACCGACACCCTGGAAGCCCTGAATGCGGTGAACCGGACACTGGTGGCCGCGGGCGCGCGCATCCAAGCGCTGGAGCAGGCTGACCCGCTGGAGCATGTGCGCCCGGAACTGCGCACCGCCACCGATGCGTTGAGCGCACAGACGCGGGCAGTGGCGGCGGAGGTAGCGGCACTTGACGCTTGCTGGGAAGCTAGATATCGGGACGCTGCCGCCTTGGAGCGGGAGGCAGCAGCCAGCCTCGCGGCGCAGGCTGAGGCCCTGCAACAGGAACGTGTCCGAAGCGAGGAGCGCAGCGCCGCCCTTGCTGCCTCGTTGTCGGCGCTCGAAACCGATTCGGCGCGGCGCGACGAGGAGCAAAAACGCGAAGAGATTCGTGTGCTGAAGACCCTCGCCGACGTCCAGAACGCCTTTATGCAGAGAATGGCGCTGCTTGAAACAGAACTGCGGGCTTCGCTGGAGACGCGGGCGGCGGCTTCCCAGCAGCAGGCGGTTGCGCTTGCCCGTGAGGAGTTGTCACGGGGCCTGGTGAGGCTGGAAAGCCAGATCCACGACGAAGTGCGCGTCTTGCGTCAGCGGGTGGGTTCCATTCTCGCCCGCGAGTCGCTGGCCGCGGGTGGTTCCTCCGCATCGATGTCAGCCGCTGACCCGCTGTTGCTCGCCGCTTCTGCGGTAGCGCCGCCCGACGGGTACTTCGACTCGCTACGCTTCTCAGAGCGTTTCCGTGGCTCGGAGGAAGAGGTGTGCGAGAAACTGCGTATCTATGTCCCCCGCTTTCTTGACCAGGGGCCGGTGTTAGACCTTGGCTGCGGGCGGGGGGAGTTCCTCGGGTTGCTGCGCGATGCCGAGGTGGAGTGTATCGGTGTGGAGTCGAGCCCCGAGTTGGTGAGACTGCTGCATGCCAGGGGCCTGCCTGGGGTGGAAGCCGACCTGTTCGATTACCTCGGCGCGCAGGCGCCCGCTTCCGCCGGGGGCATTTTCTGCGCGCATGTGATTGAGCACATGCCGCCAGAAGCGCTTGCGCGGCTGGTTGCGCTCGCCTATCGGACGCTCCGCCCCGGAGGTCTGCTGGTGTTTGAGACCCCCAACCCCGCGTGCTTGGCGATCTTCGCCACCTACTTTTTTCTTGACCCCACCCATATCCGGCCGGTTCCCTCGGAGCTGGTTTGCTATCTGCTGGAAGAAGCAGGGTTTCAACAGATTGAGGTGGCCGGATTGCACCCTGCCGAGGGCGACTTCGCGAGCCTGA
>JAHCHD010000174.1 GCA_026129915.1 Bryobacterales bacterium
GGGGTGACCTGGAACGTGAAGTTTCTTTGGCACCAGGTGGGGATTGCCATCCGCCACGCCGACACGATTGACTGCAAATTCCACTTGTCGAGCGACAGTGAAGAACTGGACAAGGTGATTGCCATCGAGCACATTCACTTGCGCGAACTTGCAAAGGAGACAGACAGGTTGATTACCGACCCATGGGTGATGCAACTTGCGGCGGAGCATCTGCACTACATGGTAGAGTCTGGCGAAGATATGGACAAGACTCTGGTGACGCTGGGGATGGACGACCTACGCCGGAGACTGGGCTCCGTTGCGCAATAGGCGTAGGCGATGCTCCCGGAAGCCGAGAATACCGGATTCTTGAGAAACTTTTTCCTGCGCATTTCCGCCATTCCATCCAAGAGCAAGTGAATGGGTCCCAACCTGCCTACACTGCCGGGTGATCCCGACGATTCAGGGCCACCTCCCTCCGCGGTAAAGGTGACGCTGTCCGGGCGGAGCTTTGCGTTCTTCCCCCCGATCCGGCATGTGCAGCACAACGAATGGCGCTTCGTGAAGGAAACCTGGGCCGAGATGCTGGTGGAGAACCCAAAAACCGGCGTTGAGTTATGGATTCCGCGCCGACAGTTGGGCGCGATCTCCTCAGTAGATCAGCCCTTCCCCATTGTTGGATTGCAGCAGGAGCTGGAGTTACGTGCCGGAACAGTGTGGCCCTATCGTCCGAAGCTGTTGGAGATGCCTCGGGCCGAACGGAAGCCCTTGCCCAGTGACGCTTCATCAAGTGGCGGCTCACAAAGCAACGGACGCGTTCCCCGCTCTGCGCACCAAGGCAGCCGGGAGGAAAACCGGATAGCAAAGCTGGTTGGCATAACGCTGGTGATGGCGATTTTGGTGATGTTCGCGGTGCTGGCGGTTTACCGGGGGGACGGCATCTTCGGCAACCGCGTGATTTTAGAAACGGCGGACCAAGAGTATCTGTCTTTGGGCGCCCGTGACGACTACTTTGCGGTAGTGAAACGGCTGGGACCACCAAAGGGCGATCGCTGGCGGGGACAATCCAAAGAAGTGGCCTTTCGGGTACTGGAGTATCCTGAGCGATCGTATTCGGTGGTCCTGTTTGGCGCGGACCAGGCAACCGCTACCTACCTGGGTGCGCTAGACGCCAACTGGCGTCCGATTCACTCGGTGCCCGTCGGGCGGGGCATAGATTCGACAGCGCTGCTGCGTACGCTGCCGAAGTTCTAGCGAGACTGCGCTCCAGGGGGCAAGCGGTCGACCGTTTTCACCGCGCTTGGGCTTCACCCCGGTTCGCCACGGTGATAAGATCCTGGCCAGATTGCAATCCAGCAGTCTGGAGGTCCCCATGTCGTTTACCCGCCGCATATTCCTTAGCAGTGCCGCCGCGCTTGCCGCTGGACCCGCCTCGGCCCGGTTGGCCATTGATGGGGGTTCGCCAGTGCGCTCGAAGCCCCTGCGCTCACGCTTATATGGCCCGCTGTACTACGACCAAATGGAGTGGGGATTCTTGAAAGAAGTATGGGAGGCCAGGGCACCGTTTCGCTTCTGGGGGATGGATCGCTCTGTGATACCGCCCAAGGTAGCTACGTTTGAACGCGAGTTCGCCGGCTTCATGCAATCGAAGTACGCCCTTGGGGTTACCTCCGGCACCGCAGCCTTGCAAGTGGCCATGGCGGCACTGGAGATTGGCCCTGGCGACGAGGTGATTGTGCCCGCCTGGACCTGGCATTCGTGCTTCAATGCTGTGGTAATGGCTGGAGCACTGCCGATCTGCGCGGAGATCGATTCTTCGTTCAACCTCGACCCCGCGGATATCGAGCGACACATTACACCCCGCACAAAGGTCCTGATGGCGGTGCATTTGCAGGGCAATCCGGCCAACATGGATGCAGTGCTGCGCGTTGCCCGGAAGCACAAACTGAAGGTGCTCGAAGACGTGTCGCAGTCAGTGGGCGCCAGTTACAAAGGCAAGCCGCTGGGCTCGATGGGCGACATCGCCATTGCCTCGCTGCAGGTAAACAAGACCATCTCCGCCGGTGAGGGCGGGGCGGTATACACCAACGACCCTCTGCTCTTTGAACGAGCGATCCGATTCCACGATGTGGGGGGCATTCGCGCACCCCACACCGACTGGCTGGGCGAAACCCGCGAGGAGCCGTTTATCGGGGTGAACTACCGTATGAACGAGTTCTCGGGCGCGGTCCTGCTGGCCCAGATTCGAAAGCTGCCCAGGGTAGTGAGCGATATCCGCGGAGTGGCCAAGCGGGTCTACGAGGGGATTGCGGATCTGAAGCACCTCGAACTGCGAGGATTGCCAGATCCGGCAGGCGAGCTGGGCTCCGCCGTTTTTATCGGTTTTCCGGGCAAGACCCAGCGCGACAAGTTCATGGAAGCAATGCGCGCGGAGAACGTACCCGTCGGCCCTCCAGGAGGGTCGGTGCTGCTGCCTACGCAGCCGCACATCCTGGCGAAACGGGCGACGCATCCGAACTGGCCCACGTGGAATAGTCCGGAAGGGCGGGCGGTGAGCTACGGCGCCGAAAGCTGCCCGAAGACGGTGGCGATCCTCGACCGGTTCGCGGGCGTTTCGCTTGACCCCAAGTTCACGGAAGCTGATACCCGCGATATTGTGGCGGCCATGCGTAAGGTGCATCCGGTGGTGATGGAGGGATGACGGGAGGGAATGCCTACAGCCTGTAGATATCATGTAGGCATGAAGCCGCAGGCACGATACAAACAGTACACCCTCCGCGGTATTCCCCACCACGTGGACGTCAAGCTGAAAGCTCTTGCAGCGGCGCAAGGCAAGAGCCTGAATCAGTTTGTAATTGAGGAACTTAGTCGAACGGCAGGGGAGCCGCTACGCCGAAATGAATTTTCTGATCTATGCGGAGCGTGGGCTCCCGATGAGGCGATGGACGCGATCTTCGGCAGCCAACGCCAGATCGATTTGGATAAGTGGCAATGAATATCGCCATCGACACGAACCGCCTGGTGGATTATTTCCGGGGCGATCCCATTGTGGAACGAACGCTGAGCGAGGGGCACCGCATCGCGGTTCCGCTGGTTGTTATTGGTGAGCTAAAGGCTGGAATACGGGTTGGCAGTAAGCAAGCGGCCAACGAGGCTGTCCTCTTGAGGTTCCTATCGAAACCGATTGTCGACATTCTGTTGCCCGATGAAGAGACATGCAATCACTGCGCTCAACTCTTTGTCCAACTGAGACGAGCCGGGACGCCGATTCCAGACAATGACTTGTGGATTGCAGCGCTTGTAGTACAGCACCGGCTACATCTGCTGACGCGGGACAAGCACTTTGGACTTCTGCCACAAGTGCAGTTGCTGGAATGAGAAGTACGGACAACCGACGCGGTTACGAGAAACACAAACCACTCGAGCACGTTGGATTTTGATTGGGGGAATGGGCATGAAACCGAGAATCAATCGCCGAGAGTTTCTTGTGGGAGCGGCTGCGCTGACGGGCCGTGCCGTTGCCCAGGACAACGACCGTCCGCGCATCACCGGGGTAGCAGGGATGCATATCCGGGTAAGCGATATGGACCGCAGCTTGGACCATTACTGCGGCTGGCTGGGGCTGGGGCGGGCATTCGAGGAACGCGTTGCCAACGGAAACCGGGCGGTCTATCTGACGCTTGATCCGACTCACTACATTGTGCTGGAATCCGGGCTCGATTCTAAAGACGACCGCTTCGTGGCTCACGCGCTACTGACGAGTGATGTTGACGCTGCTCACCTCTTTTTTCGCAAGCACAACGTGGCGGGTTTAACCGTGGTGGGTCCGCACCCCACCGGCGCTCGGGGATTCCGTTTCCAAAATCCTGACCAACAGCTGGTGGAAATGCTGGAGTTCCGCGATGACAGTCGCCTCTTTGAGGGGCGACCGGCACCGGACTGTATTACGACGCGATTCAGCCATGTGGGCTTCCTGGTAGGTAGCCTTTCGCGGGCAAATGCCTTCTACCAAGAGTTGCTGGGCTTCCGCGAGGTTTGGCGGGGAGCCGGAGCGAATGCCGAACACCTGGCTTGGGTGAATATGGAGGTACCAAATGGCCAGGATTACATCGAGTACATGCTCTACCGGACCATGCCCGCGCCGGACCGCCGAGGGACAGTGAACCACGGCTGCCTTTGGGTGGATGACTTGGATGCGTCCTTGCGCCGGCTTTCGGCGAAACATGGATCGCAGCGTTATGAACGGGATCTGCCCGTGGTGTACGGCCGCAATGACCGGCGCCTGTGCAACCTGTACGACCCGGATGGAACCCGCGTGGAACTGATGGAGCCTACCACCATCACCGGGAAGCCGGCAGCCAACTCCATGCTGCCACCGCCGATCGCCTGAACCTCGAAGAGACCGAACGAGGAGTAAGGTTGCGTGGTACGGCTCCAGGTACTGGAAGCCTACACCACCAGCACATGATGGTCAGGGCAGTTTTCGTGTACCTGCGCGGCAACGGTATCGATGAGCCCCATTCCATGCACGGCAAGAAAAGGAAGGATTGAGTAGAGCCGCTCCTGCAAGTGCTTTTCCGGGAATACCAGCCCACGGAGATATGCGGCGTCTTCGCTGACCCGTTCTTCTCGACGGGCGATTTCGCGGGCGGTCTTCCGCTCCATTTTCTGGAACTGATAGAGGACCCGCTTCTGGCTGCGTTCACTAGCTCGGGCAAGCGTAGGGTCAAAACCAAGCAGATCGCGCCGCATTTCATCAAGCAGGTGAGCCGCCTGGCCTGAGATTCGCTCCATCTGCCCCAACAGGGCAGGAGGAATCCGGGTGTGCGCGAGCCTCTCGACAAAGTCCGTTTCGGGCACGAAAAAGTCCGCCATCCGCAGTTGGTAGCTAGCCGCGCGGCGAGCCGCATGTTCGTCGAACAGGGTGAATCCACTGCGGGGCAGGAAGACGGGCTGGCGGCCGAGGAGGGCATCATAGAGAGGCCTGCATTGGGCAAGGTAGGCGATTTCCGCCGGTCCTCCTACTAAGCAGGCGGTGGGGAGCAGGTAGTCTTGCAGCACGGGACGCAGGAGAGCGTTCGGCGAAATCGCCGTTGCCCGATCGGCCAGTTCCGCAGCCGTGAAGGTGCGTTTGCCCGTGCTGAAGCTGCCCGCGCGTGCCTTGAGGCTGAGGCGTTCCCCGTTGTCCAGCAGAAAGAAAAAGCTGGTATCGGACTCCAAGTGGACTTGGGCATGATAGCCGGCAGCGTGAATGCTTTCGGTGCGGGAATGCACTTCCTGCGACAGTTGCGTGAAGTGCCGAACCGCTTCGGCCAGAAGCGGCGCCGAGGCGTTGCGGATGGCGGGATCCAATGGATCAAGAAACAGGATCCGGCGTTCCCCGAGGATCCGTTCCACCAGGACGCGAAAGGACTGGGTGTAGGTGCGCCGGCCATCATAAACATCGGCAGCAAGCGACGCGATCTGCTCGCCAAAGGGGAGATGGGCGAACACGGAGGCAAGGGCCTCCGCATCGATTCCGGGGGCAATACGATTGCCTACCGGGGCATTGCCGGATTCGACGCGTTCCGCCTGGTGGCGCAGGGGCTTGCGTTGAGAGTCGAATAGCCACGCGTGGTCAACCTCCGCCAAGTCGTGGTCTTCGCTGGCAAGCCAGAAGACAGGTACGGCGGGAATCCCGTGGTTTTCCAGTTGTTTGGCAACGTGGATGGCGGTGAGCGCCTTGTAAACGGTATAGGCGGGGCCGCCCAGATAGCCCACCTGTTGCCCGGTTGCCACGACCACAGCGTCTTGCTGGCGAAACCGAGCGAGCAACGGATTACCGGGGTTCTGGGAAGCAAGGGCAGTGTGGATACGCTCACGTCGATCCGAGGGATACTGGACCGCGCGAGCCGCCTGCGCCAAGGATTCGGGATGGTAGGGCGGGTAGCGATAGAAGGAGGTCAGGTTCTGAAACTGATAGGAGTAGTCCAGAATCAAACGCGACGAGCCTGGGAGTTGATCCAGCCGTAGACAGTGTGTATCCATGAGCAAGCCCAGCTATGAGAGATGACGGCGCGCCGCCAATCGCTTCCTAACAATTGGTTGGCGGAGACGAATCGTCAAAGAGAGCAAAACTGAGCCCCCTCGAAACGCGACCTGAACCCGACCGCATCCACTATCTTAGAGCATCGCGACTGTTGTGCTGATTCGAGGCGTGCACCTGTAGGTTTTCGCATGTAGGTGCAGGTGCAGCACGGGAGATCCCGTAGTGCGGCGGTTTGCGACAATAAGAAGGTGCGCCGGGCTGCACTTGCCTGGCAGGAGGAAAGGAATCCCCTTGGAACGAGTAACTTGTGGGGCCGCTTGCGGCCTGTTGTTGATGGTGGCGAGTGTATTCGCGCAAGATGCGCCGCCAGCGCCGGTGGCACCATCCGCGGACGTCGTGGTGCCATCTACGGATGCGGTGGTGCTGACGGTAGGTGAACTCCGGTTCACGCGGGCTGAGTTTGAGAACCTGATTCAGGCACTGCCGGCGCAACTGCAGCAAGCGGCCCGTGGTCCGCAGAAGCGCGAGTTTGCGATGCAGCTAGCGGAGTTGTTTGCCGTGGCAGGGGAGGCAGAGAAGCGCAATATGGCTTCACGCCCTGAACTGGCAATGCGGCTGAAGTATCAGCGAGATAACCTGCTGGCGGGCTTCCTATACCAGGAAATGGTGGAACAAGCCGTGGTGAGTGATGAAGCAGTAGCTGAGTTTTATGAGAAGAACAAGGACTCGTTTGAGGAAGTGACCGCGCGGCATATTCTTGTGAGATTCACGGGATCGAGGGTGCCCCAGAAGGAGGGCAAGGCTGAGTTAAGCGAGGAAGAAGCGCAAGCGAAAGTGGGGGCTCTGAAGGCAAAGATCGCAGAGGGAGCGGCATTCGCCGACGTGGCGAAGGAGGAGAGTGACGATACGGGCTCTGCGCAAACAGGCGGCAGCCTCGGCACCTTTGGGCGCGGCCAGATGATTCCCGAGTTCGAGAATGCGGCGTTTACGCAGGAGTTGGGGATTGTGGGTGATCCGGTGCGCACGGATTTCGGATACCACCTGATCCTTGTGGACGATCGCAAGAGCAAGACGATTGCGGATGTGCGGGACGAGATCGAGCAGCAGCTGAAGCCGCAGGTGGCGCGGGCTCAACTAAAGGCGCTGGCCGAGAAGATGAACGTGGTTCTGGACGAGAACTACTTCGCCGCAACGGCACCCGCGACGCCAACGCTGGAACTTGACCCGAAGTAGACAAGTTCCAATCAGCCCGCGGCAACTTGCTGGCGGCGGCAAGAAGTTGTCGCGGGCGGATGTGGTGAAAGCAAGACTGCGGGCTGGTTTGCTGTGGACTTGGCGCAGCGGGCTGAATGGTATGGGAAGTGCAGGCGGTTAGGGTGTCCAGGAGGGCGCCTTGATCGATCGTTTATCACAATCCCTCGAAATCTACATGGATCTGCTGGTAGCCCGGCAGAAGATGGTTTCCTCCAACATTGCGAACCTCGATACGCCGGGCTACCGAACGCGGGATCTGGATTTTCAGCAGCACCTGCAGGCAGCGTTAGCTGGTGGCGAGAATCCTTCCGGACGCGGTGCGACGGCCATCGTGGAACAGCCCGTTGAGGGTTTAACCGTAAAGAATGATGGCAACGACGTGAGTCTGGAGCGAGAGGCGCACTTGCTGGCGGAAACCGCGATGCGATTCCAGATGGCCAGCATGATGCTGGAGCGTCGGTTGAGCGTGACGAAAGCCGCCATCCGTGAGGAGGTGGCACGATGAGCCTGATGAACGCACTCGCGGTGAGCGCCACGGGGATGGAGGCGCAAAGCATGCGGATGCGCATGCTTGCCGAGAACCTGGCCAACGCGCAGACCACGCGCACGCCCGAAGGCGGCCCCTACAAACGCAAAGACGTCGTGCTCGAAAGCGCGCCTGGGGTGGAGTCGTCGTTTGCCGGACAGCTTGCGGCGGCGATGGCGGAGCCATCGGTGGGGGTGAGAGTGAGCGAACTCATCGAGAACAGCGAGGCGGTGGATTTGCGCTATGAGCCCTACCACCCAGACGCAGATACAGATGGTTACGTAGCTTACCCGCACGTAAACCCGGCGGAAGAGCTGGTTAACCTGCAAGCGGCCGCGCGCGCCTACGAGGCCAACATCGCGGCGATGTCGACGGCAAAGGACATGCTTCGGCGGTCGATGGAATTATTGCGCTAGGCGTGAAGGCAGACAGCCACTTGAAGCATAGGCAGGCAATACAGGACGCTGAAGCGAGGCGGGAGAGGGCAAATTGATGGCAGAGATCGGTTCGATTGGGGCGATCCAGGCAAGTCTACAAGCGCAGGCAGCGATGCCGGCAGCAAGACGTCTGTCTTCGGTATCGGGAGACGAAAAGGCCGCTGCGGGCTCCTTTGCTACCGAACTGAACAGTGCCATCAGGAGGGTTGACCGGACGATGGCGGAAAGCAACGGTCTGTCGGAACGCCTCCTGCGAGGTGAAAACGTTGAACTGCACACGGTGGCACTGCGCGCCCAGGAGGCATCTCTCCAGTTCGACTTGTTACTACAGGTGCGCAACCGTCTGATTCAGGGCTACCAGGAAATCATGCGACTGCAGGTATAAGCAGATAGACGCCACGCTGCGAAAAGTCCGGACCGTTGAGTTGGTTACTCGGCGAAGCGGCAGAGCTCTGTACCCGGCGCTGCGCGGTGAGGTGGGGTTAGGACAGAGTTCCTTCGGCAAGCCCTTCCGCGATCCGTCAACTGCGATTGAGGTCCGGATTTCCGCTAATTTGAACTTCATCCCAGAACCTCCCTGCAGTTCCCTTCCCTCTTTGCCGATAGACCCTTCGTGCAGCGCAGAGAAACTCCTTCGACAGTGCCTGTGGGACCAGGATTGCGTATCTTCGCCATGCGGACGCCCGCTTCCCCGCGCACCGGAGACGGGAATTGCGTTCCGCGGCAGTGAAGGGTAAATGACAGCAGAATGATTGGCCAGCTACAGCAATTGTGGACGCGGCTGAGCGCCCGGCAGAGAGCAAGCATCGCGCTATTTGCCGCAGCCATCCTGGCCGGCATCTATGGCCTGGTGCAATGGCAAACGGAACGGGACTTCAGTCCGTTGTTTGAGAATCTGTCAGCAGAAGACGCCGGGCAAATTGTGGCACGCCTGAAGGAATCTGGGGTGGAGGTGCGTTTAGGCGAAGGCGGCACGCGCGTGCTGGTGCCTTCGGCGAAGGTTGCGGAACAACGCCTGGCGCTGGCAACGCAGGGGCTACCGCAAACTGGCCGGATTGGGTTCGAGATCTTCGACCAGACCAACTTTGGAGCTACGGATTTCACGGAGCAGGTGAACTACCAGCGGGCGATCGAGGGTGAACTCGAGCGCAGCTTGATGACGATTCAGGAGATTGAGCGGGCGCGGGTTCACATCACATTTGCCAAGAACTCAGTATTTCTGGAAAGCCAGCAACCTGCGAAGGGCAGCGTGATGGTGAAACTGAAGCAAGGGATGGCGTTGCAACCCAGGCAGGTGTTCGCAGTGGCGCATCTGGTGGCAAGCGCCGTGGAGGGCCTAACGCCAGAGCAGGTTTCGGTGGTCGATATGCGGGGCAATCTGCTGAGCCGTCCGCGCGGCGCAAGGACCGGGGATGACGGAGAGGCCCCCGACAGTTTGCTGCAGTTGCGAAAACGGATTGAGGACGACCTGCACGCCAAGTTGGTTAGCACTTTGGATCCACTGGTAGGCGAGCAACGATACCGGGCCAGCGTGGCTGCGGACCTCGACATGACTAGCGGGGATGAGAGCGCCGAGACATTTGACCCGGATCAAAGCGTAATGACCAGCACGCAGAAGCAGGAAGACGTCAGCAGCACGGCGCGCTCTGGGGGCGTACCCGGCACAGCTTCCAATCTGCCGCGAGGATCGACCGCATCACGGGCTTC
>JAHCHD010000175.1 GCA_026129915.1 Bryobacterales bacterium
CGCATGCATAGGGCTCGACTGCAACGGTTTTGTGGGCAACTTCACCAAGCAGAGAGGCATGATGGCCGCCGACGGGCATTTTGGGCCAAATACCGAACCGAACGTATTTGCAGCCAGGGGCCTAAAGCGCGACAAGATTGAAGATATCCAGATTAGGGATGTGTTTCTTTGGCCTGGGAGCTCCCAGCACATCGCAATTGTTGACTGGGTGTGGGGCTTGGACAACTGGTTCTACGTTACGGAAAGCGCGAGCAGCCTTGGAGGGTTGGATTCTCGCTGGTATCAGTTCACAGGAAAGAGCAGCTACGGAAACACGATGGTGAAGGGTGGCGGCAACGGCACGATGTTTGAGGTACGGAGGCCCAACTCCAACGGCTCGTACTACAAGGCGTGGATATTGCCCTGCCGCATCGGATAGCGGGCGCTTGATGGGCTGAAGAATCGTACAGTTCCCCTTTGGCGACAGCGCTTTCGAGAACAGTGCCTTCGAGAACAGCCGCTGGCCTTCGAGGACGAACACTTCGCGATCCCGCGCAACAGCGAATTTGCCCCTCTCCCCCGACAGAACGCCTTCTGCCAAGCTGCCTGCCACTGGAAGCTCACCACAAATCCTGTGTTACCCTGTGAGATGCGGATACGTCATACCCGCAGAGTATTCCTATGCGTTTGAATTTGAAACCACTTCTTCTTGTTGCAACCGTTGCGTTTCTGGGTGCCACCTCGCTGATGGCTCAGGGCAAGGTGGGCATCATCAACGTGCAACGCGCCATTCTGGAAACCGGCCAGATCAAGAAGGCGCAGGCGGAAATGGAGGCGAAGTTCAAGCCGCGCCAGGATGAACTGGAAGCGGCGCAAAAGGAACTCGAAGGCATCCAGCGCCAGTTAGAAACAGGCGGACAGAGCATGACCCCCTCGCAGACCGCTGACCTGCAGGGTCGCGGCCAGTTGCTGCAGCGGCGCGCTCAGCGCCTGCAAGAGGACTTGCAAGCCGACATCACCCGCGACCGCGACGGCATACTGGCCACGGTGGGTCAACGCCTGCAGGATATCGTAAATAAGATGGCGGCGGCTAAGGATCTTGACGTTCTAATCGACGTGTCGAACGCCGTGTTCTTTAAGCCGGCGCTCGAGATTACCGATGAGGCGATTGCGGCTTACGATCAGGCTTTCCCCGCAAACTAAGGCGGGAATCCCATTGGCCAAGAGTCTGCGGCTCTTTTGCCCGGGCGGGAACTTTTCTTCCCATTGTGGAGTCTGCTGTTCCTGAGGATATGAGCGACTTTCTTTCCAGCTACGGCGTCGTGGATGCTCGCCGGGAAAAGTGGCGGAATCGTATTCTGATCACGCTACTGGTGCTAACCGTAGCGGGCCTGTCGGGTTTCTTCTTCTTTCGCACTTTTTTCGAGAAGCAGACCATGAACCGCTTCCTGGCTCTGCTTGCGGAACGCAACTATGCGGCCGCCCACGCCATGTTTGGCTGCACGCCAGAAACGCCCTGTCGCGATTACAGCTACGAGAAGTTTATCGAGGACTGGGGTCCGGGAAGCCTCTGGAGCGACCCTCATTACGCAGAGATCGCCAAAGTGCGCTATTGTGGCGATACCGTCATCTTCAACCTGTTTATCAAGGGGGATGACGTGAATCTGGTGGTAACCAAGCAGGACCAGCAGATCGGCTTCGCTCCCTGGCCAACCTGCACAGGCACGATTGTCGAGATGGAAGTGCAACGATGACCCGCGAGGGCAGTATTGGTTCTTAGACGCATTTCTGGCCCTCCCATGCCGGAGCCGGCTGAGTTCCCTCCCGTTCAGGACGCGACATGAAAAAACTGGAAGCCATCATTCAGCCCTTCAAGATGGAAGACGTCAAGAATGCGCTTACCGCGATTGGCGTTTCCGGAATGACCATCACGGAAGTGAAGGGCCACGGACGCCAGAAGGGCCACAAAGAGGTCTATCGCGGCAATGAGTATATGGTGGACCTGCTGCCAAAGGTAAAGGTGGAAGTGGTGCTGGCGGATACCAAGGTGGACGAAGCGGTCGGTGCCGTCCTTGCCGCCGCCCGTACCGGCAAGATCGGTGATGGCAAGATCTTCCTGTACGAGGTGTCCGACGCCATCCGGATCCGCAACGACGAACGTGGAGAAGCTGCGCTTTAGTCCCGCCTGGAACGCGATCCGTGACGGGTTCTTCGAAACGCTCGACGGAAACGCGTCCATCCAGGCATTGAGTCCACTGGTGGAGGCCGAAGTCCGCACGGCGTTCGATCAGATATCCCCGCGCGCCTCGTGCCCCATCGCCCTGTTCGCCGTGGGCGGCTTCGGCCGGCAGGAACTCTTCCCCCACGCGGACATCGACCTGATGTTTCTTCACCCCACCGAAGCTCCGCCGGACGCCATGGCGGGGATTGCGGGGCCGCTCACGCAAACGCTATGGGACTTGGGCTTGGAGCCCTCGCATTCCGTACGCAGCCTGCGGGAGATCAGCCGCTTCCAAGCTGACAACACGGAGTTTTATCTCAGCCTGCTGGACGCGCGTCCGCTCGCCGGAGACCCTTCGTTGATTGCGCAGTTCGAGACCGCACGCGAGCAGTTGCTGCGCGAAAAGGGCACGCGGCTGACGGATCGCCTGTTTGACCTCATCGATGGCCGCTGGCGTCAGTTCGCCTTCACCATCCATCACCTTGAGCCAGACATCAAAGACGGCCCGGGCGGGTTGCGAGACCTGCATTGTCTGCGCTGGTTGACGATGCTGAAGCAGGAGACGCCCTTCTGGAACGAACCTGGACAGTGGGAACGGCACGAACAGGCCATGTTGCAGCACCTTGCGGCAATCCGCTGTTTCCTCCACTACCAGGAAGCCCGCAACCAGAATGTGCTGCGTTTCGATGCGCAGGAGGAATGGCTTGACCTGCTGGCTCGGCGCGGCATGGACGCCACTGCGTGGACCCGTGGCCACTACCGCCGTGCCCGCATGCTGCAGCAGGAATTGCAGCACTGGATGGAACGGTTCAGCCGCCCAGCCTCCGCCTTGCAGCGCGGCATTGAGCAGTGGCGAGCGCGCCTCAGCAATGCGGATTTTCTGGTGAGCCGCGGCGTCGTGCTGCTGAAATCGCCCGCCCAGTTGGAGCAGAATCCGCAGATCGCCCTTCGCCTGTTCGCGTTCGTAGCCAGGCATGGCTTACAGCTCGCCGAAGATACCGTTAAGCGCCTGCGCCACGCACTGCCCGGCTTCTCCCTTGCACTTGTGCAACCGGCCTCGCAGAAGGAACTCACCCGTCAGCAACTTCGCGAGGCCCTGCTGGAAATCTTCGGGGAAGCACATGCCAACGTGGCGGCCCGGGCAATGGAAGCCTCCGGCTATCTGGCGGCGCTCTTCCCCGAATGGCACGACATCGAAGGTCTGCTCGTCCGCGACTACTACCACCGCTATACGGTGGACGAACACACGCTTGTGTGTGTGGACGCCCTGTGCGAACTGCTGCGAGGGCAGAAGGAACTCGATCCGCGGATGCTCGACCTTGCCGAGCAAACCGACACGCGCGCGCTCCTTGTGCTTACTCTGCTCTTCCACGACATCGGGAAAAAGGACGGTGTGGAGGGGCACGAATTGCGGTCCCGCGAAGCCGCCCGCGAGGCCCTCGAACGGCTGGGCTTTGATGCGCACCACGTGGGGACCGTCTGCTTATTGGTTGAGCAGCATTTGCTGCTTGCACAGGCCATGCGCACCCGCGATCTGGCTGACCCGGACACCGGCGCTGATATTGCCGGCATCATGGGCAGCCTCGTTCACCTGCGTATGCTTACCCTGGTCACCTATGCCGACATCCGCGGCGTCTTCCCCGGTGCGCTCACCCCTTGGCGCATGGACCAACTGTGGAGCGCTTACCGCATCGCACAACTGGCCATGGAAGACCGCATCGCGCGGGAACGCATCCGCCCCGCCGCGCATTACAGCCCGGGCGAACTGCGTTACCTGGAGGGCTTCTCCACTCGCTATACGCGGATCTTCCTGCCCTCCCAGGTCCATGATCATTTCACGTATTACCAGGCGATGTTGCGCGGCGAAAGCGGCCTGCGCCTGCGCAAGGTGGAAACCAGCTTTGAACTGATCGCCGTCTGCGATGACGCCCCCATGCGCTTCGCTGAGGTGACGGCTCTCCTGGCAGGAATGGGGCAGAATATCCTGCTTGCCGATGCCTTCCGCAACGCCCACGGCACGCTGCTGGTGCGCTTCCGGTTTGAGGATCCTGGCCGAGGCCTCACGCTTAATCCATCAGACCTCGACCGGTTGCGGGAGCGCCTCGAAGCTGTACTGTATCGCGGGGCGACGGCGGCATCCGTGGTGCCCCGGCGCGGCCAGCCCAAGCTTTCGCGCGCCCAGCGCCAACTGCAACCCTACGTCTACGCCCGCAACGATGTATCCCCCACGCTGACGATGTTTGAGATCGGCGCGGCAGACCGTCCTGGGTTGCTCTACGACATCGCCCGCACGCTGGCGGAAAGCGGTTGTACCATCGACGTGCTGATCGTGGAAACCCGCGCCCACCGCGCCTTCGACACGCTCTACGTGCAGAAAGCGGGCCGCGAGCTCAGCCCAGCCGAGCAGGCTGCGGTTACCACTTCCCTGCTCCAGGTGCTCCGGGCCGCCCACTAGCGCGGTTGGTTCCGGTGCCGGCTCGCTGCAATCTCACGGGAGGGCGGCTAGGAATCGGATGGCAGGCAGGCTGGGCAGATGAAAGTAGGCGCCGCCGCGGACGGCTATGAATGGAGGCAGAGCCTGAGTTTGCCAGGGACCATGGGGAGTGGGGACGACCAAACGGTTTGGAGGTTGAGTGCTGGCGGATGGTGCACCGACCACCGGGTCCTGGCTGTCGGATACGCCGTTGAAGGCAGGGTTGTTGATCCAGTGCTGCTGCACCAGCTCAAACTGGCGTTCAATGTTAGCGATTACCGCCAGAAAATGCAGGCCCCGCGCTTCCGGCTGGCGATCTAAGTCCGCCAACGCGCCGCCGCCGGAAAGCAGGGAGAAATCCAGTTGCGGCCCATAGATGCTGCCTTGACGCCGCATGCGGTGGGCACGTGACATGCTGAGGCTCTGCTCCTTCTCGCTGGGGCGAATCATGTCACGCGGGTTTGACCGGCGGATATGCGCGCCAAACGGGCAGCGCAGCCCTTCCGGATCGTGCTCAGCATAGGCGAAATCGTCGCGCTCGCCCAGTCCGGTTTCATCGCGGTCGGGCGCCAGCACCAGCGGGGCGCCACTGGGCCAACGCCCCATCATTTTCGCGGCCACCCAGACAGCGTCCACAGAGCCTATTCGCGAGCGCATCCGTTCGGCTTCCGCCTGCGCAAAGCGCCAAAAAGAGTCCACGTCCTGTTCCAGTTTTCGATAGACAAGGTAGGCGCCGTGACGGCCAAAATCGCGGAGGCCTCGGCCCTCATGAAACGGGTTCTCCCAGGCCGGCAGCACGTTGCCGCGGTCTTCCCCCGCCGAAGCAACGGGTGAGCCGGCCACCACACCGTAGTGATCCGGATAGCCCAGAATGAAGTCTCCGGTGGCTGCGACATTCGCCCCGCCCTGCCCCTTGATGCCCACGATGCCGGGCTGGGCAATCCCGTCCCGGAAGCCAAAGTGTTCTTTCTGGTTCGGCGGCCGGTATCCGCGCTGAACTCCCTGAGGAAGCACAGCGAGGCCTCCGTGGGATCGATCAATCACTTCCAGATATTGCGACACCATGCTTTCCATGTCCGGCCCGGAGGCGGCATGGAGCAGCAGGCAGGCATGGACAGGTGGCGTCCCCGGCCCCCCGAACTCCCAGTGCTCGGGTGCGTTCTGCCCGTAGTCCCCCAGAATATTGGCAGCCCGGTTGGTCTCTGCTATTCCTTCCCGAAAGGCCCTGGGGAAACTGCACAACGTTTGTTGCGAAGCTCCCAGGAATTCCAAACCTGCATGGGTAAGGGCGACATTCACTGTTCGCCTGGGCTTCTGCTTTTCTTCATGTGCGGATGGACGCCACCCAACGGCGCTTGTGATCTCCGGAAGCAGGCTCGCCAGCCAGCGGCGTGCCGCGCCGGGCTGACGAAACCCAACCAGCACATAGGCGACGTCCGTAAGGTGGCCATAGCCACTGGTGACGAAGCCCTGGATGTCCGCCTTTGCCTCTTCGGTCAGGCGTCCGTCAGCAACAAACTTATTGGACATGGGGCACCTGGTTGCGAGCGGCGAGCGGCCGCTTACGTGACTCGAGAAGATTCAACACCGTTTCCCGGGGGTAGCCGCTGTAGAACACGTCAGCCTGGTATTGGCGGCATCGGAGAAAGCGCTTGAAGGCCGGAAGGTCACGGGCCCCGTTTCGGGGGAATCCTTCGGATCCGCTCCAGATTGCATCGAGACCTGAGAGGATCATTGCGGCAAACTCTTCGATGTAGGCTTCCCAGGAACCGTCGTAGTCACTAATCATAATCAGACGCTTTCCGTTGTCGATGATCGTCCACCGAACGAAGTGGATGGTGGAGATCCCTGCCAGCAACCCGGGTTTGCTCACCCGCCGGCTGTAGAGGTGAATCAAAGCCATCACGGCGCGCTGGCGCCGCAGGCGCGAGGGGCTGGTTACCGTCACCAGGGTGAGTTGGTTTTGTGCCACCCGGTCCTCGCGATTCCCTTGCATTCGCCATTGCTCCGCGGGATCGACCACTTCATCGCTGGCGGACTGGGGCACACACTCGCTGCAACCGTCGAGCGATACCTCGGAGTAGTTGGTTGTGAGGGGAGGCATCCGATTGCGGGTGATCCAGTTGATCCACCGGATCGGGCGAATACGGCTCAGGCTGGCTGCGATCTCAAGCCCCGCGCGAAAGCTATTCCAGAATCCATGTCGCCAGCCAACCACGAACATCTCCATCGCGGTGCGGGACACGCGCTTCAGAAAGGAAATCTGCTTCAGGAAGAACTGGAACGAGAGCACTCTTCGAAAGAACGCGAGAGCCGGGTTGCCGGAATCAGTGGAGTCCTCCCTGTCGCTGGAACTTACTCCGCTATCGAAATCCCGCGACGCATCCGCGAATCGGCGGACGTCGGCGAGAGTGTGTTCGCGGAAGGCCTGATAGAAGGCATTCGATTCCACAGATCGGTCTGCGATGAATTGCGGAAAAGCCTGCACTCCGGGGTAGCCTTCGCATGCGCCCCAGATGGCGTCCATCCCTCTTGTGGCATCCACCAGTTCTCCAAGATAGGAGGGTCGCTCGCCATCGTGGATTGCGGCAAACAAAAGCCGGCACCTTCCTGCGCCGGAATCCGGGTCAGGCAGCACGGTAAATCGCGCGAAGTGGGTGCGCGTGCGCGCGAAATCGATGAAGGGCTCATCCTGTCCGAGATTCTTCCCTCGAACGTCGTCACCTATCCTGCGAAGCAGCGTGCGTAACGCATGCTCCTGCCCAGGACGAACCGGCGCGAAGACGGTAAGTTCATTCGGCATCACTAGACGGGTCCCACCCCTTGGGAGAGGCACCACCTTTCCCCCTCAAGACATAGCTGCAACGCGGAACCGATGCTGGCATAGCTCCAGTAGCAGACGTCCCGGTTGGAACACGAAGCAGCGTTTCTCAGAGCGTAACACCAGGATGCGGTGATCGTGCCCAAAAAATTGGGGTCGGGTTGCTGAAGATCCGCGGTACCACTTGAATCGTTCAGTACACACCCAGGTCCCGCCAACGCGAAGCCATCGCCGAAGTCTTCATCTCTTGTGCAAAGGAAGATCGCGAGGTTGCCTACTGCTCTTGTTTCGCACACCGAAATCCGATGTCGTCGTACCGATGGTTCAGCACCACTGGCACCTTGAAGGACACCGCCAGCCCGATGAGTGCATGCGGCTTCCCGCCCGGACTTGCCTCAATATCTTCGCAGTCCACCCACGAACCCCCTCGCCGCGATGCCTGGGTGCTTTCGGTCACGGGCCCACGGGGAAGAGTCCATTCCCACACGTTGCCCTCCATATCGTAGAGGCCAAACGCATTCGGTTTCCTGGTCCCCACGGCTCTGGGACTGTCGTTCGAGTTGATGCGGTACCAGAGGTATTCGCCGTTGATCGCATCGCCCCAGGAATGCCGGGTCGTGGCTCCGGCGCGGGCCGCATGCTCCCACTCCGCGTCAGTGGGCAGGCGCGCACCAGTCCACGCACAGTATGCCGCCGCATCCATCGCGGTCACATAGGTTACCGGCAGCGCCGGAGCGACTTCGTAACCCGGTGATCGCCAAGTGCGTGGCGCTTTGTCAATCTCGGCCTTCGTCCGATAGCCGGTGGCACTTACGAACGATTCAAACTGCTGCACCGTCACTTCGGTTTTCCCAATAGAGAGTGATCGCAACGTGCCGTCTGCCGCGGACGGGATGGGCAACAGCGGAGGCCCTTGCGCAAACGTAAGCGCCACTGACGCCAGCAGCAATGCAAAAGCCCGCCTCATGCGTTCACCGCCAGGTCAATCTCCAGTACACTTCCCACGCGGCGCACCGGATATGTCCGCAGATTGCCATGGCTCCTGCCATGCAGAAGGGTTCCCTTCATATCAAACTCCGCGTGGTTCAGGCTGGTGCATCGTACGCTTTGCCGCCGGTGGTTGTATGTGCATGGCGCGCCCCCATGCGTGCAAGCACGGTCCAGCACTACGAACAACTCCTCGCCAGGGTGCAGCACCAGCAGATTGAGCTTGCGCGCGTTGTCGACTACCGCACGTGCCTCGCCCACCTTCTCAAGTTCTGGAATCTCGTCAAGCCTCAGCAACAAGGTATGGCCGCGGTAGCCAATGCTCCGGTCGGGTGCCACAGGGGTGGAACAGCAGAGAGGAACCGCAATCGCCATCGCGCCTTGCAGCAGGTCTCGGCGATTCAGGAAGAAGGGATCGGATTCGGCCATCAATTAAGATACTAGCGTATGAAACTGGGCCATATCCCTGCGCCCATTCCGGTTACCATTCCCCGTCCAACCAAACCGGCTTCCGTCCTTGTTAGTCCCAACGGGACGACAGAACCGTGTTGCCATCGGGGACAACCCCTGGAAATCGAGAGACTCCGCGGCAAAGCTCCGCACGCGAGGATTCTCCGCCTGCGATTCCACATACCCAATTGCCCGCTCCACCCTAGACGGCCTCCCGGAAGGCTGGCGGCGGAAGCCCCTCGGTGCCTTGTGTTCCGAGATTCGGGAAAAGGCCCAACCGGGCGCACTCGAACCGACCACCCATACATTGGACTGGAGCATGTTCCGCAGCGGTCCATCTCACTCTGCGAGTGGGGGACTGTCGAAAGCGTGACCAGCACCAAACATCGCTTCGAAGAGGGCGATGTCATCTTTGGGAAGATCCGGCCCTACTTCCACAAGGTTGGCCTAGCCTTCACAGGTGGAGTGGCGTCCCCAGATGCGATTGTGATTCGTCCGGACTCCGATAAGCTACGCAGCCTCATATCGCTTACAGCTTCCAGCGATGAGTTCGTCGCCCAGACCTCGCAAACGATGCGGGAAGGCTCTAGAATGCCTCGGGCAGACTGGAAGCTGATGACTACGCATGAAGTGCTGGCCCCACTGTCAAACTTGATGGACAATCTTGAGGAGACCGTCTCCGCGATAACGGGGTAGCTTCGCAATCTCTGCTTTCAAAATCGAAACCTCAAAGCCGCGCGCGACCTCCTCCTCCCGCGCCTGATGAGCGGCGAGATTGCCGTTTAGCGTCAGGAACACCTTGAGTGCCGCAGCGGTACTTGGGCGATCACTGAGCGGTACGCGCATAATCAAGACATGCAAGCTGACTCCGGCTTTTATCCGATCCTCACCATTGAGCCGG
>JAHCHD010000176.1 GCA_026129915.1 Bryobacterales bacterium
AGCGTGGACGGCCATGTACAACCGCTATCAGGAACGGGCGATGGCTACGCGGCTTGGCATCCCGCTGCTCCACGGCGTGGATGCCGTGCACGGGCACAACAATGTCCTGGGCGCGGTTATCTTCCCCCACAACATCGGCCTCGGCTGCACGCGCGACGCCGCTCTGGTGGAGGAGATTGCCCGCGTCACCGCCAGGGAAATGAAAGCCACTGGCATTCATTGGACCTTTGCGCCGGCAGTCACTGTGCCGCAGGATATCCGCTGGGGCCGCACGTATGAAGGCTTTTCCGAGGATCCGGAAGTGGTGCGGGTATTGGGTGAGGCGGCTGTGCGCGGCTTACAGGGTGAGTCGCTGGGCAACCCGCTCTCCGTGCTGGCGTGCGCCAAGCACTTTGTGGGGGATGGAGGCACCGCCTTGGGTACTGGAATTGGCGGCAAAGGCCTTGACCAAGGAGATATGCGCGTCGACGAGTCCACTCTGAGGCGCATCCATCGGCGGCCCTATCTCGATGCCATTGCCGCGGGTGCGGGCTCCATCATGCCCAGCTACAGCAGTTGGAATGGCGAAAAGTGCAGCGGCAGCCGGCGGCTGATGACCGAGATCCTGAAACAGGAACTGGGCTTTGAAGGCTTCCTGATTTCGGATTACAACGCCATCGATCAACTCGACCCCGACTTCAAGAAGGCAGTGGCGAAGTCGATCAACGCCGGCATGGATATGGCGATGGCGCCGAAACGCTACGGGGAGTTTCACCAGACCCTGATGAACCTGGTGAACGAAGGCGCCGTGCCAATGGATCGGATCGATGACGCGGTGCGGCGCATTCTTCGGGTGAAGGCGGCCATGGGACTGCTCGACAAGGCGCGCAGCCCGCTGGCGGACCCCGCCCATGTGGCGGGCTTCGGCGGCGAAGAGCATCGTAGGCTGGCGCGCCACGCCGTGGCTCAGTCGCTGGTCCTGCTGAAGAACCAGAACGCGGTGTTGCCGTTGAAGAAGTCGGCGGCACGCATCCACGTGGCGGGCAAGAACGCAGACGACATCGGCAACCAGTGCGGTGGATGGACCATTGACTGGCAGGGAAAGAGCGGCGAGGTCACCTCCGGCGGCACCACCATTCTGGCCGCATTCCGCAGAGCGGTCTCGCCAGAGACGAAGGTTTCCGTTTCCATGGATGGCACTGGCGCAGAGGGGGCCGACGTCGCCGTGGTGGTAATCGGCGAGACGCCATACGCTGAGATGCAGGGCGACCGCGAAATTCTGGCGCTGGCTAAGGAAGATATCGCGGCGGTGACGAATGCGAAAAAGGCCGGCATTCCCGTGGTGGTGGTCCTGGTCTCCGGACGGCCCCTGTTGCTGGAGGGCGTCGTGGATGTCGCCGATGCCGTAGTTGCCGCCTGGCTGCCGGGCACGGAGGGCGAAGGGGTTACCGATGTGCTGTTCGGCGATGTGAAACCGACTGGTAAACTCTCGTATACCTGGCCGGGCGACGCGGCCCAGGTTCCAGTAACCATGCATACGCCTGGCAAGACGCCGCGTTTTGATGTGGGTGCCGGGCTGAGCTACTGATCTCGCGCCTCTCTGTCAAGGCAGGCCCATATGTTCCAGCAGCGCCCCAGTGGCTGCCTCCACCAGCAGTTCGCCGGAACCTGGTGCAACGCGGGCGCTGATGGCTTCGTAGGCGCCCTGCGCGTGCGCCTTGCGGTCTGGAATGTAGCCGGGGTTGTCGTTGGCCAGCGTCACAATTGAGGTCAACGTGAAGGGCGATGCCAGCTTGATGGCAAGCCCTAGTTCCGCAAAAATTTCTCCGGGAAGCGCCACCCAGGCCACGTCGCGTCCGATGGAAAACACCTGTACCTCGGCTTCGATGGGCTGGCCCTTGCGGTCCGCTACGGTCACGATGCGGTTGGCCTTTACGAGTTCCAGGAAAGGCGCCGCGTCTGGCCGGCCAAAGGTGGCGGCCGTTATTCGTGCGCGGTCGAGTTCACCCGGCGCGATGCCCGCAAGGGGCAGTGCCACAGTGCGTGTACTCGCCCGCAATTCCCCATCAGCCACGGGTTCCATTCCGTGCAGCGCCTTCAACACGGCCGCCGCCAGCACAGATCCAATGCGCGCTGCCTCTGCGTTGCCCTTTTGCGGACGCGATGTGGAAACGTCAATGTGGTTCAGGTTGCCAGCCGCGCCCAGCGTGAACAGCGTGAAGAATCCCTCGTCGCGGGCCTGCTCCAGGGACCGCGCGAGGGTGTAGGGGTAATCGGCCGAATAGTGTTGTCCGCCCACGGTGTCGAGGTGCAACGCGTAGTTCACATAAGCCGCCAGAGGCTTGCCCTCCGCGGTCTCGAAATACAGGGTGGGGATCTCGCCATCAATGGGTCCCGCGGTGCGGACGATGTTGGGATTGCGCTTGCCAGGGTTCCAGCCGACGCTGCCATCCTTCATCCAGAAGCGACGGTTGAAGGTGAGCGAATCCTCCCGCCCCCTGGCCATGAAAGCCCGTGCGGGCTCCAACGACGATGCGGCCTGTGCCACCGCGTCTCGAATGCGGCCTGGCAGTTCGCCGGTATACTGCTCACCAATGCGCCGCATCTCGCCATCCAGGTTATAGCGGATCTGCCCCAACAGCAGCACCGGTCCCGTGTGCGTGTGAGTGGCGCTGATCATCACGTGACTCGGAGGAATGCCGAGGCTTTGCACCACCAGTGCACGTGCCTTGTTGGCAACTTCGCCGGGCATCGAAAGCAAATCGCAGCTCACCAGGGCCAGACGAACGCCGTCGCGTTCCAGCACCAGGGCCTTGGCAAGAAGCGGATCGTGTACGCCGTCGGCGGCGCGATTGAAGTAGTAACCCGCCATCGGTGCTCCGGGCGGCGGCGTGATCTCCACCTGCGCTAGGCCTACGCGCAGTTCGCCCGCGGCTGCGGAAAGCGGTACAAGACCCAGCAGGCAGCAGAGCAGAACGGCTCGGACACATAGAAGGAACGGCAGGCACATCGGTAACTCCTCAGCAGAGCCAGGCGATTTCCGGGGTGCGCGACAATCGCCGGTACGCGGTGCTAATAGCTTGCCAATGTGCGTGGGCGGGGTCAACTCCGTATTGACAAAGCCTGACGAGGCACCGTCCTTACCATGCACCGTCCTCACCCTGCACCGTTCTCACCCAACTCCGTCCTTACCATGCTCCGTCCTCACCCAGCTGCGTCTTCAACAGGCACAGCACGCTTGCTATCGGCCCACCTTCAGCGATTCCAAGTGCTCTGTAATTGCCGCTCTCCATTCCTCGGCGGCACGCGGCAAAGGGACGCGCGGTGCACCCGGTAGCAGCGCCCGGAGTTCTTCATACTCTGCAAACTTAAGGCCCTTCAGGAAGGTGAACCCCAGGCTGCCCGCGAGCCGCCAAGCCAGAGCGGCAGCCCCAGCCGCGCTGAGTGGTGACTCCACCTTGGGCACACGACCGTGTCCGGCTACGAGGCTATGAAATCCTTCTGGGAAGCCCCATTGCTTCACCAGAAATTCGCTCAACGCGATATGGTGGTGCCCAAAGCGTTCGGCCTCCTGGCGAAGTAGCTCCGCTTCGCTTTCCAGGTGTGAGTACAGAAAACGCGGGAACTCTCGGGGGAAGGCACGCAACAGAGCCGAGGCCCCGATCTTGAGGTACAGTCCCAGTGAGTAAGGGCAGAAGCCATCCGTGTCCCCAGGCTTCCCGTAAGCCTTGAACAACCGCTCACAGATGAACGCGGAGGCCACGTTGGCGCGGTGAATTTCCACTGAGAAGGGGTGTTGCGCCTCGTCTTTCATCAGACGCGCATAAGTTACCCGCCGGATGACACTTCGCACCCGCTCAAAGCCAAGAAATAGGATGGCTGGGGCAACCTCGTCAAATGGCTCTCGCGTTGAAAACTCAGCGGAATTTGCCAGACGCAGCAGTTCCCCGGAAAACACCCCGTCCGACCGAATAAGCATCTCCGCCTGATGGATACACGCGTCGGCGGACGAGAAAAGCTCGATCAACTGATTGGCAAGCGGCGGGAATGGTGGGAGTCGTCGGCAGAGCATCTCCAGGCTCTGCCCGCGCTGTCTCTGTTCGGTTCGTGTTTGCATTTGCATTGAAGCCGCTCACCTCATCAGAACGCTCTGCCCGAACGAAACCCCCCCCCCCAGCATGCGCCGGAACTCCAGTCCATGCAGGAGGCGGGGAAGGTTGACTACCAATCTTTCCGGTACAAGCGACGCGTCTTCGAAACGGATCGGCGGAAAACAGCGCTCGCTTTAGGGAGTCACAAGCATTGGTGCAGAATTCCCGTACGGATCGCAGTAGTGATTTCACGAAGCAAACTTCGCAGGGCAGAACTCGCGTCCTCAGGCAACGGGTGGAGCCGTGCTTGGGGGTAAACCGACGGCACTTGCGGATGCTCTCCGCAGGGGTGCAGCATTCCGCGATGGTCTTCGAGTTTCCGCTGATTCTCGTAAGCGTCAAAGGTAGCTCTAGAATGTGCGCTCACGTTCGAATTCGCCTGCACGTACCGTACCGTTTCTAGTGCGCCCGCGGCTCGGAAACTCAGCAGGATCACCGTTCTTTTGGTTAAAACATTTCATATCAATCACGTATCAGAGCTAAAATCTCTAATTTATTGTTTCTATGGCAACAAGAGAGTTTTTCTCTCGAAAAATAGTCTTGACGAATCCCCGCTTCCGCCTTACGATCAAGGCATCACTGAAGAAAGGAGGTGGTCCAGTAAATGAGTTCAGGTAGTAGTTCTGGAAGTACAAGACAACCGCAGGAGGTGGCCGAGAGTTAAGGCTACCGTACAACACGTTGTTGGTTCCTTCAGTGAGAATACTCTCTCACCGTAAAGGTGAACACCAACTGCGGTAAATACGGCCTAGACTACCTACGGCTTAGGGCCCGCCGCGCGAGAGCGCCGCGGGCCCTTTTTCACGCACCCGTGGAGGGTCTGCCTGTCGGGTGAAACAGTTCCCCTATCCCCACGGATCTCAACATTACGGCCAATGGCCTAGTTAGGGATACAATGGAAAGTACGCCATGGCGAATCGCCATCGATCGCCATGCGTATGCATTTTTGTGCTCATCCATGAAGCAGCCAGACAGCCGCTTGCGCGTTGCGCGTGCCCCCCGCGCCATCACCAGCGCTGGTTGGCGTTTCCGCTTGGTATCCGCCGCCTGTGGTACCTGCCGGACGAGTGGCCTTCCGCCGATTTTCCGGAGCCGTTGTTTTGATCAATAAACTTGTGATTGCCAACTTGATGCATCGGCCCATCCGCAGCCTGTTGGGGATTGTGGCCATTGGCGTCGTTGTCTGCATGATGCTCACGCTGGTGGGGCTGAGCCGTGGCATGCTCCAGGGCGCAGCGGAGCGTGCTGGCGGCGTGGGCGCTGACGTCGTGTTGCGTCCCCCTGGAACCTCCCTCCTCTCGCTGAGTTCGGCTCCTCTCAACCAGCGAATGACCGAGTTCCTCGTTACCCAGGAAGGCGTACGCCTTGCGGTGGGGCAGGTGGTGTTTCCCATTGGCGGCATCGATACCATCACGGGCATTCCTTACAAGGAGTTCAGTGAGCTCAGTGGCGGCTTCACCTTTCGATCCGGCGGACCCATGCAATCCCCGGACGACATCCTCGTGGACGAGTACTACGCCCGCCAGCGCAAGATCAAAATAGGCGATACCCTCACGCTCATCAACCACGAATGGAAGGTGAGCGGAATCATCGCCAGCGGCAAGCTCGCGCGGCTGGTGGTTTCGATGGATCGCCTCCAGGAATTGACAGGCAATGAAGGCAAGATCAGCCAGGTCTTCCTGCGGACAGAACCGGGCACGGATATTCAGGCTCTCATCGCACGCCTTAAGGAGAAGCTGCCCGGCTACCCCATCTACTCCATGGAGGAAGTCGTGAGTTTCTTCTCCGTGGAGAATGTCCCTGGCCTCGATGCGTTCATCAACGTCATCATCGGCATCTCCGCCTTGGTGGGCTTTCTAGTGGTCTTCCTCTCCATGTACACGGCGGTCCTGGAACGCACGCGCGAGATCGGCATCCTGAAATCGCTCGGAGCCTCACCAACACTCATCCTGCGTATCATCCTGCGCGAATCTGTGTTGTTGTCCTTGTGCGGGGCCGCTGCCGGTATTGCGCTTAGCTTCGCCACTCGCTGGATCATTCAGACCCTCGTTCCGGCCTCTCTCACCCAGGTGCTTGTGCCCGATTGGTGGGCCATTGGCGCTGTTGTTGCGCTGGTTGGGGCGCTGCTCGGAACGCTCTACCCTGCGTGGCGCGCTGCCAGCCAGGATCCCATCGAGGCACTTTCTTATGAATAGCGAACCTGTGCATGAGTAGCGAACCAATCATCGAAGTGAGCGACCTGCGCAAGATCTATCGCGCCGGTGATGTGGATGTGTACGCACTGCGCGGGGTGGACCTCACCGTGCAGCGGGGCGACTTCCTCACCGTCATCGGTCCGTCGGGCTCCGGCAAGAGCACGCTCTTCCACATTCTTGGCGGCCTGATGAAGCCCACTTCCGGCATCGTAAAGATTGCCGGGCAAGACATCATGCGGCTCTCTGACGCGCAACGTACGAATTTGCGGAAGGTCACCGTGGGCTTCGTTTTCCAGAAGTACAACCTGCTGCCGATCCTTTCCGCGGAAGAGAACATCACCATTGCGCGCACCATTGCCGGGTTGCCCCAGCGCCCTCCCGCTGAGTTCAAACGTGTGCTGGAGGTGCTTGGCATTTCGCACCGCATGCACCACAAGCCGCGCGCGCTTTCGGGAGGCGAACAGCAACGGGTCGCCATTGCCCGCGCGCTCGTGAATCAGCCGGAAATCCTGCTGGCGGATGAGCCCACTGGCAATCTGGATACCGAGAACTCCGCCATCGTACTGAAACTTCTGCGCCAGTTGAACGAGGAATTCAGGCAGACCGTGCTTATGATCACCCATAACCCGGAAGCCGCCTCCTTCGGCCATCGCACCGTGACCATGCGCGACGGGCGTATCAGCGAATCCCTCGACTAACCCGTCTCTTGATGTCGTACCGTTAACTCCATTCCCGGGGGGCTCCCCGCGAAACCACTGCCCCGCGCCGGAGCCCGTGTCAGCCCCAACGGGGCGACGGAACTGTGCTGCCATGGGTTCATCTACCATCAGCAGAAAGCAACGCGGCGAAGCCGCAGCTCTGCCAGGCCCGGCGGGCTGCCAGTAACGCTTGCCACGGACGTAAGCCAGTGGGAAGCGGAAGGCCTTCTCCCCGAAGCCCGGAAGGCGGCGACAGACACAACCCGCTGCTGAACTCCTGCGCGTTTCCCCGCATCCCCAGCCGCCGTCGCGTCAGCGGTGCCACCTTGGACCGCGCGCAACCAAACTGACCCGCACCCCCAATCCGGCAAAGCGAAACGCGACAGAGAATAAGGCGTCCGCATCGCGCAGGAACGATTCTTCTTACAAACCCTCGGCCTGGAGGTAGGCTAAATGGCACGACGAATGGCACGACGGAGATTCGACTGGGATTCCGACGGGGATTCCGGTGACAGCACAGGTTCATGAACTCGTGCTGTCACCGGAATTGCGCCTCGCCATACCGGGCCGCGCAGTCTGATGGTCCACCGCGGCAAGTATTCGCGCGTGTCGATCAAGGAGATCGAATGGCAGTGCTTGCTTCCTATCCAAAGTCCGGGTCCGTCATCAAGATGTCCAAGCGGAATCCCACGTCCGTGCACGCGGCGGTAAGTGCCGTAAATGCCACAGCCCACAAGACCGCGATCACCCTCCTCGGCGGGGTGAACGCAGTGGCGGCGGCGATCTGGTCGGTCATCGCCGCACTGTCGGCGGCACATTGCACCATCATGGCGGTAATGACGAACATCATGTCCGCGATGATGGCCATGCAGGCCATGCAGATGAAGTCCGCGCAGGATGCCGTGTACGCCGTGCTGGTGAAGTTGACCTAGTCGATCCGCCTCGTGCTCCACTAGCGTCTCATCCACGCGGAAGTGCTCGTCGCTGGCGGAAATGGAAAAGTGGTGCATGTCCGAGCGTCGGGATAAACCGGCGTGTAGTTGGGAATGAAAGGGTCCTACAGGAAAGGAATAGCGAACCATCCTGACCTTGAGTCTTGCGGGGTTGATCGTGAGGTCAGCATCGAAGCGTAGACAAAGGCGCCGGTGGGCTGGGTATGGAGCTTCGAGAAACAAGTCTGGAATGCCGACCCCGAGGACAGAGGGGGAAGGCCACCAGGCGCCGGGCGCTATCGCGAGCCCGGCGGCGATCCCACGTAGTTGCAGACCCCATGCACGCCGGGAAACTGCATGCACGAGAACCGGGAGACCTCAGCGATGACTGAACGAGGAAACAACGGCAGTCCGCCCAGCGAAGGCGAGAGCCGCACGGCTGGCGTGTAGGTCGCTGAGGAATCGGCCAGCCGTATCTGGATGTGTGGGGTGGTAGTACCCGTGAAGCTGCCGAACAACGAGCGGGAGCAAATGGCCCGTAAGGCGGAGATGGTGGAGGGAAGCACGCAAAGCACGGAGAACATCAGCAAGACCGGTACCTGCCCGACACAGACCGGCACGTCCCCGACACAGAGCGGGAATCGCGTGTCCAGAGTATTGGGTTCCATCGGGGGGCTAGCGGGTGTGCGCCAAGTGGCGCGGGAAAGGAAGCAGTTACGCACCCTTATCCGCAAGTGCGCTTTGACGCCAAACATCCGAGCTAGGAGCCGTATGCACTAGCAGCGCACGTACGGAACTGCGTGGGGGCGCGGGGTGACTCGCATCCCTGCCGCGACCCGGAATGCCTCAACCACTTCCGCGCCAACCGCCCCAAAAAGTTTACTTGACAGCGGCTCTACCGGAGAGTACGCTGCGGCCATGGATGTATCCTCACGTGCATTCAGTACGATAGTTGCTGGAGCAATTGGTTTTGTGATGTCGCTTTTATCACACACCTATGCATCCGGAACACCTTGCGAGCATTATCAAGGTAGGGCATGCGAAATAGGCTGCTTTTATTCCTTGCGTTTGACGTGTGATTCAGACTTTGGTTGTGTTGGGGCCTCAGGAAGCGAAACACCGCTCATGGCATGTCATCAATACAACTGCTTAGGTGCACCAAGCTACGGATCCACTTGTTATCAGCACTACGATTCCGGGTTCGAAGCGGGCTGCGTTGCCATCGAGTACGCATGCATGACTCCATTGTGCCCCTGCAGCGCCTCTAATTGTCAAGGCCTTTGAAACATCCTCAAAGGAGGAAGCATAAATGGTGAAGAACATCTTGTTCGTAAGCGGCGTATTACTATGTACTTCTGTAATCGGGCAATCCATGAAACAACGCCCGGAAATCAGCAAGCTCATTCCGATGACAATACATAGTCGGGAGATAGTGAACGGGGAGTTTGAATTTGACCGCGCCATGGCGATTCGGAGTGACGGAGCAAGAGTTAAGTGGTCACTGGAAACCGGGAAACACAATAACGGCCTTGAGGCTCGAACCATATTCCTACCTCATGAGCGGAAGCAGGTCGTCATTTCAGATGCGGTGAAGGCAATCTCAACATACTATCAGCAGCCGTTTTCTCCTCAAAATCTCGTGGCGCCGTCACCAACGTGCAAGGATGTCTACGACGACAGTTTCAAGATAGCGGGCAAGAACGAAGCCATACTTGGCTACGACACTCTGCGATTCCGGTCAGACGCACCCTCTTATCGGGGAACTGCTAGGCGGCAACAAGTTTGGCTCGCACCATCGTTGAATTGCCGGGCCTTACGTT
>JAHCHD010000177.1 GCA_026129915.1 Bryobacterales bacterium
GGTAGGGGCACGGCGAAAACCTCAATGCGAGGATGTCCCCATTGCTTTCACCGAACACAGAAAAAGCCCCGGGGCTTCGAGGACCCCGGGGCGCTTCGTTTCGGTCGGATGTGGTTAGAAGGTTAGAAGTAGAACGACATCTGCAAACGTAGTCCTCGGGGCTGCTGGAATCCGCTTGCGAGGCCATAGATCGGGTTGATGCGCATATCCTGCTCCCTCATCAGGTTGCGGGCGTTGAAGCCCTGGAAGATATCCGCTTCGTGATCGAATTGCAGTTGACCGTCGTTGGAATTCTGCAGTTGGATATTGCGGTTGGTCACAGTCGCACTGTTGAAGAGATTGAAAATTGTCAATTCCAGCCGAACCCGCAGGTTCTCCTTGGATCCAATCGTCTTGAACTCGTGCATCACGTTGAAGTCCGTGTTGAAAAAGACCGGGGTGCGGCCCAGGTCGCCACGGCCATAGGGCACAACGGGCGTGGTGGAAATGGCATCAACCTCCGTGGTGAGCGGTGTGCCGGAATAGAGCAGAATGTTCGGCGCGAACGTAGTCGCGCCTAGCTTGTTGCCCAGAACGTAGCCGCCGAACAACTTGACTGTGTGAGGGCGGTCAGTTGCGAGACGGCCTTCCGCGTAACGGCCTTGCTCCGTGTAGTAGATCCACGGAAGATCGAAGTAGCGGTTGACGTTCGGGCTGGTGCGTCCATCTTCGTCGGAACTGGCCAGGCCGGAATAGTTCCCAAACTGGCGGCTCCAGGTGTAGCTAGCCGCAAACTGATACCGGTCGGAGTAGCGCTTATCAAGGCGGAACTCCACGGCGTCATAGTCGCGGCGAGCCTTGGGGGTAGTGGGAAAGCCCGAATCCCACGTTTTCGGATCCGCGGTAATTCCGAAGCCAGGGTTACCGATGTAATAAATCTCACCGTCGGGACCCAGCGTACCTACGTCTTCAATCGTTCGGATGAGACGACGGTTCGTATAACGGGCGGAAGCCACCAGGTTGGAGCCCACCATCCGCTCCATGCCGAAATCGAACATCCGCTGCTTCATGGGCTTCAAGTTCGGATCGATCGTGTTGTCATTGGGATCGTTTGATGGAATGCGCCAGTTGATCGTCTCGAAGAACCGGCCCCGGATATTGGTGGGATCCGAGGGGATACCCTGATTGCTGTTCACCCAATTGAAATCATCCAGAGAGAAGAAGTAGTCATTCCAGGTGTCGCCGCCGAAACTGCCCCTTGGCAACTCATACTTCATGATGTCGTAGAAATAGCCGAACGAGGCATAGATGCGAGTCTTGCCATTGCCGCCAGGGTCAAAGGCAAAGCCGAGCCGCGGGGAGAACTTGTCCTGCCATGGGAATTCGATGGCGCGGGACGGGATGGTCTTGTCCGACGAGAAGCTCGGCAGGAACTCACGCTCCGTGCGAACTCCCAAGTTCAACGTCAACATGCGATTGACGCGCCAGGTGTCCTGGAAGAATAGCGACTGATTGTTGCTCGAAACATCGCCGCGCGTAGCGATCTCGCGGTAGCGATAGTAGCCGAAGGTGCCGGTCTGCTGTCCGGAGCACTGGCTGGTAACGCATCGGTAGTTCAGTCCCCAGTAATAGCGGTAGTAGCCACTGGCCCAGGTCTGCGTGTTAACTTCATTGCCAAGCTCGTTCATCTGCCAGCCGCCCTTGAAGGTATGCTGCCCGAGGAAGTCCGCGACATAGGAGACGTCGAAGTTGTAGTTGTGCCGTTTGTTGGCGTCGAAGAACGTCGCGCCAGGCGCATAGGTCACGTAACCCGCGGGTGCAATTAAGCTCTGAGGCACACCAAGGCTGGCGGGAGGCACATTGCTGTAATAGACCGATGTATCGCTGGAGATACCATAGTTGGTCTTGTGATTATTGAAATGATACCCACCGCGGAAAGAGACTACCATCTTGGGCGTCGGCATGTAGTCTGCGGAATACGAGAAAAGGTTACCTGCGTTGTACTCCCCTTGCCCCTGCCATCCTGAATCCGGATCATCTGTACCTTGGCGAGAGGGGAGGACGCCGCGCTTGACATAAGGATTCCACGTCCAGGATCCAGCGACTCTGAGCTTGGAGAAGACGTTGTAGTCCAACTTATTAGTCAGGTAGTGCTGACGCTCAGTGGACCTGAAGGGGCGCGTGGAGTCATCGACATTGAAGGTGACGTTGCGCGCTGTATTGGTGAAAACAGGCATATAGCCAGTGAAGAAAAACAGCTTGTTCTTTACGATTGGTCCGCCAATGGTAAAGATTGGGTTCTTGGTGGTGTAGTCATCCTGCTTGTTGTCGAAATACTCCGCCACATCGTCATCAAAGGGACTCACCCGGAGGCTGGGGCGGGGGCGGGCCTTCATGGAATCGTTGTCAAAGTAGAAGCCAACCTGGCCGTGATACTCATTGGTACCGCCACGCATTACCGCGTTGATCACCCCACCCATGGCGCCGCCATACTGCGCTTCCATGACGCCATTCTTGATCTGCGTCTGCTCCACCATTTCCACCGGGATGCGGTTCTGACTGCTGAGCACTCCCGTTTGGATATTCGTAACTTCGACGCCATCCACATAGAAGGTGTTTTCCGATCCGGAGGCACCATCTACCTGCACACCGCCCGTCTTGCTCTCTGGACGGGCTCCAGGAGCAATCGCGATCAGATCATAGAAACTGCGACCTTTCGGAAGCAAGTCAGAAAACTGCCTGTCCACGATCACGGCCGATGCGCTGGACTGGGAGTCCACTAGGATGGCATCAGAAGTCACGACGACCTGCTCGCTCACCTGGCCAATCTCCAAAACGAAATCGGCGCGGGTGGACCGTCCCAGTTCCACCGGAATGTCCGGCTTGCGCATCCCCGCGAAGCCCGGGGACGACACCGTTACCGAGTACTTGCCGGCTGGCAGTTGAAGAGCCTGAAAGTTGCCTGAAGCGTCACTCTGCAGGTCAACGGAAGTAGTGATAGTTGCCGCTGATATCGAAATCGTCGCACCGGGAACGGCAGCACCCGATGGATCAGTAACCGTTCCAATGATGGAACCCACACGCTCCTGGGCACCAACAGGGCTGAGCACCAGACTGAGCAAAAGAGTAAGCGCAAGAAGAAAATGAACGTGAGTATATCTGGAGGATGCTACACGTTCAGAATGAAACTTGAAGTATTCGATCATAACAATCCTCTCCACCTTTGCGAGATATGCCAAAGCAACAAAGCCACTGACCACGGTGTTTGGCGCGTCTGTTTAGCTTCTTGAATACAAACGGAGGAGAGGCACAGAGGGACACGTGGACCAGAGGTCTCTCATTAAGCAAACAACGCTAAACGAGAACGGCGTCGGAACGCAACGGTCAATCTGGCTCAGGTAGGCCAAAGATCCGTGGGGCGTCAAGGGAAGCCACCAAGAATACCGCGGTTACAGTATCGTTACCCGGATCCACTGGAGAGTTTAGCATATAAAACTCTGAAACTGTACCACAAAATTACTGAATGGATTACATTCCCAAATCTTTGGTCGCGGTTGGGAAAGCCGCAAAAGACCGCCCCGCACAAATCCGTACGTGCGGAGCTACCGCATACGGCTTTTGCCTAAGTTGTATGACGCAAAGAAGCGTTCCTCGGGGTAGGGATGCAGAACCCGGCAGGGTGGGACGCACTTGCGGGTGAGTCGATTGAAGCGGGACCACCTGAGCCGGTGCCGTTGGCTTCGCCGCAATAGTGCGTGCCGCGATGCGCGACCTGCCTCGCTCCGGAAGCCATCCAATCGCATCAGGTTCGTGGGGACAAGGCCGGCGAAGCCAAATGCAGGAAATTTCCGGGAAAGATGCATCGTGCATCTCCCGAGATCGCGCCGAAGCGTCGCAGATGTCTCACACGAGCGGACATATCACATCAAAAAGCTCCAGCATGTGGGAGCGTCCCCTTCGCCAGAAACGCCAAGGGCTCAGTTCACGCTGTCCCGGCCGAGCCCCGGCCGAGCCCGCATCCTCCAGCACTGCGGGAAGACGGAATCGTTTGACAATGCATTGTTTCTCGATGTATCGTTTGTCTATGCCTCGATCGACGGACGCCAGCCAGGAACTCCTTCCGGGCACTCTTGACCTCCTTATTCTGAAAACACTTTCCCGCGGGCCTTTGCATGGGTACGGTATTGCCCAGCACCTGCTGGCCGTCTCAGCGGAGGTGTTGCAAGTGGGCGAGGGCTCGCTGTATCCGGCGTTGCAGCGTTTGTTGGGAAAGGAATGGGTGGACGCCGAATGGGGCTTAACGGACACGGGCCGCAGAGCGCGGATTTACCGTTTGACACCCGCCGGGCGCACGCAGCTTGCGGTGGAAACTGGCAAATTTACGCGGATGGTGGGAGCGATTCAGGCAGTGCTCACGGCATAGGGGGGGGGTACGCGATGTTCTGGAAGCGGAAGGTGGACGAAATCCTCAATCGCGACAGCCACGACGAGGAGTTGGCCGAGGAGATGCGCTTGCACCTCGAGATGAAGACGGAAGAACTTCGTGACGCAGGTATGCCCGAACGGGAGGCCCGTGAGGCTGCGCGGCGGGCCTTCGGCAACCAGCTCCAGTTCGCCGAAGACAGCCGCAGACACTGGCTTCCTCGCTGGATGGATGAGTGGCGGCAGGACATCCGCTTCGCTCTACGGTCGTTCGCGGTGAATCGTGGTTTCGTGATCACCGTGTTCCTGACGATGGCCCTCGGAATTGGCGCCAACACCGCGATCTTTTCGATGGTGGAAGCAGTGATGTTGCGGAAGTTGCCAGTGGCGGACCCCGACAGCCTGATGGAAGTCGTTCCACACTTAAAACAACCCGGACGGTGGACCAGCGGTGGGAACGACCGATGGATGCTCTCGTACCCGCTCTTCCGCGAGATCGTTGGCGCGCAGCGGAGCTTCTCGTGCCTCTATGGGAGTTCGCGGTTGGTGCGAAGCTATGCGGAGTCGGGCAACGGACCGTGGGAGATCCGGCCGCGCGCGCAATTCGTCTCCACCTGTTTCTTCGACACGATTGGCATTCCGCCCCTGCTGGGCCGAGGATTGCAGGCTAGTGACGTTAACGGAGAGTCGACGCAACAGGTGGTGGTGCTCAGCCACTCCACATGGCAGCAGCGCTTTTCCGCGGATCCGGCGGTGTTGGGCCGCTCGATCACTGTCGGCAGCACGGCGTTCGAGATCGTCGGCGTGATGCCGCCGGGTTTTTCGGGAGACTCTCCCGCCCAGCCTGCCGATTTCTGGCTACCGCTGGAATCGTACGGACGCGTTACCGGCTTTGATTCGTGGAACGAGCGTGGCAGCGTGTGGTTCCAGGCGATGGGCAGGCTGCGGCCCAGCGTCTCGCGGGAGAGCGCCGAGGCGGAGTTGACCACCTTGTTGCGGAACTTCGTCCACACCGATATTGCGGAATGGAAGAAGGCCGACGCCAGTTCCCAGGCGACCCCCGAGATGTTTCGTATGGAATTGCAGAGCGGTGCCGGCGGCTTCAACGATCTGCGGGGCCAATACGGGCAAGCCTTGCGATTGCTCCTCGGGATCGTGGCGCTGCTGCTGCTGCTGGCGTGTCTGAACGTAGCCGGTCTGCTGATGGCGCGAGGAACGGCTCGGGGCCACGAGATTGCCGTTCGTCTTTCGCTGGGCGCGTCGCGGGTGCGGGTGATGCGGCAACTTCTGCTCGAAAGCCTGTTGCTCTGTTCGGGTGGAGCGCTCTTCGGGTTGCTGCTGGCGCACGCGTTCTCTCTGCGCTTCGTTTCTCTGTTGAGCAAAGCCACCGCGCCGCTCGACCTGCCTTACCGGATGAACGGCACGGTGCTCCTGTTCACCCTGGCCGTGACGATTCTGGCGACGCTGGTCTCCGCGCTGCTGCCCGCGTGGCAGACCACCCGCGGGCGCCTCTCCGCTCAGCTTGCGTCGGCCGGCCGCTCCCTCACCCAGCACCGGTCGCGCCTTTTCCTGAATCGGGCGCTGGTAACCGCGCAGGTGGCGGTGGGCGTGCTGTTGGCATGCGGCGCGGGGTTAATGCTCCGCACTCTCTACAACCTTTCCACCCAGCCCGTCGGCTATGAGGTGGAGCATGTACTGGTGGCATTTCTGGAGCAGGCGCCCCAACGCGAAGGCGTTTCCCGCCGTTCCGTCTTCGACTTGCAGACGGGCCGCACGGAGCCCCTGCGCGCCCGGCTTGCGTCACTTCACGGCGCCAGCGCTGCCACCCTTGCACACATGGCGCCGATGTCGAACTGGATGATGTCCGCAACGGTGCACAGTTCCACGGGAAGCACCGGCCACATCATGGCTCTGCGGAACAGCGTCTCCGCGGACTACTTCGAAACGCTCTCGTCTCCCTTGATCGCTGGGCGCCATTTCCGGCCGGAAGACCACGCCTCCGGACGCCGCGTCTGCATCATCGATGAGGACCTGGCGCAATCCCTTTTTCCCGATCTCCCCGCCATCGGCCAATCGGTCTCCACGGGCAAGGTTTTCGATGCCAGAGAAGCGATGGATGTGATTGGCGTTGTCCGCGCCAATCGTTGGTTCGGCCCCAAACAGGACGGCGCCGGGCAGTTCAAGGGAATGATCTGGACGACGCTCGAACAGGAGAGACGGCCCTTTCAGGTCGCCTTGGTGAAGACCACGAGAGAGCCCACGGAGATCGTGCCAGCGTTGCGACAGGCCTTTCGCGAAGAGATGCCCGAACTGCTGGTGACGAACATAACCACTCTCGAGCGCCTGCGCGACGACACCATCCAGAGAGAGCGTCTGCTGGCCACCTTATGCACCGGTTTTGGCGGGGTGGCGCTGGTGATGATCTTTGCCGGACTCCACGGGTTGCTGGCCTACTCCGTGGAGCGGAGGATCCGCGAGTTGGGAGTGCGCATCGCGCTCGGTGCAACCAGGGCACACCTCCTGCGGCTAGTGGGCAACGAGTCGCTGGCATTGATTGCGGCAGGGCTGTTCATCGGGCTTCCGGCTACGTGGGCGGTCTCGCATCTCCTCGGCAGCTTCCTCTGGGAAGTGAAGCCCACCGATCCGCTCACCTACATCGCCACCCTGCTGGTGATGGCCGCCATCGGGTTGACCGCCGCGCTTCCACCGGCCCGCCGCGCGGCCAGCGTCGCGCCAACAGAGGTGCTACGGAACGACTGAGGCAGAACCCCGCGACGGCAGCCTGCCCGGTACCAGTCGTCTTCGGGCGACCCCGCAGGATCTCGCGATCAGTTTCGCCTTTTGCTCAATGGATGAGCCGTTAACGTCGCGGTAGCGCCTGTGGTTCGCGCTATGCGCAGGCCTGCGCGCACTCACCGCCTTGCGGCTTTGGTGGCGATGTGGCCGCCTAGGGTGCTGATTTGGGTTTTCAGGCTGGCTAGCCCGACTCTTGCAGTTGGAGGCGCAAATCGGGCCTGGAGTGGTTGTTTTTGCCCGTGAGCGATTGATCGTGCAATGAAGGTGTCCGGAAATCGGGCAGAGTGAAGGCCTCCGCTCATTCGTGGCTGGCCAGAAACTGGCATTCGGCCGATCCCGTGTTTCTGCGTTCCACCAGCCGTAAGAAAGACGGAGAGAACCATTGCTACTTCAGCGTGGTGGAGAACCAGCGCGTGCCCGGCGGCAAGCGCGTCCAGCGGGCGGTGCTAGAGCTGGCGAGATTGATGACCAGCAGCAGGCGGCCTGGCGTAAGATACGGGACGTTTTTGACGAGCAGGGGCAACGCTACCGGAACCTGAGCCTGTTTCCCGAGGACCAGCCACTGCCGGAAGATGCGGTGGATAGCATCCAGGTGCGGCTGAGCGGGGAGAAGGTGCTGCGCTTGCTGGTGGTGAACCGGCTCCTGGAACCGGGTAGCGAGTTTCGGTTGCATCGCCACTGGTTTGTGGAAAGCGGCATGGATGCCCCGCGGGGGAGAGGACTTCCGCGTCGCGGCCAAGGACCGGCTCTTTCGCTGTCTGGACCGCATCCTGGAGCATGAGACGGAACTGTTCGTATGGCGGCGACCCAAGCGGGCCGAGCTGTTCGCGGCGGACTTTGCGGTGCTGCTCTACGATCTGACGAGCGTCTACATTGAGGGCGAACTGGAGGAGAATCCGAAGGCGCGCCGAGGCTATTCACGAGACCACTGTCCGGGCTGGGTGCAGGTGATAATCGCGCGGGTGGTGACGCCGGACGGCCGATGGCTGATGCTGCCGCGCTGCACCCAACCGGCGAGCGAACTGCAGGTGCTACTGGACAAAATACATCGCGCGCTACCCTTGCAACCCGCACCACGCATCAGAGCGTCCGCAGCAGCCCAATCGGCCTGAACACAGCCCTGAGGTGGTGAAGACCTGCGCCCTGCCCCGACTGAATCTGCAACATGCATCGCCCTTCGATGCCCTGAACTGCGAAAGCCGGGCTTGGAGCCTAAGCTCCGCCAGTTTCTCTCTTCGGGCTTCGATTGCTGGAAGTCTACCGTTGCATTCTACGGTTGAACTGGAGCCACGCGGGGTGTCCGGGGATCGCGTATCACCAAGCAAGGCTCCTTACCTGTGGGCTGGCTCATCCGATTGCTATTCCCAACGGAGTCCGGTTGGTCGCGAATTAATCACAATCGTTGCGAGATCTGCCAAGCGGTTTGCGCCTATCTCAATAGGAGTCCCGCTATGAACCGGATGTCTGCGGCAAAATTCTTCATTGTAATCCTGCTCCTGAGCCTCCTCTCACCAACTCTTTCGGGGGATACCCAGGTAATGACCGACGATGAGAAGAAGGCATTCCTGCGGTCGGCGAAGCTCGTCGATTCTCGGGATGTTGGGGAAGGGGTTACACATTCGCAACGGATCACCCTGTCGAGCAATGGGCTGGTACATGATGCCCATCTGCAGATAATCGACGAACGGAAAGATGTTCTGCGTACATCAAGGGCCGTACAGCTCTACTTTCGCGACTCCTACAAATTTAACGTAGCGGCGTATGAGCTATCGGAAATGCTCGGGTTGGACATGGTTCCGGTTAGCGTGGAACGGAAAGTGGGCCTTAATCGCGGCGCAGTGACCTGGTGGGTGGACGACGTTGCCATGTCAGGCAGGCAACGGTTCGAGAAGAAGGTGGATGCGCCAGATCCCGAACGATGGACTCGTCAGGTGGAGACGGTACGGGTGTTCGACGAACTGATTGGGAACACCGACCGCCACTTGGGCAACTTACTGATTACTGGCGACTGGCAACTCTGGATGGTGGATCACACACGGGCCTTCCGCCGGAACCGCGCACTCCGGAACCCCGCAATCCTCAAGCGCTGCGACCGTCAACTGCTCCACGCATTGCGCAACCTGGACGAAGCATCCGCTGTCGCCATGCTCGATCGATACCTGGACCATCGCGAGACCCTCGCTCTATTGGTGAGAGCGAAGCTGATCGTTGAGCACTTTGATGCGAGAGTGGCGAAGTACGGAGAAACGAAAGTGCTCTTCGATCTCGAGAACAGGGACCGCAGCCGGACAGACGCGCAGACAAGCGGAATACCGAGGTGGGCGCCAGAGTGGATTCCTGGGGATGAGCGCAGACTGCCTTTGAGATCAACGGGAAACCAGTACCAATCTCGGTGACCACGCATGAGGGTCACTTGCATACGGCCTCCGCGGCGCGACGAACAGCCTGTTTCGTTTGACGACCGGAGGCGTTTTCAAAACTGCACAAATACGT
>JAHCHD010000178.1 GCA_026129915.1 Bryobacterales bacterium
TCCCGCAAGCGACCGCGCGCTCGACCACGGGTAGTCCACCGCACGGCTCACCATCTCCGCTCGCACTGGGTTAAGTTCCGTGTACAGAAGCGCTTGCTATCCGCGCTTCTTTGATCAGGTCACTGACAACGCTGGCCGGGTGCTAAAAAGTCTGAATGCCAAAGCATGATCACCCGCGCGGCGATCGCTGAGCGGAAACGATAGACTCTGGGGGTATGAGCCCGTTGCCCTTGTTGAGCCGCCGTTCGTTCACTCGGCGTGCGTTTCCTGCCAGCATGCTTGGGGCCGCCACCGCCTCCGTGCTGGCAGGACAAAGCCCCAATGCCAGCCCCTGCCGTTTCGTGCATGCCTCGATCGATGGTGCGGGGACGCCCATTCCGGTTGCCGGCTTCGCGGAGCATTCCATGGAGCCCGGCAAGGACGAGGGCGTTCTGCTGCGATGGCCCGGCGAGCTGCGCGGCGCCTCAGGAGTTGGCTTCGCAATTGGCAACGACTATCGCGAGTTCGGAAACATCTCGGTGCGGCTTGCCAAGAGCGGGAAACTTCTGGCCCTGGTGACCGTAAGTATGGCTCCGCGCTTTGACCCCTACTTTGTTCCGCTTTCGGAAGCGGATGGGGCGGCGGCATCGCGCGAGGGCCTTTTGCTGCGCGCGGATGCCGGCTCGTCAAGACGCTCTATTCTGAGCGCCAGCGTAGAGCGCCGCCGGGAGGCCCCTGCGATCCACCCGTTTCTGTTGGCGCCAGGCACCTTGCCCGCGCTGGGAGAATATGCAAGGCGAATGGGCTCACTCGACGTGGTGCAGGATTTTGACTGGCGCGCAGGCTGCGTGACGGAGGGGCTCCATGCCCTCGGACAAACCAATGCTCTACGCCGCTATTTGCGGCTGTTCCTTGACGACAGTGGAGAAGCAGGGACAGAAGCCTTCCGGCGAGGTGTGGAGCAGACCCTGCCCGCTGCGGCGATAGCGCGGATGATGCCGGGCCACCCCGCCCTGGAAACGGTGATCCGCATCCTACAGAGCCGCCGTAGCGCCGCCGGCCACTTTCAGGGCGGCACGCGCATCGTGGCCGAAACGAACTACACCGTTGCCTATCCGCTTGCCGTACTAGCCATGCAACGTGGCGATCTCCAACTAAAGGAGCAGGTGTTGGTTCACCTGCGTGGCGCACGGGATCGATTGCAGGATCGCGACGGGAACCTCTATCTCCGCCAGGACGAGGTTTCCGGAGAGCGCACCTACCTGGGATGGGCACGCGGCGTAGCTTGGTACACACTCGGGCTGGCGGCCACCCTAGACGCGCTTCCAACGAATGAACGCCCGCGCGACTTGCTGGATGAGTTACGGCGCTCGCTGCAATGGGGGCTACCGTTTCAGCGTGCCGATGGGCTTTGGTGCGCATTTCTCCCGGAACCCGAAGTAGCTCCGGATACCTCCGGCTCCGCGGGTATTGGCGCAGCGCTGCGCATCGCTCAACGGCTGGGCGTGGCCGAACCCGCGTGGGAGCAGGCGGCACAACGCGCTCTGCAGGGATGCATTTCGCGGCTGAGCGCTCATGGCTTCCTTGGCGGCGTTTCGCAGAGTAACAAGAGAGAAGGCGGGGAGCCCTTCCAGCGCTCGTCCCATCGGGTGAGTATGCAATTCGCCATGGGCCTCCTGGGCGTGTTCCTGGCGGAAACCCGAAAGCGGCGGCCAAACCGAACTGCGTGATGCCGGGGTTCTGCGCGGGGGCTGATCCGCCGCTGCCCGGCATGGCGGGTTCGAAACGCCTGAAGCGAAAGCACCCCGCAGCAGGCGGTATCCCCTGCAGCCAAATGGCAACCCTCTTTCGCTCACAACGGCCCATCCTGACGCATCAATTTTGTTCTTGCACGGCGTTGATCTACCCCGTATTCTGGGTCAGTCGGATTTCCAAATACAGAGGGTTGAAGGAGTATTCCTGTGGCACTCGCAATTGTCGCCCGCGCATGGACCCGAGAAGCATACAAGGTTGCACAGATTAACCGCACCGGGGCGGGCGGCGTAATTGGACACGTGAACGATTCCAACTACACCGGATCTTCGGGGACCATTCACTCTGAGGGTGCGTGGCGGGCGGACCGGCAGAATCCCACCGCGACCCACTCCAACATTCAAGTGCAGGCCAACGGGGTTTTTGGCGTGAAGTCCTCGATTGGTGGCGTGCTGGTTCCGCTGTCGCTTGCCACGCAAATTGGCGCTGTTAACTCACCTGGACCCGATTCGATTCCCGCCAAGGCACGAGCCTCCGAACTCACCCGAGCCATCCAGGGAGCACTCACCCGGAGCGTGGGCTCCTGGCGCTACGTGCCCGTTCCCAACGCAGCCTACGCAGAGTACCAGGTGTATGAAGTCACGGGCACTTTTTCCTGCTAGTCGGTCCGGCGGAGACCCCAACGTCGCGACAGGAATGGGCCGCCCTCAAAGGCCCCGGAATGGTTTCGCATCTGCGGGAGCTGGGGCAGAGGCCCGCGCACCTCAGGCGACGATCACCAAGGCACTCCACGCGCTGCCGGGATTGTCGCCTGGGATGGACTCGCCTTGTGCCGCTCAACGCAACCTGCGCGGCTACAGCTTCCTGAAGATAGCGATCGCCTCGATTTCCACCAGAAGATCTGGCCGGCAAAGAATGGCCTGGATGCCTGTGGAAGCAGGAAGTGGATCGAGTTCCTGCTCCGTGTAGAATGCAGTCCGCTCCTCGTTGAACGCTTCATAGTCCCGCTCGATATCACGCAGGTAACAGGTGGTACGGACGATGTCTTTCCAGCTTGCGCCCTCGCTAACCAGGAGCCCTGAAATGTTGTGGAATGTGCGGCGACACTGCGCGCGAAAATCCCCGACGTGGACCGTCCGTCCGCTTTCGTCAATCGAGGCCGTTCCCGAAATCAGCAGGATCACAAAGTTGCCCAGCTCCAGGCGCAGGCCCCTTGAGAAGGAACTGGGTTTGGCATAACTGAATGCTTCGTTCAGTACATCCGGGTTCGTGATCGCCTTTCGTTCAATCGAACGCGCCACGTTGGCTTCCTTCAGCAGGTTCTCGAGTGTCATTGTCTATAGCTCCTTTTCGATCGTATTCGGGGTTACGAACTGGCGCCTTCCGCCGGGGGGCATGCGGGAAGCCAGTGCTTCGCGGAGAGCCGCCCGGGATGGCCCCACTTCCTGGATCACCTGGATGAGCGCGGAGGTGGCTTCAAAGCTGAGTTGTGCAAACGCATCCGCAGGCGCGTCGAACCGGGACTCAAGCCGTTTCCACAGCGAACTGTCCGGTTTCAAAAGGGCGGGCGTTCTCACTCGTCCGGCAAGATGGATGCACCGGCGACTGCTGGCGGCGGGTCCGGCAACCATTCGCGTGTGATGGGGGAACGATTCGGCGCAGGCGATGGTACACGCGGGTGGCGCAATCACCACCACTTGATCCGCATCACGAGGCACGGCGGGGTGGGCAAGGCCGCTGGTATCAATGCGGAGGACGGGCTGGCGCGGCCCCTCCTTCAGGAAGGCCGCGGTGAGCATGCGGGAGTCGTGGTCAGTGCCCGACACCAGTAGAAAGGGAGACTCACTGAGCAGATCCTGCATCTGGCGGGCAATCTGCCGGTTGCCGGGCGCCCAGGAGAAGATCCAGGGCACGCCTGCATGGTTGGCGGTCTCGTCGGTAGATACAGGATCGATCACCGGGAACAGTGCCTTTGCCGCGATCTGCGTGGCCAGGTGGGTGGTGTCGCTATCCACGCCGCCCACCAGTGCGCAGATGTGTTCGTCATAGGCCAGCCTCACAATGGCCGAAGCCCCGGCTCGCCAGGGATCATCGCTCCAGCGGGGAATCACTCGAATGGGCGCGCCGCGGAATCCACCTGCGGCGTTAGCGTCCTCAACGGCAAGAGCGGCGCCCATCCAGAGTGTGCCTCCACGGGGATGCGATGGTTGGTCTGGTCCAAAGAACCCAATTCGCAGTTCCCGCGGCTGTACGCATTCCAATGCGCGTGGGCTTGGACTTTCGTAGGGCAGGGGAACCTGGGGCTTAGGCTTGTATGGGGTTTGTGCCCATCCGGGTGCAGCGCCCAGCAGTGCCAACAGACCACGCCGCGAAAGATCGCATCGGCATCTGCTGTTCATCGTTTCGCCTCCGCCGACGTGATCCCGCGAGGAATGTCGAGGTCCTCGCGAGCGTGGTAAATCCACGCGCCCCGCTTGAACTCCCCCAGGAACACGTCGCCGCCGTCGTCAAGGACGGAGGTGAGCGGAATATCGCCGGTGACGCCGGGCCATGGCGTGGCGCGTGTTGCCAGAATGTCGCGAATCTTTGCGCGATTGAGGCCCGCCACCTGGATGGACCAGATCAGCAGGTTCATGCCGTCGTAGGCGTGCGCGGCATACGTTTCCGCCTCCTCGCCGAATCGACTGCGAAATGCCTTCTGGAACGCGGCCAGCTTCGGGTCTTCGCGCAACGGATTCCATGGGGATCCCGCCATCACGCCCTCGGCATTGTGGCCCGCGAGGTGAGTGAACTCACTGGAGATGCAGCGGTCGCTGCAGAAATAGGGCTGGTTCATTCCAGCAGCCCGAAGCTGATTGAGGATGATGGCAGCCTCGCGGGCGTTGCCCCAATGGATGACGGCATCCACGCCGGCTTCCTTCAGGCGATCCACCTGCAGAGAGTAGTCGTCGCCGCCCAGCCTATAGGCCATCTCAATCACGACGGGTTGGCCTAAGCGCCGGGCGCTGTCCTTGATCTCACGGACGCCGAAGCGGCCATACCGGTTCGATGCGCGGATGATCCCAATACGCCGGAGGTTCCGCTTACGGATGAGATAGTCCACCAGAAGATAGCCCATCTGCCGGTCGTCGCCGATATTGCGGGCCACCCACGGGATGTTGGTTTCGATGAACGTGGGATCTGTGTCCCCGGTATTCACCATCACGATCTCCGCCTTCAGAGCCACTCGAATCGCGATGTGCGAGTTGGCGCTGTCGATGGTCCCGAGGATCGCCCATGTGGGCTGTGTGTAGACCATGTTGATGACTTCATTGCCCGTGGATCCCCATAGCCCATTGTCGTTGGCAACGACGAGTTCAAAGGGCACCTTACGTCGCAGGTATCCCCCCCGTTGGTTGGCGTGCTCAATGGAAAGCTGGGCGCCCTGCAGCATCTTCTTTCCGAGAGCCTCCTCGTGGCTGGCGCCGCCGGTGGCCACGGAAACGGTGGGCGCGATTGGCCCGATGAAGCCGATCTTCACGGAATCCACATTCTGAGGCTCCGGTATGGCACGTCCTGGACCGGTGTACTCCATCTGCAGGAGAAAGTGTTGCTTGTAGGGCTTCACTGCACCGAAAGGGGTCACATCATCCGCGGTGCGCGCATACGCTGACTCTTCCTGGAGCCCCAGTGCGGGCACGTGATTCGGATTTTTCGTGTTGATGAGGCGCAGCACTTCCAGCGTGTGGGCGTCCACTTCCACGCCCGGCGGCACTTCCTGGGCAGGCAGGGCGATGAGGAGCAGGAGCAGGGAAAGCGATGCGCGCTTCATGGCTGATTCCTCCGTACATCCTGGCTCACGGTGCTCTCTGGACGCAGTCCTGGGTAGTAGCCGTCGCCAATTCCCCAGGCCAGCCCATGAGAGGTGGCTACAAATACATCGTTCCCATCGATATCCACCGCAAGGATGTAATTGTGTGGAAGGTTGAGACCCATTTCGACGGTTTCAATCACCGTCTTGTCGCGCGTCACGACGGCCCGTCCGGTGGCTGAATTCGCATCCCGCGTATAGGTGACCCAGGTATTGGTGGCAGCGTCCACAATGGCGCTGGCTCCCTTATCCGTGGCGAACCATGCCTCTTTCTCGCTGCGGCCGCGCAGGTTGTTGATGAAGTCGCTGGCCAGGCCGGAATCCATGTTGTAGTAGCCGCGCCAGTTCCGCCCATCGTAGCGGCACGCCCCAAAGTATGTGGAAACCCACAAGGTCTTGTCGATGTAGTTCGCTGCCGTGGTGATCACATGAATGATGCCGTCATCGCGGTAGAGGTCAATTTCCATCTCACCGTCAGGGTCCAGATAATCCTTCCAGCGCTGCGTGGCTACGTCATATTCCAGGACGCCACTGCCCCACACCGCCAGGTGTACCTTTCCATCGCGATAATGCACCCCGTAGTTCCATATCTCCTCCATGGGTGCATTCTTCTCGGTGAAGATCTGCCACTCCTTGGTGACGGTGTTGTAGCGGCTGGCTCCCGCGGTGGTTGCTACCCAAACGAACTCGTCCTGAACGGCCACTCCGTAGGCAACATCGTTCACGATCCCGCTGTTCATCTGGTGCCAATGGTCAAAGCGGCCAGCGGAAAAGCGGGCGAGTCCACCGCCGAACAGCGCTAGCCAGACTTCGCCGGTTCGCGGGTTTACGTCGATGCCGGTTACTACGCGCCACGGCAGGCCCTCTGCTTCTGTCCAACTCTCAACCTTTCCGCTCCGTTTGTCGATACGGGCAAGCCCATTTTCGGTGCCCACCCAGATGTGGTTTCCTTGCGACTTCACAGCGAAGATATGGTCATTGGGCAGGCCGTCCTCCACGGTGAACTGACGCCAGTTCTTGTAGACATAGGGCGTGCCGGGCTCGGCGAAAGCCAAACCCGTGAGCACGATAACGAGAAGAAAGACGCGGCATTTCATAGCGTTTTCAAGTACTCGATGAGGTCGTTGAGCTGGTCCTTGGTGAGATCGTTAGTTACCCCGTGGGTGTCGTAGGGATTGTGAACGGTCCAAATTTCCTCAAGCGTGTGCGCGATCCCGTTGTGCAAATAAGGAGCGGAATCGTAGATGTTGTTGAGGTGCGGAACATCGAATATGCCCTGCCGGTCGGATGCATGCTTGCTGCCTACATCCGTCTTCTGACGGTTCGTGTAGTAAGGGGGCATGTGGCAAGTGACGCACTGGTTTTCCCGCGGGATGGGGCGTCCGGTGACAGTCTCCTGACGCTCAAACAGCGCCTTGCCGCGTCGCTGAGCGGGGGTGAGCGGCACCCCCGGTTCCCAGTAGCGATTCGGCGGTCGCGCGATAGTGGTGATGTAGAGATCGAGTGCAGAAAGCTCGTCCGGCGTGAAGGGCTGTATACGCGTGAAGAAGATCGATAGACGAGCACCACACTGGCGCGACAGTGATGGATTAGTGCCTTCCCACTTGAAAGGCCCGGTATCATTGATGCCGCGCAGGGTGCGATTGTCCACGGGGCTTACGCCAATGCCGTCTGCCTCAATGTCGTAGCTAAGTCCGTCCACGTGCCCGTCTGGATGACAACTGGCACAAGAGAACTGGCGGCGGAAGGTAATTGCGGCACTATGGAATAGCTGTTCACCGCGCCGCACTTTGGTGATAGTTGCAGGGCCGTCAAGGCCAATTTCGGATTCAAGGCGCAGGGTGGCCAAGTTGATCACCGAGATGGAATCATCCAGCGCATTCGCCACAAAAGCCGCGGTACCGTCGGGGGCCACCACGATGCCGCGCGGACGCCGGCCCACATCGACATAGGCATCCACGAAGCGATGGGATTGCCCCAGGTGGTTGGGCAGGATATTGCGGCGAAACTCCGCCGTGCCGTTCCTGGCCAGATCCACCAGCTTGGCTGTATTCACTACGGCCACGCGATTGGTGCCCGCGCTGGTGACCAGCGCATAGCGGCCATCCGGCGTCATTGCCACGGCGGTGGCATCGGCGAATCCCAGCCCTGGCTGGTCAAGCAACACCTGGTCCACCGCGCCGTCCTTCCACAACACCGCCAAACCGTTCGTGATGGTCCAGCCTTGGAGCAGACGGGTCATCGGCACCAGATTCTTGGTGCGATTCATGGTGGCAACAGCGAACTCACCCGATGGATGCCAGGCGATACCCATCATCAGATTCGTGTCTGGAACCCTCCAGCGTTCCGTAACGATGCCAAGGTCCGCATCCATCACTGTGATTTCGGAGTACCCCGGTTTCCGAAACCCCGTTAGGTGCGAATAGGTGTTAGTGGCGGCGATTCGGGCACCATCGGGCGACATTGCCAGCGACCAGGGGCCGCGGCCAGCCGAGAGGGTTTTCACGCGGCTGAGTGTGGAGATATCATACACGCCGATGTCGTCGGACGAAGTATTGAGGATGTAGAGGTGTTTACCCTCGCGGTCAGCAAGCACGCCATGAGGCTCATCGCCGGTGGGCAGAGTCGTCGTCACCTTCCTGAGCGAAGCATCGATCACCGAGACCGTGTCGTCTTCGCGATTTGATACAAACGCCAATGCGCCATCGGGAGTGAACGCAACGTCGCACGGCGCATTGCCTATGCGGATCTCGTCAATCTTCTTCCGGGCCGTCGCATCCAGAATGGCAATGCTGCCTGAACCCTCCAGCGTTACCCACAGTTCAGAACTGGATGGCCGGAAGGCCAGCCGCGAGGGTGACTTGTAGGTGTTCTGCAGATGGGCCAGAACCGCTTCTGCTTCCGCACTAAGCGCTCCGGTGGTTGCAGGGGAGGTAGGTTGGGGCAGTCTCCCATGCGCCTGCTTTGGATGGGCAATCAGTGGCCAGGCCGCTTCCAGGTTGAAAGGCTTCGTGCCCAGCACCGTCACATGGGAGTTCTTCTCGATATGGCAACCCAGGCAGTCGTGCTTGCCGCTGAGACGAAGCCCCGCATGCACTGCCTGCTCCCGATTCCGCATCACCTCTTCCCGCATGTACTCGCTGCCTGGTCCATGGCAGGTCTCGCATTGGACCCCGTCTTCCATACGGAAGTCGTCATCCTTCTGCCACTCTTCCGCGTTGTATCCGGTGGTATGGCATCCCAGGCAGATGGGTTCTTCCCACGCATTGCGTCGTAGTCCGCTGAGCCTGGCGATGGCAACCGACTCGGGCCGCTTCAACACGTCCCACCCGCGTGCATGTTTCGTTTGGGCCCACCTGGTGAACTGGTGCCCGGAGGCCTGCCCATCGTGGCAGGTGCCGCAGGCCCTTGTGCCCACGTAGACCGGCTTTAGCGGCGCAGTGGCCACATGCACGCTGAGAAGCAGCACCAGCAGCGCCGCGATGGTGCCCGCGCGCCTCATCGTTTTGCTGTCTCCGCGAGGTGGACCAGTTTCAGGATCTGGTTTGCGTTTACGCCCTCGTGGCGCTCCACCGTGCCATCCGGCCAGCGAACCTCCACGGTCGCCACAGATGAGTCGCCCAGTCCGAAGTGCAAGCGGGGGTCGTTTTGCGACAGATAGCCGCGCACCGGATTCACGTCGTCCACCTGTACGAGCGAGTTCGTGCGCACCGTAACGCGCGCCCCAATCGCCGTTCGCTGTCCGCTCGGAAACGCAAGCCGGGCATCCACCAGCAGCCAGTTACGGCGACTCCCGCCATCGTTGCGAAGCAGCCGCGGAGCATCGTTCAGGTTAATCACCAGCAGGTCGAGATCGCCGTCGTTGTCGATGTCGGCCACCGCGCCACCTCGGCCAACGTACTTCCGCGAAAAGTACTCACCGGACTCACGCGAGACGTCCACAAAGCTGCCGTCCCCGCGATTGCGAGCGAGCGTATCTTCCTGGACGTATTCGTGGTGCGCGTTGCCGTGAACGGTGAACACGTCCGGCCAGCCGTCGTTGTCGTAAT
>JAHCHD010000179.1 GCA_026129915.1 Bryobacterales bacterium
GGGATGTCGCCCATGCGCGGACAAACAACTCGTTCGTGGCGGCGGGACTTTCTTTGACGAACTCGAACGCTGGAAGTCTTAGCGGTTACCGGCAGCACGCCGTTCCGCTTCATGTTTCTCACGCTCGCGGCGGCGCTCTTCGCGCCATTCGTCGTACTTGGCCAGCTGATCCGGGCGCAGCACGCTACGGATCTCGCCGCGCATGCTTTCCTGCATTTGCCGCATCTCCGCTTCCACGCGCTCCTTGTGTGCGTCCGCTGTCGTCCGACCCCGGTCCAGAATTTCCACAACCTTTTGGATCTGGGCCTCATCCGCACCTACGCGTGAGCGCAACTTGGAAAGGTAGTCATGCCGCAACTGGTCACGGGTGGGTCTCTCCGGGGCGTCCTGTGCCGCCGTTTCCTTCGCGAAATAGCGATGCCCCACCACGCCCATGGTGAGACCGCTGGCGAATACCAGCACCAGCCAGAGCAATGTTGTGGAAAGGCGGCGCATACAGAGATCGTCTCAGCTATAAGTCTTAACGGGAGGTTTCCGAATCCACGATGGAATAGCCCAATTCCGCATCAAACGGCGCCGGCCCGTTGCCTTCGAGATAGGCTGCCAGGTATTCCGGCTCGGGCAGCCGCTCAGGCATTGAGGAAAGCACACCCAGCGCCAGGCTAGCGGCGAGCGCGCTGGAGGTAAGTGCTTTGGCCCAGAATCCAAAAACTCGGGCGGCGCGCTTCGCCTCAATGGCGCTCCAAATATCGGTGCTGAATGAAGGGCGCGCATCCGGCACGGCCACCACAGCGCGGTAGGCCGCGAATCCCAGGTCCAGTTCGTTCTCAAGATTCCGCTTCATTGTTCCCCCCCCAAACCGCTCTGCGCGACTCCCAGCATGGCATTCCCACCGGAATACCGTTGTTGTCCTACCGTAGTCAGCATTGTACATGCTGCAGCCATCGCAGACATCCCTCGCCGGTACTAGGATCATACAAAAACTGCCAAGCCCGAAAACTTGCCCAAGCAATCACCATGCCTCTAACCCTTCTGAGGAGATGCCCGCTTCCTTGCCTGCTTTTGCGTAAGCACGCAAGACGCGTTGCCTGGCGCGAAAGAGCCTTACCTTCAGGGCATTCTCGTTCACCTCATAGATCTCCTGCAACTCCTTCAAGGAAAGCCCTTCGACTTCCTTTAAGGTAAGCAGGATACGGTCCTCTTCAGACACTTGGTTGAAGAGCCAATCCATCAGGTCGCGAATGCCCTTCTGCCGCCTTTCTTCCTGGAAGGTGGCCGTACTGGCATCCGCGTCAGCCAGCAACATCATCTCCTCGCTGAAATCTGCAAGCGGAGAATCCGCCCGACGCTTCTGGCGACGAAGATAGTCGTAGCTGGCATTGATCGTCAGGCGGTAAAGCCAGGGCTCGAAAACTTCCGCCGCCCGCAACTGTTTCAACGAAAAGTACAGGCGTACGAAAACCTCTTGTGCCACGTCCTCCACATCCTGAGGCCGGTTGATGATTCTTGCGATGGTTCCAAAGATCCGCTTGCGATAAGCCTGCATGATCTGGTTGAAGGCGGCATCGTCTCCCCCGCGCGCCTTGTCCAGAACTTCCCGCTCGATTAACAAGACTGTCTCCTAAGGACAATCCTGCTCCTGGGCGGATGCTTGCTCGTCACCGGCCACCAGAACCCTTGTCGAAAGGGCCTCAGCAGCCGGAGTACGCAATCTGTCGACACTAGGGAAGGCGTCACTGTATTGACAAGGGTTACCCAATTCTGTCGCGAAACACGAAGTACCCGAAACAGCCGGGAGCGGGCTGCTTGAAGAGCTTGAATGTCTCGCCTTAAAAACATCATCTTATCAATAACTTAGGCCCTACCATCATCGCATGCTAGACTGGAAAAGCCAACCTTCGAATTGGCCCTTCTCTGTCCATGGATTTTCTCACAGGGCTAAACCCCGAACAGCGCCAGGCAGTTGCGCACGAACAAGGACCGCTCCTGATTCTGGCCGGCGCCGGAAGCGGCAAGACCCGGGTGATTACCCATCGCATCGCCCATCTGATTGCCACACGTAACGTATCTCCCTACGAGATTCTGGCCGTTACCTTCACCAACAAGGCCGCGCGCGAAATGAAAGACCGCGTGGAGCGCCTGTTGAGCGAAGGGTACCCGGCGGGACTGCGCGGGCTCAGTGTGAGCACCTTTCACTCCTTTTGCGCCCGATTGCTGCGCTTGGACGGGGATTCGCTAGCGGCCGTGCGTCCTGGCTTCACGCGAGAGTTCTCCATCTATGACGAAGACAACCAGCTTTCGTTAATGCGCGCTATCCTGCGTAACCTGGGTTTGGACGAAAAGACGCTCCAGCCGCGAGCTCTGCTTTCGGCCATCAGCGCCGCCAAGAACAAAGCCCAGACTCCCGCGGATTGGTTCAAGGCCGCCCGTGACCCGAATGGCGAGCGACGCGCCAAAATCTTCGAGGATTACCAGGACCGTCTGCAGCAGGCCAACGCTCTCGATTTCGATGACTTGCTGCTCGAAAGTGTTCGCCTGCTCAGCTACGACCGCGCTTTGCGACAGCGACTGAGCGAACGCTACCGTTTCCTGATGATCGACGAGTACCAGGACACGAACCGTACCCAATATGAACTGATGCAACTGCTTGCCTCCACCCACGACAATGTGGCGGTGGTGGGCGATGAAGACCAGTCCATCTACAGTTGGCGGGGCGCGGATATCCGCAACATTTTGGACTTCGAGCGAGACTATCCTAACGCCGCCGTCATCCGCCTGGAGCAGAACTACCGTTCCACCAAGAACATCCTGGAAGCGGCCAGCCGGGTGGTGGCGAACAACGTCCAGCGCAAAGGAAAGTGGCTGTGGACGGAATCTGACGCCGGAGCACTGGTAGGGCTCTTTGAAGCGCAGGACGCCGACTACGAGGCGCTGTTCATCGCGGACCAGATTGAGCGCGAGATTCTGCGGAATCCCGGCACGCGCGTTGCGGTACTCTATCGCACCAACGCGCAATCGCGCCCCATTGAGGAAGCGCTGCGACGCCGCGGGCGGCAGTATGTGGTAATTGGAGGCTTCAGCTTCTATCAGCGTGCCGAAGTGCGGGATATGCTGGCCTACCTGCGGCTGGTGCGCAGTTCCGACGATTCCATGAGCCTCATGCGCATTCTGAACGTACCGGCCCGCGGCATCGGGAAGGGGACGGCGGAACAGATTGAGCAGTTCGCCATGCGCGAGCGCATCAGCTACTGGGCGGCCCTGGAGCGCCTCCTGGCGGGGCGCGAACTGCCCACCCGCGCACACGCTGCCCTGAATGGCTTCCACCAGTTGATGCGTGGGTTTTTGGAGATGGATAGTCCCTCCATTCCCGCGTTGTTTGACCGTGTGCTGGAGGATACCGGCTATTTAAAAATGCTGGAATCTGACGGGTCCATCGAATCCGAAGGACGCGTCGAAAACTTGCAGGAGTTACGCAATGCCGCCCTGGATGCGCAGGCGCGCGGCGAATCACTGGGGAATTTTCTCGATAACGCCGCGCTAGTTGCCGCTGCCGATGGCCTGGACGATAACGTCCAGGTGAGTCTGCTCACTATACATAACGCGAAGGGTCTGGAGTTCCCTGTGGTGTTTCTGGCCGGAATGGAGGAAGCGCTGTTCCCTCACAGCCGCTCCATCGAGTCTCCCCAGATGATGGAGGAGGAGCGCCGCCTCTGCTACGTCGGTATGACCCGCGCGGAACAAAGGCTCTTCCTTACCTATGCGCGGTTCCGCCGGAGATTCGGAGGTGGACAGCAAGAGCGATGCCTTCCTTCGCGTTTTCTTAGCGAGCTTCCGCGGGAGCTTACCGAAAAACTGCATTCTGACGAAGCGGGTCAAGTGGACCTTTGGGCCGACCGCTATCTCGTGCGCGACTCCGCGCGGAAGAATGCGTTTACCGGAAAGACCTACAATTCCATCGAGAACATTCGGGAATTTTTTGGCGCCAGGGCCACTTCCAGCGAACCGCCTCCGCTTGACGCGATCCCCGGTCCTCGCGCACCTGCGGCAAGCGCATTCCGGCCGGCGGTCCTGCCAGTGGCGTCAGCTAAGCCGGTAGTGGACCAGCCGGTACAGGGCCAAACTGAAAAATCGGGTTATCCTAGAAAGAGTGTGTCCGCGGGCACGCCGCCCGCGCAGGGCCTCCTCGGTCTGGTGCCGGAAGGTGGCCTTGCCGTGCCGCCCGAGGGCTCGTCCTCTCAACCTGTTTCGCCAAGACGCATTCCGGGGTCTGCCGGCAGCAGTGCTGCCAGCGAAGGGAAGCCACTCGCTTCCGCGAACAAGGCGTCCGGAGACGCGCCGGTGCGGGATATCCGCTTCCGCGTGGGATCGAGCGTAATCCATGCTCGCTACGGGCGGGGCACGGTGGTACGGCGTGAGGGCGAGGGAGAGCAGGCGAAGATCATCGTCAGCTTTCCTGGTCACGGACTGAAGAAATTGATTGAGCGTTTCGCTGGATTGAAGGTTGCTAAATGAACACGAAGCATGTTGAGGATCGCGCTGAGCGCAAGAAATTGAAGCGAGAAGCGCGCAGCAAGGCCGCGCCAAAAGCCCCGCGTCCGGATAGTGTGTCCCGCGGATCCAATAAGAAGAAGGCCCGCGTGATTGTCAAAGGCCGCTCGAAACGCTAGACTTGCCTGATATGTTGATCGCCAGAGTCCGCCCTCGCGACGGATGGACTCTGGCCATTCCTATTCTGGGCAACTCTCGTGAACAACCTTTTCCGCACCAAGAGCATCACCGACCTTATTGCTGCCTCGGAACGTCCGGACGCGCGTCTGGCCAGAACCCTGGGACCCTGGAGCTTGATTGCCCTGGGGCTGGGCGCCGTAATCGGCTCGGGCATTTTTGTTCTTTCGGGAACCGCCGCCGCCGGCGAAACGATGAGCTTCAACTCGGTGCTGCACGCGCCGGTGCTCGATCTCCTGATCAACGGGCCTGACGCCATTTCCACCATCGGGCGGCCTGGCGCTGGACCCGCCATCTCTCTCTCCTTCTTGATCACCGCTATCGTGTGTGCCTTCTCGGCTCTTTGTTACGCTGAGCTGGCGTCGATGATTCCCGTCTCGGGAAGCGCGTACACCTATACGTACGCCACCCTGGGAGAGATCGTCGCCTGGATCATCGGCTGGGACCTGATTCTGGAGTACGCCGTCTCTAACATGGCCGTCGCCGTCGGCTTTTCCGCCTACCTGGCGGATATCTTCGACAGCGTGTTCGGGATCCACTTGCCGATGGAACTAACGACGCCCATTTTCGCGGGGGGTGCGCGGACCGGGGCATGGTTCAATCTGCCCGCCTTTATCGTGCTGATGGTGCTTACCTGGCTGCTGGTGCGCGGTGTTCGGGAAAGTGCCCGCACCAACAATGTGATGGTGCTGGTGAAGGTAGGGGCTGTGCTCGTGTTTATCTTCGGCGCCGCAAGCGCCGTGGATGCCAGCAATTGGACGCCCTATATGCCGAACGGATTCGGGGGCGTCATCACCGGTGCAGCCATCGTCTTCTTCACCTACATCGGTTTTGACAGTGTCTCCACCGCCGCTGAGGAGTGCCGCAATCCGCAGCGCGATATGCCGGTGGCCATCATTGGCACGCTTCTGATCTGCACCTTGCTCTACGTCTCTGTCGCGGTGGTGCTTACGGGTATCGTCGACTGGCGCACCTTGTCAAACGCGGCGCCCGTGGCGACAGCCCTTAAGGAGATCGGGCGTGACAACGTGCGTCGCATCGTGGGCGTGGGCGCGCTAATCGGGATGATCTCGTCGCTGCTGGTCTTTCAGTACGGACAGGCACGAGTGTGGTTCGCCATGTCTCGCGATCGCCTGATGCCGCAGAGTTTCTCCAAAGTGCACCCAAAATATAAGACACCGCATGTCAGCACCTGGGTGGCCGGACTGGCCGTAGGCATTCCCGCCGGCATCTGGGACATTGGTACCTTCGCGGATCTCTCCAACATCGGCACGCTGTTTGCCTTCATGCTTGTGTCGGCAGGTGTGCTGGTTCTTCGTAAGCGCGACCCCGGTCGACCGCGCCGCTTTCGGGTGCCCCTGGTTCCCTTCATCCCCGTCTTCTCGATCGTCTCGTGCCTGGTGCTGATGACTGGCTTGCCACTCGAAGCCTGGGTTCGTTTCGTAGTGTGGCTGGCAATTGGCCTCGCCATCTACTTTCTCTTCAGCAAAAAACGCAGCCTGCTTGAGTCGCCTGCTGAAGAGTAGCCGTACCGTTCGCCTGCTTCTTCAGGCTGGAGACTCCCGAATTTCAGCCAGTTGGCGATACCCCCGCGCGTTTCTTGCGAAACAGGCGTATGATATGCGAGTCGCCCATGAGGCTTGCATTTGAGACTATCCACGGAATCGCGGTGCCGGCGGTGACCGTCACCCGGATGCGCGAACTGTGCCGTGTTGCCACAGAAGAGTCCGGCTTGCATTGGCTCCAGTTGATGGAGAATGCTGGTCGGAACCTCGCCTCCACGGCCATGCGCATGCTCGGCTCGCATTGGATGGAGACGCGCATCCTGGTGCTGGCCGGGAACCATCATGGCGAGTCTGGCATCTGCGCGGCCAGGCATCTCGCCAATCGTGGTGCTTCGGTTTCTCTGTGTCTTGCGCATCCGCGCCGGTTGTCGGAGACCGCCTCGCTCCAGCACAAGGCCTTTCACGCAACGGGTTCCCTCACGGTGGCGGCCCGCCAGTTGCCGGGCGACGATTTTGACCTGGTGATTGATGCGCTGCAGGGCGCCAGCGAAGAACCAGTGCCAGCGGGCGCCATCCGAGATCTCATTCTCTGGGCCAACGATATCGGTTCCCCGGTGCTCTCGCTCGATGCGCCTTCCGGCATCAATGCCAGCAATGGCGACCACGGAGGCACCTATATCCGTGCCACCCAAACCATGACCCTGGGACTGCCCAAGACTGGCTTGTTGCCGGATCTCACGGGAAGCTTGATGCTGGCCGACGTCGGATTGCCCGCCAAAGCCTTTCATCAGCTGGGAATCAGCTACACGCCTCCCTTTGGTGTGGATTTTGTGGTGGCCTTGCGGGCGCTGCCCACGGCCTGAAGGCTATGGGGTGAAACAGCCCGCGAACGCATGCGCTCCTACAGCCCAGAGAAGTGGAGGAAGATTAGCATGAAGCCGCTGCTAGATAAGTCGATTCTGAAGTCGCTCCGTGTGCCACCTGGCAAGAAAGTGAATCTGCGCAAGGACTACCCCACCGCGCTGAAGGTGCCGGCTGTCGACAAGAATGGAGCGCGCGAACTGCTCGACGAGGGTACCCGCCGGATCGCGGCACTGCAGGACAAACTATACGCACAGAACACCTACGCAATTCTCATGATCTTCCAGGCGCTGGACGCTGCGGGCAAGGATGGCACCATCAAGCATGTGATGTCGGGTATCAACCCACAGGGCTGCCAGGTCTTCTCCTTCAAGGCGCCCTCTCAGCAAGAGCTCGATCACGGCTACCTGTGGCGCAATTTCCTTACTCTGCCGGAGAGGGGGCGCATTGGTATCTTCAATCGTTCCTACTACGAGGAAGTGCTGGTTGTGCGCGTGCACCCCGAGTTTTTGGCTGCCCAGCAGATTCCCGAATCACGCCTGGGCAAGGGTATCTGGAAGCAGCGTTTCGAGGAGATCAACAACTTCGAGAAGTACCTGGTAGGCAATGGCACAATTGTGCTGAAGTACTTCCTTCACGTGTCCAAGGACGAGCAGAAGAAGCGTTTCATTGAACGCATCGATAACCCCAACAAGAACTGGAAGTTTAGCGTCAACGATATTCGCGAACGCGCTTTCTTTGACGACTACCTGGACGCCTTCGAAGATTGCTTCCGCAATACCAGCACGCCTTGGGCGCCGTGGCACGTGATTCCAGCGGATTCCAAGCCGCTCGCCCGTGTAGCCGTGGCGGATATACTGTGCCGCACCCTGGAGGGACTGAAACTGCGCTACCCCGAGGTTTCCCAGGAGAAGCGCGTGGAACTGCTGCAGGCCCGTGAGCGTTTGCTGGAAGAAGAAGAAACGCACCGGGCGAAGACGGCGGGCAGCTAACGACACTGCCTCAACCCGCGGAATGCCAGCTGGTCACCAGATGCTTAGTGGCGGAGCCTGTCTCTTCCCCGGAAACAGGAAGTGCAGCATGGGGGCCGCGCGAACGGCCCATGCGCTTTCATGATGGCTACCCGTCGGATCCTCGACGTACCGCAGGTCCACCCCTTCGCGCCATCCCTTGTTCACCAGCACCGCGCGGAGCGTGCGTGCGTCGGCAATCACTTGTGCAGGAGTATCGCCTTCCTGCCCCCCTGTGTCGAGCCAGATGTGCGGACGGGCGTGGGCGCGGAAGCGTTGCCCGTACTCAAGTATCACGCGCTGGTCCCACCACACTGATGGTGACATCGCCGCCAGCCTCCCGAATACACGCGGGAAGCGAAGACCCGCATAGAGCGTCAGCAGTCCGCCCAATGAAGAACCGCCCAGCCCTGTGTGTTCCGCGTCCGGCAGCGTCCGGTAATGGCTATCCACCCAAGGCTTGATTTCCCGCAGTAGCATCTGGCAATAGCGTCGTGCCTTGCCACCGTGGCCATGAGCAGCGCTGCGTGTTGGCGTGTATTCATCCAGGCGGGCCATGCCGGCATTGTCAATACCCACCAGAATTAGGGGCTGCGCGTCGCCATGGCGGATCAACTCGTCGAGAGTTTGGTGCAGCTGCCAGTTCTGGCCGAGATAGGCGGTCGAGGGGTCAAAGAGATTCTGGCCGTCCTGGAAATAGAGCACGGGGTAGCGGCGGCGCGTGCCGCGGTAGTCCTCCGGCAAATACACGCGTAACGCCCGCGCGGAAGGTAGGTAGCGCGAGCGAAAGTCCGCGTGCACTTGAAAGCGCTGTGCATCAGGCGGAGCGTCTTGCGAACGCCCAACCAAACCAGTTCCGCGATGCCGGGCAACTGCCATCTCTTCAGAATGCAACGAAACGTTTGGCGTTCCAAAGCAGCGTTGTGGCGGTGGGTGCGCTGTCGACAGTGCCGAAGCTTCGAAGCACCGGCTTGCTGGGTTCCCGGCGGCTAGCCGGTTAGTACGAATGTGATCTTCAGGCTCACCCGGTATTCCACGATCTTCTCGTTCTCTACTGCCACTTTCTGGTCCTGAATCCACGCGCCGGATGCCGGCCTGATCAGGGGGCCGCACTTCTGTCCGTCCGCTGCTGTAGACTAATTTCGGACAACGTTATCCGCGCGTGCCGCGTTGGACGGGAGGGTTTCAAACATGGTTCGCTCTGCGCTCTGGAATCAATCTGGTCAGGGGTTCCTCGCTCTGGTAGCCGCCATTACGCTGATGGCGCTATTCGGCTGCGCGCCAGCAAAGGCCCCCGAATCTCCTGCGGGTCCGGTGAAACTGTCGTCGTTTGACCCGCAAGTGAATGCGCTCCTCAGCCAGATGACACTTGCCGAGAAAGTGGGCCAGATGACTCAGGCCGACCACGAGTTCCTTGATCCCGCGGATATCGAAAAGCACTT
>JAHCHD010000018.1 GCA_026129915.1 Bryobacterales bacterium
GCGCCAGCACCACGGCGTTGCGCCGTGTGAGCGCTTCAATTTCGAGCAGCCACTCCAGCTTCTTGAGGCCTGGAAATACGCGCAACGTCGCCTTGCAAAGCCACACCACCGGGAAGCACAGCATCACGCAAACCTCGGTCACCTGGCGCCACACGTCGTTTTCGTTCAGTTGACGGCCGATCTCCGCGCGCCATTGGGCAAACTGATATAGCAACTGCCGCATGCTGCTTACCTCCAGAACCTCGGTGGCCGCGCCACCGATTCCCGCACCTGTTCGCGCCGGCCGATATGGCACATGGGGCAGCTTTCGCCCACCCGCCCCTTACCTTCAAGTAGTGGTTGAAGGGAAGTTGCCCAACAGTCTGCAAAAGAAACGACATCCTGCTCACCAGCCATCATTGGAGTCACCACGAACAACGGATCGTCTCCTGCCGCGATCCGCACGCTGGAACCCACTGTTTCCACCACCAACGGTGGAGGGTCTATTTCCACGAACATTGCGTTCAAGCGGTGCGACACTGTCTGCGCGGTTTCCACTGGGCCCTCCGGGCTGTTCGCATCGCCGGCGGGGATCCGCAGAATTTCTTCCCCTCGGTAGAGAACGCTGGCTGCTTCGCCATGCGCCCGCCAGGCGAAGGGTCGCGACTTCGTCTGGAGCGCATTCACCGTCATATCCATTCCGCCAAACAGGGCCACGGCAATCCCAGCCGCCACCGCCATACCCTTCCACGAAGAACGGCCACGGCATCGCGGGCAAAGCGCATGCCCTCGCGAATCCAGCTCCGCCGTGGTCGTTACCGGATGCATCAGGCACCCTGCCGCGGTACAGTGGCCCCGTCCGCGCAGGTGCATCCATTCGTGGGCAATCACCTTGCTAAGCCGCTCGCGCAACCGGTTGTCATCGCTGTCCAGGAGGCGAAACGTAGATACCACTGCGACGCACGCGTCTCGGTCGGCAATGCCAAACAGCGACGAGCATCCGCGCGCGGCCAAGTCGTCCGCTACCACCACGATGAGGGGCGATTCTCCCTGCCATTTCTGCGCGGCAACCACGTCGTCCACGTGTAGCCTGCCGTTCGCGTCGGGTGCAGGGGCACGGAAGCCATCCTCCGGCGCAAAAGGAAGCAGGGAAGGGTCCACACCATTGCCCGCCCGGAAGCAAGGCTGCGCATCTGCCGCCATCCTAGAAGGTCTGGACTTCCGCCATGGGGAGGGGAACTGCATCGCGTACTGCCTCAAGACCGGCTGATCGACCGAATCGCGGAGTAGAGCGAGCCAAACTGCCCCATGATGGTAATGTGCCGGTTCGGGATGGGCGCCAGCAGCACCGTGCCCTGTCCGGTGAATACATTCACCATCCCCTCACCGGACATCATCGACCGGAATACCCCCTTGGTAGCCTTCTCCACGCGAAACTCCACCGATCCCGTGCGCGCCACCGCAAACGAGCCATCCACCGCAAGGGTCTGTCCCCGCAAGTCAACGCGCTCCAGCGGACCCGGTGCGGTAAACATCACCTTCCCCGTGCCACTCACCTGCGTTTGGAACATGCCCTCCCCGCCAAAGAAGCTCTGGAACATCGGGTTGGTGTACATGCCGAGTTGCACGCCCTGGTCGCAGGCCAGAAACGATCCCCGGTCGAGGATCCACATCTGCTGCCCGTCCAGTTCCAGGAACTCAATCTCACCGAAAGTCGGCTCCAGGTACACCTCGCCCACGCCGCTATAGACCGGGCGCACCACCTTCTCTTTGGTAAGGAAGCTCTTCGCCATCCCGCCCAGCGACGGAGCCGCCGTCTGCATTTGGATCTGCCCTACCCAGTAGTGCAGAAGTCCAGCCTCCACGCTCACCGACGTCCCTTGCAACGTGATCCGCGCCATGCGGTGCATTTCGTACTCAAATACTTCAAACGCGGTTCCATAGGAAGCCCGGCTCTTCGTGAGAACCTTTCCAGTGCGCGCCTGCGGCGTGGGCGCTCCGGGAACGGGAGCCGTTGCCGCGGGGGCCGGCACCCGCTGGGGTGGTGCCGCCTGGTTCGCATAGCCAGCCGGAGGTGCATTGAACTGTGGTGGGCCATTGAACTGCGGAGGGGCCTGCGGCTGCGGCGGCGCGTTGAACTGTGGTGGCACAGCTCGTGGCGCAGGCATTGAGGGAGGCGGGGCAGCCACTGGTTGCGGGGCCGTTGGAAGCGGTCTCCCGCAGGTTCCGCAGAACCGTGTCCCCGGCTCCAGCATTGCTCCGCAGTACACGCAGTTTGCCATTTCTCCTCCTTAGCGCAGCGCCCGCCAGCGCAGCGTCACCACTACGTTGCCGTTCTTGCGTCCGCGCATTGAAACTCGCTTCCATCCGTTGGCGGGGCTGGGCATCTCCGCGAATCCCACGTCCCGAAAATCCGTTTCGATTGCCACGGGAACGCCGGGCAGCACGCCTCGCAGCGAGCCCGCGCTCGCCGCGTCACCGTCAATGGTCACCAGGGCATCCTTGCGTAAGGGTCCTGACCATACAATCAAGCCCGTCGCTGGCGTCACGGTGCCGGCACCGGGGCCAGGCTCTTTCGGGGAACCAGGGCCTACCGGGGAAACCTCGCCCAACTTGGGCGCTGGCGGAGTCGGCGAACTGGCAAGCCGGCCGGCATCCGCGGTTTGCCGGGAGTCAGGCATCGCGGGTGCCTGGGCAATCTTCGTCTCGCGAACAATCAGCGAGGGTTCCGCCTGCACTACCGGCGGTAGGAATCGGTCGTCGCCACTGCTCGCGCCACTGCCAGCGGCTGTCGATGCGTTTGCTCTGGGTTCAGCGCCGCCGGCGGCCGCGAGCGAACCGGGCTGCGCCCTCTTCACTCGTTGGTCATCCATCACGTCTTGGGAACTCTCCTGCTGCCCACCCGCTTGCGTGGCTGGGTTCGTGCGCCCGGCTTCCGTCACTTGTCCAGTTTGCCCGCCGGTAGTCCCTTGTCCGCTCGTCCTGGCGGTTGCGTCTCCTGGGGAGCGTTGTAGCGCCGCACCTCGAGACTTGGCTGTGCTGTTTGCTGGCGTCTCGGCGGTCGTTGCTTCGGTGGCTTCGCCGTCCGGGCTACCTGTCAGGTGACGGTAAGCCAGATAGCCCCCTATCCCCAGCGCGGACACGATCAGCAGTAGCAGCACCGCCACCAGCAGCCCGCCGTTGCCCCGCTTGGGAGCCGCCATGGGCACTGGGTAGCATGCGGGCGTCCCTGCCGGTGGAACAGGTGCTTGCGGTCGCCCGGCCATCATAGGAGCGCCCATCGCTGCGGGTGGCATTGCCACACCCGGCGGAGGTGCCGCGGGCCTCACCATGGGTGGAGGCCCAGCGGCAGCAACATCTGGTGAGCCTGGAACAGCCAGCGGCGTGCCGCATGCCATACAGAAGCGCTTGCCCGGTGCCTGCTCGGCCCCGCACTGTTGGCAGCGTGGGCCGCCTCCTGCATCCTGCGCGGGCTTTCCGCAGCGGGTGCAGAACTTCAGCCCCGCCGTCATCTCTTCACCGCAACCGCTGCATCTTGCCATAGAGGTCTTCCCTCCTAACCCGTCAACAGTGATACCAGCTCACACCAGACTATTAAGAGATCTGAAATTCTGTTATATTCCACTTGAGTTGAGATTGCCAACAGTTTCGGACCTTTCAGACAGGCGGTAGTACCAATGCTCAGGTGTGAGGAATGCGGAACTGGGAACTCCCCAGCGAACCTCTACTGCGCGTCCTGCGGAGCGATTCTGGACCCACCGTCTCGCCCCGATATGAGAGCCACCCAACGTTTCCCGGCTGAACTGCGGTGGGAAACGGAAATCCCTCTGGCGACTGATCGCTTCATGCTTTACGACACCGCCAAGGTGCTGTTGTTCAGCGCGATGACCGTAATCTCAGTGGGCAGCGTGATTGCACTGTTGATGGGCGGGGCCAGCGCTCCCCTGGCGGAGTGGCTATTGGTGTTTCGTATCGTTGGCCTCGTCTTCGTCGGCATTGGGGTGGCGCTGTTGCTGGTGATGCTGATTTTCTTCGGGAATCGCTTCCCCGTGCGCATTACCCTGGAGCCTCGCGGCGTTCGGTGGGAGGCCCGTTCCCGCCGCGGCAAGTGGGCCAACCGCACTGCCATCGTGGCGGGCTTGCTGACGGCAAAGCCAGGACTGATGGGCGCTGGGTTGCTTGCGGAAACGCGCAGCACCGAGGGCATGCGCTGGAAAGACATCCGCCGGGTCCGGTTCCATCCCCAGCTTTGCGTCATTTCACTCATGAATTCCTGGCGGGTTGTGCTGCGCCTGCACTGTCCGCCCACCTTGTATCATCAGGTCTGCATCCTCATCCGCACCGCTGCACCCCATGCACGTCTCGAAGGAGTGGTGGCATGAGAGAACTGCTGCGGCGCGTCCTGCTGACGGCCGGTTTCCTCGCCGCTGCATGGTACTTCTGGTACACGCCTGCCACAATCATCGGCGCCCGGGTACTGGATTTGGAAGGCGAGTACCAGGCTCGCGTTGCGCGCCGCTACGTTACTCCCCAGTCGAACGCCCCGGCCAAACCCGCCGGCTCCTCCTTCGTTCGCAACCATAGCAACCCGGGCTCGCCACAGCGCTACCGCCAGCACGTGCTCGAAAGCCGCCCCTTGCCGCATGAGCTCTCGTTGCCGGCGTCTTGGGTGAAATCCCTGCAAGACGCGGCCATGGGCAATGGACCCTTTGTGGGCCGTCGCCATAGAAACCTCGTTTACTTCAGCGCCGACGAAGCGCCGCTCGAAGCGGTGGCAAGCCCCTTACGGAAGTCGCTCGGGCTCACCGGCTTCGTGAACGCCTACATGACAGTTGGCACTCACGACCTGGAATTCCTCATCTTCCCGGAACCGCGTTCCTCTGACGCGCCTTCCGCCGTCATGTATCCGCAACGAGCGCTAGCCATTCCGTGGGCGCTCGGGGCGCTCGCGCTCTACGCGCTGCTTGGGTGGCCTGCGCGCAAAGACGTCCGTTACGACCCCGTGCCTGTAGCGGTGCTGGACGTTGTCGCCGCTGGCGGCGCGGCTTTCCTTTGGGCTCTCCCATTGCGCCTGGCTCCATCCACAGCCGCCGCCATAGGCGATCCCATCGGAGGCCCGGTCTGGTTCTGGACCATCGCGCTGCTGCCCGTGCTGGCATTGCTGTCCTTGGCCCGTCGCGAGGCGTATGGCATTGTGGTAACCCCCGAAGCCCTGCGTTTCCGCAGCCTTTTCCGCACCCGGATCATTCCGTTCACCGATATCCAAGCCGCTGCGACGGAAACGCCGGACGCAATCCAATCCACCATCACCCTGCAGCTTCGCTCTGGCGAAAAGCTGCGGCTGCCCTGGGCCGGCATGCAGGGGCTGCTATCGCTAGTCGACACTCTGCGCCGCTATGGTTTGCTGCACGCAGGCCCGTTTTCCACTTCCTAAGGAGCTGTAATATGTACCGACTCATCCTAGTGCTCTCTCTGTTTGCCGTGCTGGGACCTGCCAGGGATATTCCCAAGGATGCCGAGTTCCGGGTTCGGCTCACTGCGCCCATCTCCACGGAAACCAATCAGAAGGGCGACAAGATCAGTGCCCAGGTAGTGGCCCCTGAGGAACACGCCGGCGCTACGCTGGAAGGCGAAATCCGCGAGTCAAAGAGCGGCAACAAGTTCAAGGGCAAATCCACTTTGCTTTTTACCTTTCACACCCTGGTGCCGCGGGAAGGCGAGTCCACACCAATCACCGCCGACGTCAAGGGCTTTGTGAATTCCCAGGGCAAGGCGGATGTGGATGAGGAAGGGGTGGTGATCGAGAAGAAGAACAATCTTGGCAAGGTGGCTATCGGCTCCGGCGCGGGCGCACTGGTGGGTGGTCTCCTGGGCGGCGGCAAAGGAGCGGCGATTGGCGCGGGCATCGGCGCAGGCGCCTCCATGCTGGTGGTGCAGTTTGGCGCCAAGGCGCCCAATATCCGGCTCGACTCCGGCTCGGAGATCGTCCTCACCGTGAACCCCCGCCGCAAGTAGGGGCCAGAAATGGCATCGCTACCAGCAACGTCTCAAGGATGCCGGGGTGACTCTTGGACGATCACCCCGGCTGAACTGTTCCCGCCTGTCACCTTTCTCCGTGAGCTTGCATCCCGGTCGATGTAGAGCCATCGTAATAAGCAATGAAAAGAGTCCTGTTTCTCCTATTGGCCATCCTGCCCCTGTCTGGCCAGGATGCACTCAGCCTTCGTGACGCCGTGCAGCGCGCCTTACGCCAGAATCCTGGCATCCAGGCCATGCAGCAGCGTGAACAGGCGGCCGGTTACCGCATGCAGGCTGCTCGCAGCGGCTACCTGCCCCAGGTGAACTATCAGGAGATGGTGCAGCGCGGCAACAACCCGGTCTTCGTATTTGGCGCACTGCTCACCCAGCGCCAGTTCACGGAACGCAACTTCGCAATCAACAGCCTCAACCGCCCTGACTTCGTCAACAACTTCCAGTCCCTGGTCACCGTTGACCAGGTGATCTTCAATGCCGGTCGTACTAGAAACACCGTAAAAGGTGCGGAACTCGGCCAGCAGATGGAAGTGCAGCGCACCCGTGCCGAGGAAATCGCCCTGATGCAGCGTGTCGCCGATGCCTACCTTGGCGCGAAGCTCGGCGAACAGGCGCTCGCCGCCGCCCAGGAAAGCGTGCGCTCCGCGGAGGCTGACCTCGAACGGGCCGAATCCTTCCGGCGCGAAGGCATGAACACCGACGCCGACGTGCTGTCGATCCGCGTCTATCTGGCCAGTGTTCGTCAGCAGGCCATTGAGCGCCGGACCCAGTTGGAGATTGCCCAGGCCGCTTTGAATGTAGCCATGGGTGAGGCCGAGGACGCCAGCTTCCAGCTCATCACGCCCCTCATTGAGACGGCATACGAGGCGCAGGCGCTCAGCGAAAGCCAGCAGGCTGCCATCAGTCGCCGCCCGGAGCTTGCGCAGGCATTGAGCGGTGTGGAGGCTGCCCGCCTGGGTGAGAAAACCGCGAAGTCAGCATACTGGCCGGAAATTTTCGTTCGTGGCGTCTTTGAGACAGACCGCCAGGAAGTGCTCAACAAAGCCGGAGCCAACTGGTTCTTTGGCGGAGGGCTGCGCTGGAATCTCTTCAATGGCATGCGCAGCCAGGCCCAGGTTGGCGAAAGCCGCCACCAGTTGGCCGCCGCCGAAGCGGATCAGCGCCAGGCTACCGCCGGTGTCCGCTTTGAGGTCCGCCAGGCCTGGCTTCACTGGAACTCCGTGAGGGAACGCCTTACACTCGCCAGCGCCACTGTCGCTGAGGCCGAAGAAAGCGTGCGCATCACACGCGACCGCTACGAAAACGGGCTCAGCACGGTCACCGATCTGCTACGCACGGAATCCGCCCTCTTGGGCGCTAAGACAAACTACCTTGCGGCGCTGTTTGGACAACGTACCGCCGCCGTACAACTGGAAGCCGCGCGCGGCACGCTCGATCCCGGCTCCAGCCTCTTCGACTGAGAATTCAACATGCAACGCCCAACCATTTCGCATCTGGCGCGCTTGCGGCCTGCCAGCAAACGGTCCGCCCAGGAGAGAAACGATATGCACCGGAACGCGCCCCTTGCTTTCTCGATTGCGGCTGCTATCGCCGCCATTTTCTTACTTGCCGGCTGCGGAGGCGGTACGCACCCAGCGCCCGCCCAGCCTCCCGCGCGGGAACCGGTCCGCGTCACTGCCATCCTGGTGGCTCGTGAATCGGCGCCTGGCTTCGTGGAAGGCACCGGCACGGTGGAGGCCCGCACGGAGGCGCAGGTCTCCGCCCGCGTGATGGGCTATATCCAGAGCATCAGCGCCCGCGAGGGCGACCGGGTTTCTGCCGGCCAAGTGCTGGTGGAGATTGCCGCCACAGAGCTGAATGCGTCAGTTGACCAGGCACGCGCCGCCGGGCAGGAAGCCCAGAGCGCCCGCGCCGAGGTGGAGAGCGCAATCGCTGCCGCCGAGAGCCAGGCGAAGCTGGCCGAAGCTACCTTTGCCCGGATGCGTAACCTGCACGAACGGAAGTCAATCTCCGACCAGGAATTTGACGAAGCCACCGCCCGCAATTCCGCCGCCCAGGCTGCGTTGCGCATGGCGCGCGCCAAGCGGGACCAGGTGAATGAGAAGATCCAGCAGGCGGCCGCTTCCCAGCGTGCCGCCGAAGCGCAGCTCAGTTACCTGCGCGTGCAGGCGCCGTTCGCGGGAACGGTCACCGCTCGCCTGGCTGAGCCTGGCAACCTCGCTTCGCCCGGAATGCCTTTGCTTCGCATTGAGCAGGCCGGCAACTACCGTCTGGTGGCCAGCTTCCCGGAATTCGTGCTCCGCTCGGTGAAACTTGGCCAGTCCCTGCCGGTTTCTTTGGAAGCACTTGGCATCAACACAGAGGGCGCGGTTGCTGAAATCTCCCCCACGGTTGACCCGGCAACCCGCACCGTAACGCTCAAGATCGCCTTGCCTGCGCACGCTGGCATGCGCAGCGGCATCTTCGGCAAGGCCAAGGTGCCCGCCGGGTCACAGGAAGTGCTCCGTGTGCCCGCCACCGCCGTTCGCGATGCGGGGCAGCTTAGCTCTGTCTTCGTGGTTCACGAGCATGTGGCGCGCAGCCGCATGGTGAAGCTTGGGGAAGCTCGCGACGGCATGCGCCAGGTGCTCAGCGGAATCAGCCCCGGCGACCTCGTTCTGCGCGAGCCCCCTTCAAGCTTGCGCGACGGCGACCCCGTGGAGGTGGCCCAATGAGCGACTCCCTGCACAGCGGCAAACCCGGCGGCCATCGTCTTGGCGTTGCCGGTCGCTTTGCCGCGATTTGGATCAACAGCAAGCTCACCCCGCTGTTCATCGTGGCGTCGATCTTCCTGGGCGCCTTTGCCGTCATCAATCTGCCCCGGGAGGAAGAGCCCCAGATCATCGTCCCGATGATCGACATCTTTGTCTCCATGCCCGGTGCTTCCGCCAAGGAAGTGGAGAGACGCGTCACCACACCCATGGAAAAGCTGCTTTGGGAAATCCCTGGCGTGGAGTATGTCTATTCCACATCCAGCCCTGGCATGGCCATGGCCATCGTTCGCTTTTATGTGGGCGAAAACGAAGAGGACAGCATTGTCCGGCTCAACCAGAAGATGTCTGCCAACTTCGACCTCATTCCCCCCGGCGCCAGCCCCCCGCTCATTAAGCCGCGCTCCATCGACGATGTGCCCATCCTTGCCCTTACGCTTTGGAGCGACCACTACGACGATTACACCTTGCGCCGCGTGGCTGCCCAAACCACTGAGTACATCAAACAGGTGAACGACGTTTCCGAAGTGACGCTCATCGGCGGACAGCGCCGCGAGGTGCTAGTCAGTTTAGATCCCTCGCGGATGAACGCCTTCTCGCTGTCGCCCCCGCAGATTATGCAAGCTTTGCAGGCGGGGAACCAGCGCCTTCCCGCCGGGCGATTCAGCCAGGATAACCGTGAGTTCGTTCTGTATACCGGCGACTTTCTGCGCGACGCCACCGAAGTGGGCAGCCTGGTTGTGAGCGTATCCAACGGACGTCCGGTTTACCTCCGCGATGTAGCCACCATTGCCGATACCGGAGAGGAACCTGTCCAGCGCGTGGAGTTTGCCCAGGGCGGGCAGTTCCGCCCCGCGGTTACCATCGCCGTGGCCAAGCGCAAAGGCAAGAACGCCATTGCAGTGGCGGAAAACGTCCTGGCCAAAGTTGAAACCATCCGCGGCAGCACCATCCCGTCCGATGTAGACGTCAGCATCACCCGTCACTACGGCGAAACCGCGCAGGAGAAGTCCGACGAACTGCTCTTCCACATGATGATCGCCATCGTCTCGGTGAGCATCCTCGTCGCGCTCACGCTTGGCTTTCGCGAATCGCTGGTTGTGTTCGCGGCCATCCCGGTTACCCTTGCGCTTACCCTCACGGTGTTCTACCTTTACGGCTACACGCTCAACCGCATCACGCTTTTCGCCCTCATATTCTCCATTGGTATTCTCGTCGACGACGCCATTGTTGTGGTCGAAAACATCGTCCGCCACGCGCGCATGAAGGCCAATGCCGGACGGCCCCTGCATGTGGTGGCCGTTGAGGCAGTGGATGAAGTGGGCAACCCCACCATCCTGGCTACGCTTGCCGTCATCGCCGCCATCCTGCCCATGGCGTTTGTGGGAGGCTTGATGGGTCCCTACATGCGGCCCATCCCCATTGGCGCTTCCGCGGCCATGGTCTTTTCGCTGATCGTGGCCTTTCTGGTTACCCCGTGGGCTGCCGTACGCCTGCTGAAGCTGAGCGGGGAAGGCGGCCACCATGAGCACGAAGATCGTTTCACCTTGCTCTATCGCAAGTTCATGGGGTGGGTGCTGCCCAGCCGTATTCACCGCTTCGGTTTCTTGTCGATCGTCTCCGTCTTGCTGATGGGCTCGATGGTGCTGGTCTACATCGGTTTTGTGAAGGTGAAGATGCTTCCCTTCGACAACAAGAGCGAGTTCCAGGTGATCGTGGACATGCCGGAGGGCACGGCGCTTGAGGAAACAGCCCGCGTTACCCGCCAGCTTGCGGAGGCAGTGCTAGCGGACCCTAATGTCACCGACGTCCAAACCTATGCCGGCACCGCCTCGCCCTACAACTTCAATGGGCTTGTCCGTCACTACTTCCTGCGCCGTGGCGCTCACATGGGCGATATCCAGGTGAACCTGCTGTCGAAGCACCATCGCAACCAGCAGAGCCACGAGATCGCAAAGACCATCCGTACCCGGTTGCAGCCTATCGCCCAAGCCACCGGAGCCAACATCAAAGTTGCGGAAGTGCCCCCTGGCCCGCCCGTACTGCAGACCATGGTGGCTGAGGTTTACGGCCCCACCGCGGAAGGTCGCGACGAACTTGCGCGCGGCATTCGCAAGATCTTCGAGGAATCCCCTGGCGTGGTGGATATCGATTCCTACATGGAAGACGATCAGCCGCGCGTGCGCCTGTTGGTGAACCGCGAAAAGGCTGCCCTGCATGGCATCACCGATGCCCAGGTCGCCCAGACGCTCGCGATCGCCGCCGGGGGCCAGTCCGCGGGATTGCTCCATCAGCCGGAGGAACGCGAGGACGTGCCCATCATGCTGCGTCTGGCGCGCGAGCACCGGTCTGACTTGCAGCGCCTGCAGTCGATTCGCCTCACAGCCGCCAACGGGGCGCTGGTCCCTCTAAGCGAACTGGTTACTGTTCACAACGACGTTGAGGATAAGGCGATCTACCACAAGAACCTGATGCCCGTTACCTACGTCACGTCTGACGTTGCGGGCGTGGTGGAAAGCCCTGTTTACGCGATTCTGGGAATCAACGACAAAGTGGACCTGCTCACCGCTCCCGATGGCGGCAAGGTGGCCCAGCTCACCGCCGCGCAACCCTTTAGTGACGCCACTTACTCCGTGAAGTGGGACGGTGAATGGCATATCACTTACGAAGTCTTCCGCGACATGGGCATTGCCTTCGCCGTGGTGCTGCTGCTGATCTACATCCTGGTGGTGGGCTGGTTCCAAAGTTTTGTGACGCCGCTCATCATCATGGCGGCAATCCCGTTCTCGCTGGTGGGTATCCTGCCTGCGCATGGCTTGATGGGCGCCTTTTTCACAGCCACGTCCATGATCGGCTTCATCGCCGGAGCCGGCATCGTGGTCCGCAATTCCATCATCCTGGTGGATTTCATTGAACTGCGCCTGAACGAAGGCAGCCCCATCCAGGAGGCTGTTGTGGACGCGGGTGCTGTTCGGTTCCGGCCCATGATGCTTACTGCCGCGGCGGTGGTGGTGGGCTCCGCCGTGATCCTTTTCGACCCCATCTTCCAAGGGCTCGCCATCGCGCTGATGGCTGGCGAGATCGCCTCGCTGCTGCTGTCGCGCATGACGGTTCCCATCGTGTACTACATCATGAATTCCCGTCAGAAGCAGAAGGAGAGTCTCGCATGAACCTCGAACGAATGCTCCGCATGATTGCCGGCATCGTGGTGATGGCCTCGGTGGCGCTGGGCTACTTCGTCAATCCCAACTGGTATTGGTTTACCGCCTTCGTGGGCCTGAACCTGTTCCAGTCTGCCTTCACCAATTGGTGCCCCATGATGACGATCCTGGCTAAACTGGGCGTCCAGAGCTGCGATGCTCCGGCGCGTCACGCGTAACTGTGGCGGGGCAACGCGGAGTGAATGAAGCGGGGTGAATGATATGGTTGCGTAGCCCGTTCTGCCGGCCTGCCACAATCTCGCCGCGCTTTCCGTTACACGCTACCCAGTACGGACAGCCAGCCCTGGGTACCGCTACCATGGTTGAGGCCATGGACGCAGAACAGAAACTTCGCGAACGAATGCGCAAGATTGCGCTGCTATACGAAGGCGCAGCCACGGAAGGTGAGCGTGCGGCAGCCGCGGAAGCGATGCTGCGATTGAAGCGCACGCTCGCCGAGCTCGCCCGGACCGAGCGTCCCACGGAGTTCCAGTTCACCCTCTCCGACGAATGGCATCGCCGTCTGTTTACGGCTCTTTGCCGCCGTTACGGCATTGAACCTTACCGCTACAAACGCCAGCGTTACACCACGGTGATGGTACGCGCCCCGAAGTCCTTCGTCGAGCTAACGCTTTGGCCCGAGTATGCTGAACTGCGCATCGCCCTGGATGAGTACCTCATTGAAGCCACAGACCGCATCATTCGGGAAGAGGTGTTCAGCAATGCCGGTGCCGCGAGGGAAATGGCAGGATGAGAATCCGTCCTTTCGGGCGTGATGGAGCAGCAGAAAGCGGGTAGTTCGATCCGGCGCTAGTCCGACCCCGCGCGCAAGGATGCTTCCCTGGTCGGCGTCAGCACCAGCACCTCGTTCAGCACCTCAAGCTCCGCTCTGCTGAATGGCCGCCGCAGCACTCCCGCTTTCCACCGCTCGTCCCATTCCTGAGCGAAATTGTCAGACACTCCGGTCGCAACCAGTTCCAGCCCGGGCGTTAGCCGGAAATAGGTAACCGCACCCATCGGAAGGGCTTGCTTCCCTTCCACCATTGCCACCAGCAGCATATCGCCATCACGGCGAATCATGCCTGGAGTGCTATACGGTTCAAGCGCCTTGCTGAGCGCCGTTCGCGGAAGCACCCAGCGTCCTTTCTCCACGCCTAAGGCGACATGCCGAGTGCTGTCCGCATAAGCCAGTTGATAGTCCGGCGTTTCAGCGGAGGCCCCGCCCATAGTGTCCGGATCGAGCACCACCAGGTCGCAGCTTAAGTGCGTGTTCGTAATCCCCAGCGCGTAGATCTCGTCGTGGCCGTCGCCATCAAGGTCGTCCACCAATGAAGTGTGAACGTGGCCGGAGTGAAGGTATTCCCGAACCAGTTCGCCCGCCTCGGAAAGCAGCATCACCCGCGACGGATGGTACACGTTATGGCTGGCCACAGCCATCAATCCCCGTTTGCGCCCGCCATCGTAGCGAATGGCCTTAATCGTCCGGCCGGCGTAGGGTGGAACATACTCCCGCCTGGCAGTCCGGATACGGTCCGGTACCTGGAAGGTCCAGCGAATGTTGCCTGCGGCGTCGAACGCATACAGCGTTGCATCGAACTCTGGCCTTCCTTCGCTGAACTCCACCTGGTGCCAGATGTAGAGTTCCTTCTCTCCGTCCTCGTCCAGGTCAATTACCAGCGGTTGGAGCGGATCGCCAACTTGAGCGAAGGCGGCATGGTAGGGTTCTGGCCAGGCAAATGTCCAGAGGGTTCGGCCATTCCGGTCAAGGCCACGCAGCGTATGTTCGGTTACATCCACCGCGGCAAAGGTCTTCTGCGCCCGTCCCCGGGCCGCAAACGCCCCGCTACCCACCGCCACCAGAAGAAGTGTCGCCACCGCCACCCAACTCCAGCGGGGCCACTTCCCTGTGGGGTGTGGACGCCGCTCAGGAAGTTGCGCTAGCGGATTTACTGCTGGTGGGGCTTCCAATCGGGCCGCAGGGTCAACACCGGTCGTTCCCCATACTGCTGGTCCATCCCCGAGGGGGTCCGCGGGATTCGACGATCCAGACCCGGTGCTGTCGCGCGAGACTCCGTTCTTGCATGCGTCCGAATCCAGGGCGTGCCAAACATTCCATGCATCCAACTCATCCCGAAAGGCAAATACCCTACCTTTTGGTCCAGTTTTCCGGTGAACCGGGAGTCCCCGTTCCACCTCCCACAACTGCACGGTCCGCGCGGTCACCCGGAAATGGTGAGCAATTTCCTTCCAGCTTTCCAGGACCACCCGTTCCGGCGGCGTGGCCGGAACGTCTGATGAGTTCTGCATATCTGCACCACTTAATCCAATCGGAAGCCGCCAAACCGAAATTCTATCGCTGAAACACGCGAACCAGGGTCTAATTTCGCATTTTTCGCATTGTAGTCAGGCCCACCAGGCGGCATTCTGGGGAGGAGCCCGGATGGCAGCCGAAGAAAAGGTGGCTCCGGCTGTTTGGACTTGCTCTCCTCAGGGCGCATTGAACCAGCATCAGGAACCAGCATGGGGAAACCCGTCGGTTTCTGATGCTGCTTTTTGGGTGAACTGCCACTGCTCCACTCACCTCTCTGATGTCACCCACCAAGCGGGAACGCGGAGCTGGGTCACGCCGCTTAGCAGATATCCAAAAATCCAGCTAACATACTGATCCCAAACCCGTTACTAACCCGCCTCCATCCGATTTCTGGCGTCCCAGAGTCAGTACCTGCTGAATCATCCTCTACACTCTTCATGGGTGCAACCACGTCGCCGCGCACCCGGAAAGGAAATGCGCTCCATCCTGCTCTAATTCGTCAGAATGCGGGGAGACCTCGAGCGGTTTACGACCACAAGAAACCCGTCGGAACCGTCGGAACCGTCGGAAGCGTCGGAGACGTCGGAAGCGTCGGATCTGTCGGATCTGTCGGAAGCGTCGGATCTGTCGGAAGCGTCGGATGTGTCGGAACCGTCGGATCTGTCGGAAGCGTCGGATCTGTCGGAACCGTCGGATGTGTCGGAACTGTCGGATCTGTCGGATCTGTCGGAACCGTCGGATGTCCTGGATCTGTCGGAAGTGTCGGAAACGTCGGAAACGTCGGAACTGTCGCAATACCGAATCCAATAGTCCCGCGCGGATCATGGCGAATCTGGAGTCCTGGCTGCGCGTGGAAACGGGCGTCGGGCATGCCACGTCCACTCTCCAATCCTTGAATCTAGACGAACCTCGGCAGGCTGTCCAGTGAGCAGCGATTTGTTACGCTGTCAGGGGGGAGTGGCTATGGAGGCGGGCCAAGGGGCTTTCGAAATTCCCCACGGGGTTCCCTTATGTTGAAATTCGCCGTCTTTCGACTGTTGATCGATGGGTTTTGCTTCGCAGCGCCGTTGCGCGTGGCCGCAATCGGTTTGTTTGCCACCGCGCTGATTGCTCCTTTCGCTTCTGCGCAGACAATCATTGAGGAGATCCGCGTCCGCGTTCTGGAACCTGCCGGAGGCGCGGTCCGGCCACTCGAAGAGGCCATCCTCGAAGTCCAGGTTTACGGGATACTCCGTTCCAAAGATGGCCGCGAAACCCGCGGACGATTGCCTGCGGATGGCGCGTTCATGGCCCTCGGTGAAAAGAACAGCGGATGGCTTTCCAAGGCCTATCAATGCCCGAACTTTCGCATGAACGACTACGTCCGTGAGCGTCGCGGGGGATGGATGGATATCCTCAGCGCAGCCCAGCCCTTCGCACTCAAGAGTTGTTACGTATACACCGCGCCGTATGAGCCCGGAAGCTATCTGGTACAGGCCAGTATCGATGGCATGGCGGGCGATCTTCGGGTCCAGGTGAGCACCGGCGCGCCCAGCACTCGTAAACCCGAGGGCTACCAGTTTCCCCCGGAGCCTCCGTCGCGCGACCCCTATTTCCCGATCGTGGAATACTATGCCCCCTTCATCGCCCAGGAAACCTGGTTCAATCCGATGGGCGATGCCCTCACGCGCCTTGACTACGACGGCGACTTCCAGGGCGACAACAATTGGACTAACCTTGGCGAGGGCTCAACGCAGGCGTACGTATACTACGCCGTCATGGAGACCGAAACTCACTGGTTCCTCCATTACAACTTCTTCCACCCGCGCGACTACTCGGATGTCTGCATTGGGGGTACCTGCCACGAAAACGACAACGAAGGCCTGATTCTGGCAGTGCGTAAGGACGGTAGCCGCTTCGGCAAGGCCGAGGTGATGCAAACCCTGGCGCACGATATCCTCTTCACCTACAGCTCCGACGAGCGAATTGCTGACGGCGCCCATGAGGTGAAGGCGCCCTTAGTAATGCACGAGGGCTCCCACCCGATGGTATTTATTGAAGCCGGCGGCCATGGCGTGCTTGGCATTGCCGATCGGACCTACTCCCAGTTCGAACACCAGGTAATGGATTGGCTTCCGGGTACTACCGGAATCACCTACTCCTACAAGGGACTTGCCGAACGCCCCTTCCACGCAGGGGCCACTAACGTCGGCTATGCGCTTCTCCCCATCTATGAGCACTGGTGGCTACGCAGCAGCAGCGCCAACCGCAATGAGCGCACCTTCGCCGACTACTTCACCTACCAGCCATTCGGCGATCGTCCGATGCCGCCGATCTCCCCTCTCGCCGGGGCGTTTCTGGGCGTGCGCGAATCCGCCAACAAGGCCAAGCCCTTCTGGGGTTGGCACGATGGCCGCACCCTGCAAGCGGGCATTTTGGCTAGGGGCCAGTGGGGACTTGATCCTGCTTATGGCTTCAGTAAAAACCTTCGTTTTCCAAACGATCTGCCAATTTCTTTAAAGTATCACTTTAATCCTTATCTGGGTATCGGAGCGCCCGCCGGTGCAAGCGTCGCGCAAACCACGGCCCTCAAGCAATCGGTGCCGTGGGCGCCATCCATGCGTCGGCCTCACCAGGTACCCCTCTCTTCATCCTCGGTGAAGGCGCCAGTTCCACGTCCGGTGTCAACCACCGCGCCTCAAGTGGAACCGGTTGATGCTTCAGCCCGACCCTCGTTGGGTGGCTTCGGTGATCTATCCCGGCCGGGTGGAGGTTGGGACCAGCCAGCCAGCACAGAGCCCGCCGATTCGCCGCGCGATGGGATCTCCGGTTGGGATCCGGCGCCAGACGGTACGCCATCTGCCCAGCCGGGCGACGGTAATCCGCCGGAAGAAGGTCCACGCGGATGGGGGACTACCCCGAACCAGCAGCCCAAAGATGGCAACGCACAGCCTGCACCCCCAGCGCAGAACGTGCCGAGGGGTTGGGGCCTGCCCGCAAACCCTCCTAAGAACTCGCATGAATAGCATCCACTGCTCTGCGCGAAGAGGCCGCCCATGAGTTTTCTGGTGCGCGCGCCCAATTGGCTGGGCGATGCTGTGATGAGCTTGCCTGCACTCAGTGCGCTGCGGCAGAGCCTCGCCACGGAACCGCTGGTGGCGCTCGCCCGAGCCGGTGTTGCGGACATATACCGGCTTAGCGGCCTCTGCGATGAAGTACTGGTGCTTCCGTCACCGCGTGACAGCGGAGGCTGGGGCGCCACCCTGTCTGCAGCGCGCGCTTTGCGTGAGACGCGTTTCCGCGCCGGAATCGTCTTTCCCAACTCTTTCGAATCTGCTCTAACTATGCGTCTCGCCGGTGTTGGCGAATGCTTCGGGTACGCCCGCGACGGGCGGGTATTGCTGCTTACCAGGGCGGTGTCTCCACCTGGGAAGGGGGATATCCCGTCTCATGAGGTCTACTACTACCTTGAATTGCTACGCCGGCTGAAGTTCATTCCGGCTCTGCCTGCGGAGGCCGTGCCCACCCTGAACCTTAGCCCGGAATCCCTTGGGCACGGGCGGGCGCTGCTCTCCGCCGAGGGCCTTGAAGGAAATGTGGTCGCCGTCAGCCCTGGAGCAGCCAACAGTCGCGCCAAACAATGGCCTGCCGCTTCGTTCGTGGAGGCAGCATGCCTGGCGACACGGCATTCGGGCGCCTCGGTCGCGGTGTTTGGCACGCCCCAGGAACGCGAGCTGTGCATGCAGATCGCCGCCGATATCGCCTCCCGCGGTGTCACGGTCCGCAACCTCGCTGGAAGCACCTCATTGGCCGACTTTGTCTGTGCCATTGCCGCCTGTAGCCTGCTCATCACCAACGATTCGGGTGGCATGCACGTGGGCTATGCCGCTGGTGTGCCTACCGTAGCCATCTTCGGCCCTACCATTGACCAGGAAACTGGTCCCCTGGGATCCCATACCCGCGTCGTCCGGGAGCCCGTGGAATGCAGCCCATGTATGCTAAAGGATTGCCCTATTGACCATCGCTGCATGACGCGGGTAACCCCACGGCGAGTGGCGGAGGAAGCCCGTGAGCTGGTGCAATTGCGATGACAGCCGAACAGACCAATCCGGATGCTGATGCGCCTGCGGTGGATTTCACTCGCTACCGCGTGCTGGTGGCGGGCGAGTTCTCAGCAAGCGTGAAGCAGTGGGCCGGCCTCACTGAGTTGGGTGTCCGCGTGACAGTGCTGGGAAAGGCTACCCCGCCCGTGCAACGCAAAATGGACCAACTGGGGCTGGAGGAGTGCCTGTTTGTAGACGACCGGTCTCGCCTCGAAGAGGAAGCCTACGCGCGCTGGACCGGCTATGATCTGGTAGTATTGCTCGGCAGCCCGGCTAACGCGCTCGAAGCGCTTCTGCTGCCCTGGATGGAAGAGGCTGCCGCATCCAGCCTGCAGCCGCTGCTGCCTTTGGTGCGGCTGGATGACCCGGCCCTGCGCTTCTTGCGCACTGGCGAACAGTGGGCATTTTTTCTGCTTGGCCGCACCCTCGGGCTGGGTTCGCGGCGAGCGCGTGCGTTCATGGAAGAGTGCTGTGGATACCCGAAACAAAATCGTTGATACCGATGGCGCGTTTCGCGCCGCGCTGGAAGCCAAGTCAGAGGGCAAGCGCCTTGTGATTTCGATGGGCGAGTTCGACCCCGTGCTTGGCGCCCACGCTGAACGCCTTGCCGCCCGGCGCACCGCCGATGCCTGGCAAGTGGTGGCGGTGCTTCCCGGCGCAGACCCGCTGCTGCCTTTGCAGGCTCGTTGTGAGCTTGTGGCGGCGCTTGCGGCTGTGGATTGCGTCACGCCCTTTGAGCAGGATCCCGCTCTGCTGGGCATGGCCTCAGGCAAAGCGGAGATCCACGACGACCGGAAGGCCGATGCCGCAGCGCGTGATGCACTCATCACCCATATCCACGCCAAGCAGAAGCTCGCTTCAGCCGAATAGCCCATGTTCGCTTTCCTCGGCAACGAACGGGTGCTGGTGCTGCGATTGGGCGCCATGGGCGACGTGTTGCACGCGCTCCCGGCCGTCGAAGCGCTCGCGCGCAGCTACCCGCGGCTGCGCATCCATTGGCTGGTGAAACCCCAGTGGCTACCACTGCTCGACGGGAACCCTTTCCTCTCGCGCCTGATCCCATATCGTCGTGACTGGACCAGTCTTCGTGCCCTGGCAGCCGACCTCCGCGCGCAGGAGTACGACGTCGCGCTCGATCTCCAAGGCCTCCTCCAGAGCGCGATGCTCTCGCTCATTTCCAGGGCCCGCTACCGCGTGGGCTATGGCCGCGCCGCGGCCCGCGAGAAGCTGGCCTCTCTCTGTTACCAAACCAAGGTCGAGCCGCATTCCGCCCACATCGTCAACCGCCATCTGGAAGTGGTGGCTGCCCTCGGAGCCACCGCGGACCCCGAGCCTTGCTGGTTGCCGCCGGGAAACCCCGAGGGTGAACTGCCCCTCGGACCCTTCGTGCTGGCTGCTCCCTTCGCCGGATGGCTCAGCAAGCAGTGGCCCCTCGAATACTATGGAGCGTTCGCCCAACTCCTGCGTCAGCGAGGCCTCACCCTGGTGTTGAATGTTGCAGAACGTGACCGGCCGCGACTCGTTGCCCTGGCCGGCGTCCATGTCCATTGCTCCTCTATTGACGGACTGATTGACGCCACCCGCCGCGCTACTGCCGTGCTGGGCCTCGATAGTGGTCCGCTCCATCTGGCGGCGGCTCTCGGAAAGCCGGGTGTCGCCCTATTCGGTCCGACTGACCCCGCCCGCAACGGACCCTATCTTGTCCAAGGCGGCCCCATCCGCGTACTGCGTTCGAGCGACGCCGTCACCACTTACAAGCGCGAGGACCAGTTCTCCCCGTCCATGCGGCAAACCACCCCGCGCCTTGCCTTTGAAGCCTTGCTTGCGGCGCTCGATGCCAGCACCCGCCCGCCGCTTTCCCAGGAAGGGGTTCTCTAATGCCCAAGCCCGTCACATCGCTATTCCCCAAACCCTATGCGGACCTCGTTGCCCGCCTTCGCGTCCCCACGGGATTTCTACTGGTGGCGGCCTTCGCTTGGTTCTCCCAACCCACCACCGAAAGTGTCACCATTGGCTTCCTATGCGCGCTACCCGGACTCCTGCTTCGCGCCTGGGCCGCCGGCCATCTCCGAAAGAACTCCACACTGACAACCAGCGGACCCTACCGATTCGTCCGAAATCCCTTGTACCTGGGTACGCTCATCGTAGCCATGGGCCTGGCCTCCGCCACCGCCCAGCCCTGGTTGGCCCTGCTCTTCGCTGCCGTGTTTCTCCTGGTATACCTTCCCGCCGTCATGCTCGAGGAGCAGCACCTCCAGAAGCTCTTCCCTCAATTTGGGGCTTACGCCCACAGGGTTCCGCTCTTTCTCCCCTATTGCCGCCCTTACCCCTCCCACGGGTATTTCTCTTTCGCCCAGTACATGCACAACCGGGAATACGAGGCTGCCCTTGGCTTCCTGGCGGGCGTCATCTTCCTCCTGGCAAAGTCTCAGTTAGCCGGCTAACCCATCCCACTCCGCGCCGCCCGTCACTGGAACCCGAAGTTCCAGAGTTTGTGGAACCGCAGCACTCTGTTTCGGATAGAGTAACCGCCGAGGAGAGAAGTTGTTGGCGTTGCGGTCCATTGGCCAGTTCTTTCACGCGAGTCCTGGTGGGCAGAGATAGTCCGGAAATCCGGATGCCCGGAGGGAGCAGGCCGTGGGATTTCTGAGCCAGTTGGTGAGTGCGGTGGTGGCTGCGGTGGAGACCGTAACGGGTAACAAGGACTCGGAGGCGGGCGACGCCTTGGAAGGGCAGGCAGCAGCGGTGGAACAAGCCGCCTCCAATGCCGCCGACTCTGCCGCCGATGCGGCTTCGGAGGCCGCTGACTTTCTTCTCGCCGTGATCGTGCAAGAGACGAAGGACACGACAACCAGCACAGTGGGGGACTGGGTGACTGGTGGCCTGAACGACGCGGGGATTCCGGTGCCGGATAAACTGGACCTGCAGGGAACGGTGAACCTCGTGGTTGCCATTGGCGAACTCACCGAGCGAAAGACAACCGAGAAGTTGGAGCGGATCATTGGTCCGGCACCTATTCGAGCGGGCAAGTCCATTGTCTCCGCGCTGGTGCGGGAAGGGCCTGGCGGTGCTTTCGACGTGGTGAAGGGCATCGTGTTGGATACCGTCAAGGCAGATCGTCAAGTGCGGGAGTGGATGGAGCACGCAGGCAAGGTGGTTAGCGAAACGTCGCCTGCTGAGGCAATGGAAGAACTTCTGCAAAAAGCGCCGGGTGGGGTGGTTTCTATCTGGGACGCAATCAAGGGCTTGGTGGGTGGACGAAATAAGGGCGGAACCGAGACGGGGGCAGGGAAGCGGAAGCCGCTTCCGCAATTGGTGACGCGCGCGGAGGGGGAACGGCGCAAAATGCTTGAGGAACTGCGCCGGGCTGTCGCAGGCTTGGAGCGAACACAGCCGGTCGACAGAAGTGTCCCCATTGGGCTTCCTACGCGGGGCTTCGCCGTCACACCGGACGGCATTGAGTTGCAGCGGCTCATTCAGGTGGTGTTGGGCGCCCGACGGCGAATGCCGCCACAGCGCGATCCCACCGTCTCCCGGCATCTCGCGGCTGCCACGGTGGCTGCGATCCACAGCGCGGTGCTGCACGCGCAGTTGCAACTATGGCTGAGCACCATCGCGCGGCTCGTGCGGGTGAGGCGGGTGTCCGGGGGGCCTTCCCGGAAGCAACCCGCATCGCCTTCGTTAGGGAGTGTCCGGCTGCCCCAAACCACTGCACTTCGCAGCGGTCGATAGGCAACGCGCCAGTGCTTCCGGAACTGATTCTAATGCGAAGCTGCCGGCCCATTGAACGAACGTTCCACCATGTCGTGGACATCCGTCGAAACGCTGTGATCTCGCCACAACCACCGCATCATCTCGGGAAAGACGGTCTGCAGCATCTTCTGGCCGTGGCGCTGAATACCCCAGGAATAGTTCAGGTCGTAGCCCTTCTCAGTGAGCGCCTGCTGCATGCGCACGTTCTGGTAGAACCAATCACGGTCCTGGTCGTAGCTCCCGTCCACGCGCAGCGCCCGGTTGTCGTTTCGGCCATCCACCAGGAAGACACGAATAGGCTTCCTTTCGCTGTTGCGGATGATGTCGGGATAGGCATGTCCGCCGCGCAGATTCACAAAGCTGCCCACATTGCTGAGCACTTTGCGGAAATGATCGGGCCGGTGCCACGCCACGGTGAATGCTGCAATGGCGCCGGAGCTTGACCCGCCTATGCCGTGATGGTTGGGGTCCTTCGAAATGTTGAAGTCCTTGTGGAGCACGGGGAGGAGTTCGTCCACAATCACCCGGGCGTACCTGTCGTCCAGGCTGTTGTATTCAGTGGGGCGGTTGGTGTCGCGGTCCCCCCAGTTGCTGGGCGTCGGTTCGGGCTGGTCGGGGCGCCGGCCGGGATTGATGAACACACCAATCATCACGGGAATCTCCCGGCGATAGATGAGGTTGTCCATCACCACCTGTGCGCGAACGTCCCCCTGCGGATTCATGAACGCCTGCCCGTCGTTGTAGATCATGAGGCTAGCCGGGACGTCGGCCCGATACTGCGCGGGAACATAAACCCAGTAGGTGTGCTGGGTGCCCGGATAGGCTTCGCAAGGAAGGGTAAATGGCCCTTTGATCTCACCGGCAGGCACGCCTTCCTGCGGCAGCGCATCCGGGGCAAGCTTGTAGTGGATGTCTGTATTCGGGGTCTCAGCCATCGCTACGCGCTGCGGCTTGGCGGGCTGGCTCTGCCGGATTGGGGTTTCCTGCGCACCCGCCCCAAGTGCCCATGCGGCCATCAGCACGGTAGCAACTGCCATTCTCGCGAACGGACGTTGTTCAGTTCGAAGGGTCATCAGAGTTTGTTTCTCCCAAGTTCCGCCACAAAGGCTGCGCTGTCAACGAGGTTGGACTGTCAACGAGGCTGGGCCGGACCGGATGAAGGCTTCGCTGCCGGAGGCGCCGGTGGCAGGTCGCGTGGATTCTCCTCCACCACCAGCCGGCGGCGTGGCGCCCTCGGAACTGGCTTCGCGCTCGCCAGTTGCACGTAGCTCTCCTGGATCTTGCTTATCTGCGACGGATCCACAATCAGGTAGCGGTGGTTGCCCGTCGGCGAAGGCGTGAACTTCGTCCGGCCATCGTCGAGCACCGTAATGGTTCCCGGCTCGGATAGCGAGAACAAACCGGCGTTCGAGCGCACGGCATACAACACAGCAGCCATCGGAGCTGTGGTGGCATCGTAGGGCATCGGCTTGAATGCCCTATACGCATCCACCACCGGATGTGCTTCTGACCAGGCGAAATCCGCTTCGATGCTCGCAGCCGGAAAGGCAATGGCCTCGCCCACTTCACTGCCCACTGCGACTATTGGCGTGGGCCACTCCGCGAACACGCGCCGGGCGGCCTCGATGTCGGATTGAATCCCCGGCTCGGCCTTCCCATCCGGATACTTGCCGGCCGCGATCACCAGCAAGCGGGACTTCTCTGGAATCAACTGCAGGGAAGCCGGATACCGCAGCAACTCTACGACGTTAGAAGCGGGTCCGGCAAGCACCAGGACGGCGTTCTTGGGATGTTGCGCGCTCAGTGCGTTGCGCAGAACATTGATGGGATCGGCGGTGTCGGTGATCTTCTCAATACCATGGTTGTAGACGGGCTTCGCGTCGGCTGTCCGCCGCGCCAGTGGGGCTGTCAGCATCGGGGTGTCTTCCCTTTGCTTTCCCTCTGTAGCCAGGCCAACGGGCAGGGTGCGGCCACCCGCGTTAAACGCGGCGCTCACCGTACCGGCATAGAAGCGCCCGATCACTTCCGAGAGGGCGGCTGCATTCAGGTTCGGCTTGCTGATGGTGGTGGCCACCACGCGGCACTCCATCTTGCCGTCGAGGCCGTAAAGCAGCGCGAGCGCCAGCGCATCATCGATATCGTTACCCAGGTCGCAATCGAATATGATGCCGACCGGCGGAGTCGCCTGTAGTCCTCGTTGCATGGGGCTAGTTATCCCTCCGGGCAATCACCTGCAGCGTGCGCTCGCCGGCCTCTACGGTGAACTGGATCTCCTCACTGAAGAGGTGGCCACGATAGGTCGTTTTCAGCTTGTACTCGTCGCGCTGGATGACGACATTGAAAAAGAGATCCTGCCCTTCGGCTGACCCGTTCTCGATGGGGAACTCCCCGTGCGGTGTCTTCAACTTGCCGGTTAGCGTCTTGCCTTCCATTTTGAGGTCGAGACGGGACTCGCTCTGGGCAGGCGCTCCAGACATCTCAAGCTTCCAGACACCCGTAAAGTCCACGCCACGAGGCTGTCCCGCGGCTGGGACGGAAACGGCAAACAAAGCGAACACCAAGGCGACCAGGAACCGCATGAGAAAGCCACCTTAGCTGAGATCGAGACCCTCAAGTGGCCGCGTGCCATCGCCGAAATGTTCGGTCTTCACGCCCATGCGATCCATCATGGTCATAAACAGGTTGCACATGGGTGTTTCCCTGCGGCACACAATCCGGCGCCCTGTCTTGAAATGGTTCCCGCCACTTCCAGCGAGGAGGGTGGGCAGATCCTCGTGGGTGTGCCGGTTACCATCGGAAAGTCCGGCGCCATACATGATCATGCAGTTGTCGAGCAAACTGGAATCGCCCTCTTTGATTGACTTCAGCTTGGTGAGCCAGCCCGAGAATTGCGCGGCGTGATACTCGTTGATCCTTCTTACCTTTTCCATCAGCTCCGGCTTGCCCTGGTGATGAGTAAGCGGGTGATGTCCGTCAGGGATGCCGAGTTCCCGGTAAGCGCGGGATGAGCCCTCGCGCGTCACCAGGAATGTGAGAACCCTCGTGAGATCTGCCTGGAAGGCGACTGTCACCATGTCCGTCATCAGGCGGAAATGCTCAGCAAAATCCGCCGGAACGCCGTAGGGCTTGTCCATCTTCGGATCGATTTGGGCGTTGTCGCTGGACGCCTTCTCAATCTGCCGTTCAATCTCTCGCACGGACGACAGATATTCATCCAGCTTCCTGCGGTCCGTCGGACCGAGGTCCGACTTTAGCTTCTGGGTATCGCCCATCACGAAGTCGAGAATGCTGCGCCGTTCCGCAGCCTGCGCAACGCGGGCTTCCGGGCTAAGCACAGTGCCATCGCCGAAGAGCCGCTCGAACAGCGCGCGAGGGTCTAGGATTGGCGGCAGGGGCTGGGTCTCGCTCCGCCAGGCCAGGTTGTTGGTGTACGCGCACGAATAGCCCGAATCGCAATCGCCTGCCTGTCGCGCGTCTTCCAGGCCAACTTCCAGTGACGGGAAGCGTGTTGCTTTGCCCACTTCGTTGGCCACAAGTTGATCGCACGAAACGCCAGCCTTGATGTCGACAAGCGTCTTCTTCACCTGAATGCCGGTAAGGTAGGATCCGCTGCAACGGCCGTGATCTCCGGCCCCGTCAAGCAACGCGCGCCCGGTGTTGTGCGTGAGGTTGCCGATGAGCGTGATGTCCTGCTTGTGCGCCTCAAGCGGCTTAAGGATACGCGGCAACTCACCTAGCTTGCCTTCGTAGTCCGGATTCCAGCCGTCCATCATGATGCCGTTCGGCACGTAGACGAAGGCCATGCGGACCGGCTTCTTCCCGGGCAGCCCGCTGGAGGCGAAGGCTGGAACCATTGCGTCCAGAAATGGCAGGGCGATGGTGGTGCCTAGTCCCCGCAGGAACGTGCGTCGCGCCAGCGATCTACGAGTAATCATCATGGTGCTCTCTCCAGCGAACGGGCGATGTTCTGCTCAGCGATGGGTTCCCCACGTCGCGATTGGAACGGCAGGCTTTCCACAATCGCGTACACGATGGACTGGAAGGGATAGTCCGATGCGGCGAGGTCTCTTGTGATTCCTTTGGCAACGATGCGGTCGTAGCGCTGCAATCCGCGTCCTAGCGCATAGATCATCATCTTCTCTACGACATTCTGGGCAATCTCAGGCATTTGCGCCAGCAGCGCCTCGCGCAACTGCCCGGGTCCGTTGAAGGTTCTCCCATCCGGCAAGGTGCCACTGGAATCGATGGGGAACTTGCCGTCCTTCGTGCGCCACTTGCCGATGGCGTCATAGTTCTCTAGCCCAAAGCCGAGTGCATCCATCCTGTTGTGGCAACTTGCGCATACCGGATTGCTTCGATGCTTTTCCATTTGCTGCCTAAGGGAGGCGGCGGTCCCAACGGTGTCTTCATCCAACGCGGGAACATCAGGCGGCGGAGGCGGCGGAGGCACACCCAGGAGGTTCTGCATAATGTACTTCCCTCGTATTACCACCGAGGTGCGGGAGGGATAGCTGGAAACGGTGAGGACACTCGCCTGGCCCAGCAGGCCACCACGTTCGTCGTTGGTGAGATCCACCTTGCGGAAACTCTCGCCAGTGACGCCATCAATGCCGTAGAAATCCGCCAGCCGATCATTCAGGAACGTGTACTTCGCGCTCAAGAACTCAGAAAGCGGCCGGTTGTTGCGCAGCATGTTATCGAAGAACATGCGCGTTTCCACCTTCATTGCTGCGCGAAGGTCAGGGCCCCAATAGAGGAAACGGTCCGGGTCAGGCTTTACCGTGTCGAGGTTGCGCAGCTCCAGCCACTGTCCAGCGAAGTCCTCCGCGAAGGAACCAGACCGGGGGTCGTCGATCATACGCTTCACCTGGGCACGCAGGATCGCCTTCTCGTGCAGTTTCCCTGCCTCCGCCAAATCCAGCAACTGGTCGTCTGGCATAGAGCGCCATAGGAAATAGCTGAGGCGCGAAGCAAGATCGATGTCGGAGATGCGGTGGATCCGCGAAGGGTCCTTCGGATCGGCATCCCGCTCAATGCGGAAGAGGAAATGAGGCGACACAAGCATCGCCATCATTGCCGTGCGAATGCCGTATTCTGTGCTCTGCCCGTTCTGCTTCGATCGATCCACGAAGCGCATGAGTGACGCCACTTCCGACCGCGTTACCGGCCGCCGATAGGCACGTCGCGCAAGTGTACGCAAAATCCTCTCCACGCAATCGGCGCCTGAGTTCGGGTCGCAGAGCAGGATCTTCTTCCGGCTGGCGCGTTCCACCGCACCACGATGCGGACCCACCAGCGTGACGCTATCGGGGAACTTGTTCTTGCTCGACTTGAAGTAGTCCTTCTCAGGCACGGTGGCCAAAAACTCGTCGTCAACGAATCCCACACGCAATACGTGCTCGCCTTCAGAGATGGCAAGCCGCACTTCCTCTTCGGAAAACGGATTGAAATAGACCAAGCCAGACGGCTTCGTCTCGACGTCGAGGGTTTTCACCAGTTTGCCGTCCAGCCAGATGTTCATCTTCACCGGCTTGGCATCTTTACCGCGTTCACCCGGCAGCCCAATGCGGACATCGTACTCGCCATCGAACTCATAGCGATGCGTTACTTCAATGGTTCCTGGGTTGATGCGCCGGATAGTTCCTGTAGCGCCCAGCGCCGCGGCGGCGCCGCCAGACGTTGCGCGCACTTTGTAGGAGATCTCAATGGGGTCTGGCAGTTTGTCGAGGTCAAGCGCGCGAGTCGCCACCCGTTCCGCGGCGTTCAAGTACTTCTCCATCAACAAGGGAGATATCGTGAGAACGTCCGCAATGTTGTCGAAGCCTTCCCCGGAGTCGTCAGTGGGGAAGCTGCGGTCCGCTCGAAACTCGACTCCCAGCAAATCGCGAATCGTATTGGTGTATTCGCTGCGGTTGAGCCTCCTTGCGGTTACGCGCCCAGGGTCCGGCTTCATCGCCTGGTCCATCCGCTCGAACGCATCCTCCATGGTTTTCACGAACGCGTCGATTTCCGCGGGTTTGGGACGCGGCATCCCGCGCGGTGGCATTTCGCCTCCACGCACCTGCCGCACGATGTTCTCCCAGCCCTCGCGACCCTCATCCACTGAACTAGGGTGAGCAAAGTTGAGGAGGTTCATGCCTCCGGATGCATTGCGCGCATTGTGGCAAGGGGAACAGGTTTTCTTGAGGACCGGCGCGACGTGCTGTTCAAAGCTGGCTTCTGGATTGGTGGCTTCGAGACTCGACGATTCTGGCTTGGCGGCTGAAGCGTCCGCGGCTCTCCGGCTGGCAGCGGTCGCGGACGGATCCGCAGCCTGTGCATCATTCTGGGGGGCTGCCCCCGGATCCCCGAGCATCAGCCCGAAGGCGGCAATTGCCAGAAGGAGAGTCCACTTCAGATACATGGGAGGATCTCCCCACGCGAACGCGAGAATGCCGGAAGCGGCGAGAGAGGGGCAAGGGCCAGAAGCCTGTAATTGATATCGACCACGGAGTCCCTCATAAGTTCCCCAGTTTCATGGGCTAGCGCCCCGAGGCGCTTTCCGGATTCGCGCCAGAGTTTGTTCGATTGTATCCCAATTTTGTGCAGAATACCTCCCGCCAAAGGCCACCTTGTCGTTGCCTGCAGGGTCCTCCCGCTGGAAACACCCCGCGGGGAGAGTCAAATTTCGCTGGTGCGGAACATTCCTGGTATAAAGAATCTGATGCGCCTGTTTCCGATACTTGGAGCGATGGCTGGCGCGTGGGTACCACCCACCGATGCCGATTGCCGGGAAGGGAACCAGGACGCGCATCCTTTGTTTTACCCCGCTGGTGCTCGGTAGCGACGATCAGGCCACGGTTTGCTCTGCATCGCCGCCGAAGTCCCTCAGAAAGTGACTGCTCTTTTGCTATCGCGTGAACCCAGGCTGCGCCAGTCTCCGGTGACGGCCAAATCCATCCATACAATTGCGCTTTGGGCTTGCTTGCTCACTTTCGCTGGAGGCGCGGCCGCGCAGAAACAGAACGAGTCGTATCAGCTGCGGGTGCATCGGACGCCATCCCCAATCGTCATCGACGGCAGCGTGCAGGAACCCGCGTGGCAGTCCGCGGAGGTTGCCGGAGATTTCTGGATGGTGCTGCCGATGGACGTAGGCAAAGCGAATGTGCGTACCGATGTGCGCATGGCCTATGACGACCAGCATCTTTACCTCAGCGCCGTTTGTTACCACGGCCAGGTGGAAGGGCCCTACATGGTGGAGTCCTTGCGCCGTGACTGGGCTTTTGGCAGCAACGACAACTTCATTTTCTTCCTTGATACCTTTGACGACCAGACCAATGGCTTCACCTTCGGAGTAAATGCCGAAGGGGCTCAGTGGGATGGCCTGCTGTTCGACGGGGGCCGCGCGAACCTGAACTGGGATAACAAGTGGACCTCTGCCGTGAAGAAGTACGAGGACCGCTACGAACTTGAGTTTGCAATCCCCTTCAAGAGCATTCGCTATAAGGCGGGCATCACGCGCTGGGGCGTCAACTTCAGCCGCCTGGATTTGAAAACCACTGAGAAGTCGTCATGGGCTCCAGTGCCGAGACAATTTCCCACAGCCGCTTTGGCCCTGACGGGCGTTCTGCTGTGGGACGAGGCGCCGCCGTCGCCGGGTCCTAACATTTCACTCATCCCCTATGGCCTGGGTGGAATCAGCCGTGACTATCAGGGAAACACTCCAACCGCTTACCGGCGAGATGTGGGAATGGATGGCAAGGTAGCTATTGGGCCGGCGCTCAACCTCGATTTAACCGTGAATCCGGACTTCTCCCAAGTAGACGTTGACCAGCAGGTCACCAATCTCGACCGCTTTGAATTGTTCTTCCCGGAACGCCGGCAGTTCTTTCTTGAGAATGGTGACCAATTCGCCAACTTCGGCTACGCCACGATTCGTCCGTTCTTCAGCCGCCGGATTGGTCTGGGTGGTGTGCCGATCCGTTTTGGGGCGCGCCTCAGCGGGAAGCTGAACCAGGACTGGCGTATCGGCGTGATGGATATGCAGACCGGGGCCACGGAGGAGGAAGGCTTACCCCCGGAGAACTTCGCGGTGTTCGCGCTGCAGCGCCGCGTCTTCGCCCGCTCAAACGTGGGCATACTGCTAGTGAATAAGGAATCCGCCAGCTATGAACGCCCTGGGATGCCGGTAACGCAGTCAAGCTACAACCGGAATGCCGGCGTGGAGTACAACCTGGCGTCAGCGAATAATCTGTGGACGGGCAAGCTGCTCTACCTCAAGTCGTTCTCCTCTGCCAGCGACAACAGCGGAGCCGCCTACGCCGGCAACCTGCAGTACAACAGCCGGCGCTGGCTGGTGAACGGGCAGATGGAGAACGTGGATCCGCACTACAGCGCGGAAGTGGGGTTCGTACCGCGGCGAAGTTATCGTCGCGGGCTTGGCGCTGTCGGTTATACCTTTCTGCCTGAGGGAGGGCGCGTGCTGAGCCATGGCCCCACACTCGAGAGCAGCAACTTCTTCGATTGGGGCGGCAGCCTGATCGACTATGAGACCACCCTCGGCTACAACGTGCGGCTTCGCTCGCAGGACGTCTTCACGGTTTCGGCCGGGGCGGCCTACGTCAAGTTGCTCCGCCCCTTCGACCCTACCAATACCGGGCGCGAACAACTGGCAACGGGCAGCGAGCACCGCTGGAAGTATTGGGGCACGAGGTTTGATTCAAGGCCCCAGAGCGCATTCCGTTACGGATACTCCTCGCAATACGGCGGCTACTACGGGGGTGGTACCCGACTGAACGTAACCGGGACGGTGAGCTATCGCTTTCAACCCTACGTGAGTCTCGCGGGCGCCGCTACCTACAACGACATCCGTTTGCCGCAACCATTAGGACGGGCCAACTTCTGGCTGATTGGGCCTCGCTTTGACGTTACCTTAACCAATACGCTTTATTTCACTACATTCGTTCAATACAACGAGCAGCAAAACAATATGAACGTCAACACCCGTGTGCAATGGCGTTACAAGCCTGCCTCCGACGTGTTTCTGGTGTGGACCGACAACTATCTGCCGGAATTCCTGCAGCCTGGCCAAGATCTTCCAGGCATGTTCTCCGCGAAGAATCGAGCGCTGGTGCTGAAGTGGACCTACTGGTGGAATCTGTAGATCGCGTTAAGGGGCAAGTGGTGCGCTGTGCTACTCTCTTCGTTTGCGCAATCCATGGCTACAGGTACCGCTGGCAGACTACGAAGGCCACATGAACGCCCCGGGCGTTGAACAACTGGCTCCGCTCAGTGAAATGTTCGCGCGAGTGCTGACAGCCACCACACCGGAATCCGTTGGCATTCTGGGTGTGGCGGGCGGGAACGGGCTGGAAGCCATCGATTCCCGAGTGACCCGCCGGGTTGTTGGAGTTGACGTGCACCCGGAGTATCTCGAAGCGGTGGCGCGCCGCCACGCCGGGCTGGCTGGGCTGGAACTGCATTGCCTGGACCTCGCCAGTGAACGAATCTGCTGGTCGCCCGTGGATGTGGTCCATGTAGCGCTGGTGTTGGAGCATGCCGGCACTGATTTGTGCCTCGACAATGCCGCGGATTGGGTTGCCGCGGGTGGCTGGCTGTCGGTGGTCCTCCAGTTGCCGAGCACTTTGGAGCAAGGAGTGAGCACCACCGGGTTTGCGTCACTTCAAACGCTGAAAGACCGGTTCCAACTGATTGAACCTACGTGGCTGAAGGCAACTCTGGCGGAGCGCGGATTTTGCCTCGAAACTGAGCATTGCTTGCCGTTGCCAGCGGGCAAGGGTTTCTGGCACGGCGTCTTCCGCAAGCCCGGGCGTGTCTGATTCACCGGATTGCCGCAAGTGCTTCCTGGAAGGCCGTCAGCCCTTTTTGTCGCGGCTGATTGATCCAGTAGTGGCTTCGGTAACCCTCAGGTAGTCGTCAGGCGCAAGAATCACCTGCAGGCCACGCTGGCCCGCGGAGACAGAGATCACGTCGAAGAGGACGATGGTTTCGTCCACAAAGGTGGGGTAGGCTTTTCGGGCTCCCAGCACCGTCACCCCGCCCCGGATGTAGCCGGTGAGTGGCTCCACTTCCTTGAGAGGCGCCACCTCCGCCTTGCGATCGCCGCTCAGTTTGGCAAGGGCCTTCAGGTCAAGCTCGCCATTGGCGGGAATCACGGCGAAGCAGACTCCATTGCGGTCGCCGCGAGCTACCAGAGTCTTGAACACCTGTTCTGGTTCCATGCCGATTTTGGCGGCCACGCCCTCGGCGCCAAGATTGTCAGGATCGAATTCATAGGAACGCAGGTGATAGCTGATCCCCATGGCGTCGAGTAAGCGAACGGCGTTGGTCTTCATTTCTGGCGGCACTGGCAGATCTTCAGGATAGCGCCAGCATCGGCTGGTGGCAGACACAGACCGGCATCGCCGGGCTTCGCTACAGTGGAAACATGACCCAATCTCTTGAAGGAAAAGTAGCGCTCGTCACCGGTGCCTCGAAAGGTATCGGACTAGCCATTGCCCACCGTTTGCTGACGGATGGAGCGTCGGTGGCAATCTGCGGGCGAAACCAGGCGGCATTGGCCGCCGCGGAATCCCAACTGGTGCGCGACTTCCCGGCAGCCCGTGTGCTGGCGGTGCAGGCTGATGTTTCGAAACTCGCGGAGGTGCGGCGGTTAGTTTCCAGTGTCCAGGATCGGTTCTCCCGCCTGGACGTTCTCGTCAATAACGCCGGTGTGGGCGTCTTCCGCAGCGTGGGCGACCTTAGTCCCGAGGAGTGGCACGCCATGCTCGACACGAACCTCTCCGGTGTCTACTACTGCTGCCATGAGGCATTGCCGTTGCTCAAGGGCGCAGGAAGCAGTTTCATCATCAACATCGGCAGCCTGGCGGGACGCAATGCGTTTGCGGGTGGCGCGGGCTACAATGCCTCAAAATTCGGTCTGCTGGGGTTCTCTGAAGCGTTGATGCTCGACCATCGATACGACGGCGTGAGGGTGAGCTGTGTGATGCCGGGCAGTGTGGATACAGAGTTCGGCCACTCAGGCACAGGCAAGCCGTGGAAGATCCAGCCGGAGGATATTGCCGATACGGTAGCGCACTTGCTGGCCATGCCGGAGCGCACTCTCATCAGCCGTGTGGAAGTGCGCCCTTCGATGCCGGCAAAGTAGCTCATTTTGGATTTCCGCCCCGGGGGAACCCACGCCGGGTTCTCCTGCCCTCCTTGTTCCCCACTCATTTGCGACAACCCATGTAACCATTGCCCCCAATCGCGGTATTCCTGGTGAGAGCCAGCGAGGAAAGGCGGAATGCGTGGCCGAGACCGATGAAGTTCTGATGCGCCAGGTGGCGGAGGGCGATCTTGAGCAGATGTCCCCGTTGTTTGCGCGCTACCAGACTCCGCTCTACCAGTTCTTTCGACGTCAGGGCCTGCAGCCCGCGGAGAGTGAGGATCTTGCCCAGGAGGTCTTCTTCCGCGTGTTGCGTGCGCGCCACACTTATCACCGCGAGGCGCCATTTCGCGCATGGATCTACCAGATCGCTCGCAACGTGCGGACAGACCATTTGCGGCGGGCCGTGAGGGAGACCCAGGTGGACGATGAGTTCGGCGACACCTTTGTGGCAAAAGAACGCCGCATGGATGAGGTTCTGCAGGAATCGGAAACCACCGCGGCCTTGCGCAAGGCACTGGAGCAATTGCCTGAGCGCAAACGAGAGTTGCTGCTTCTGAGCCGCTATCAAGGCATGAAGTATCGCGAGATCGCCACGATGATGGGCTGCGACGTAAACACCATCAAGGTGAGAATCCACCGCAGCATGCAGGATCTCCGCCAGAATTTTCTGGCCCTAACGGAAAGGAGTGCAGGATGACGCGCGAGCAAGCAGAATCCCAACTGGAAGCCTGGATGAATGGCGAACTTGGTGAGGCCGACGCGGATGTCCTGCGGCAACATCTGGAACAACACCCTGATCTGAAAGCCGAAATGCAGATCTGGCAGGACATGGGTTCACTGGAAGTGGAAGAGCCCAGCCCCGCACTGGAGAGACGTCTGGGCGACATGCTGGAGGCCTTTCAGGCCGAGGCGGGTATCCGGCGAAGGCGAAGCAGCAACCCTGGGTGGCTGGCATGGATAGAGAATCTCTGGCAAGCGCAACCAATTCCCGCATTGGGCATGGCTGCGATTTGCCTGGTGCTTGGGCTTGCAGGTGGTTGGATGCTGGGCGATGCGCGCTCTGGCAGGGATGAAGATTCGATGAGCGCCTTGCGGCAGGAACTCAGTGATACGCGGGAAATTGCCATTCTGGCCATGCTGGAGCGGCCGGGCGCATCGGACCGGCTTCGTGCGGTGAGTGACGCAGCCAGCCTGCGACGCCCGAATTCGCTGGTCCGCAACGCCCTATTAAGGACACTGCGATTCGACACAAGCGTGAACGTACGACTGGCGGCGCTGGATGCCTTGCAAGGCCAGTTCGGAGAGCCGGAAGTGCGCATCGCCCTTCAGACAGCGGTACGGGAGGATACGTCGCCGCTGGTGCAACTGGAAGTGGTTCGCGCGCTCGCGGGAATCGATCACCCCGAGGCGCAGCAAACTTTGGAGGAACTGGCGGCCAATCCATCCGTGGACGCTGCCGTGAGGGACGCGGCCGCGAGGTCGCTGCAACTAGAGCTTTAGCAGCGAGTCTCACCCAACGCAGGGGCGCGTGGTAATGGGTGACTTCGCCTGCCAGAGACGGAGCGCCGGCTTGTTGCCGGAGGCGACCCGGAATGAGACCGGAAAATAGACAGGAGAGAACATCATGAGGACCAGATGGGCACGAAGGAGTGGACTAGGGCAGGCGCTTTTCCTGCTGCTTGGTAGCGCCGCGTTGATGGCGCAGACAGAGGAAATTCGCATCCCATTCAGCGACCCCTCAAAGCCTGGCGCAATTGAGGTGAACCTGATGACCGGTGCGCTACGCGTGGAGGGCTATGCCGGTACTGAAGTACAGGTAGTCGCGAAGGGCGATGCCGTGCGTAAGTCCGTACGTCCTTCCCCAGAGCGCGAAGGTCTGCGACGTTTGCCTACCGGAGGCGGTGGCTTCCGTGCGGAAGAAAAGGACAATGTGCTGAGAATTAGCGCTTCGGCCATGGCGGGCAATGTGGATTTGGATTTGCGAATTCCGATGAACGCTTCGCTGAAAGTGCGCTGCATGAACTGTGAGGCGATCCGCGTGAACAACACCAGCGGCGGACTGGAGCTTGAGAACGTCAACGGTACCATTCAGGCGACAGACGTCTCCGGGGCGGTGGTTGCCCATTCACTGAACAGCAAGCTGGTGGTGACCATGCGGCAGGTAGATTCAGGAAAGCCGCTTGCCTTTTCGTCCATGAACGGGAACGTGGATGTGACGCTGCCGGCTTCAACCAAAGCAGACGTGGTAATCGAGAACTTCAACGGCGAAGTCCTCACTGACTTTGATGTGGAGCTGCAACCGAACACCGAGCGTGAGGAGATCGACCGCCGTGGGCAAGGGGGCGCCTACCGGTTCAATCTCACCCGGAACCTGCGCGGCAAGATCAACGGCGGGGGCACTCAGATTCGCTTCAAGAACCACAACGGGGACATCTTGATACGCAAGGCGAAATAGCTGATCTTGATGCGCAAAAAGCGGCTCGCGAAGCAACAAGCCTCGCGAGCCGCTTTCCCATTTAGCTTCCAGCTGGAGTGATCTGCTAGACGCCCTTGCCCACCAGATTGATGGTGGTGGTCTGGTTCGCCGTAATGGTGATGCTCTCTTCGTAGGTTGCGCCAGACTCAGGGTTCTCAAACCGAATCAGGTATCCGCCCGGGGGAACCAGCAAGCGCTGGACCTTGTTCGAAAACTCATCCACGTGACCCACATACTGCTGGTTCAGGTAAACAGCCGTAAACTTGCTGGCGCCCTGAATGGTCCGGATCTGGCCAAAGGGCGGAGTGGGCGCGGGTTTCGCCGTCATCTTGAAGTCAAACTTGGTGGTCTTCCCGGCAACCGCGGTGACGGTGGTTTCGTAGTCTTCGTAACGCGGATCCACCAGACGAATGGTGTGCTCACCTGGCGACACTTCGTAGGGAATACTGATATGGAAATTCTCAGCGGGTCCCACGAACTTACCGTCAATGAACAATCCGGCAACGCTCGGATCAACCTGTACCCGGATCTTGGCCGGACTATCCTGCGCGACGGCGGGCAATACCAGCCCCATCAGCAGCATTCCGGCCACAGCCAGACCGAGTCTTCTGAATATGAGATTCACGTTCTTCACGATCGCTCCTCGTTTCATTTGGAATATTCCTTCGGCAGCCAGGGTACCGGACCAGAAGCGCCTTGCCGATGGCTGGGCGATTCTGGGCTTTGGCGAGCCGATTCGGTTCGCGCGAGGGCCGCTGGATTCACGCGAACAACAGCGGCTCGCGAAAACCCTCGCCTCCCAGCTCACATGATCTCCAACTATTGTACTCAAATTCAACGCGCTTTCGGCGTCTAGCGCCCCTGTGCCTCTTGGAATCACGCATTTAAGACACCCGAAGTGGACTTAATGATTCGCATGAGCCATTAATTGTTGCCTTGGGTAAAGACATGGACCTGAAGCAGTTAACTGGCCGGTGGGTTGCATCGTGCCGGTTGGATTGTGGTTGAATCCTCTGAAGTTAGAGGTTGTATTGGCGGTGGATGCGCGAGGTGAATTGACCGGCGATCGCGGGAGGTATCGGCTGGACGGCTCCACCACCCCCGCTTCGTGCCGGGTTACTAAACCCGGATTGTGTTCCAGTTGGTCACTTCGCCTAATTTCAGACTGCGTACAGGTGCCAGTTTTGGTGGCGTGCCCTGGGGAAGCCCGCTACTTTTTCGCCGGAGCTACGTCCTGCCAGCCCACCAGTTCAATGTCCAGTTCCTTTAGCAGCGCCTTTGTCTCCGGTTCGAGGAATATCCGGTAGTCGGCATCGCGATTGCTTGCACTGCCAGTTGCGGCCCTGAGCTCGTCGTTCAGAATGCCGGGATGCAGAATCATCTGCGTGATACCCGGCTGCAACTTCCGCAGTGTTTCATGATAGGCTTTGCGGCGTCCGTCAAGGCTGCGTTGCCCAGGCGCGCCGTCCGGAATCAGGGCATCCAGCAGGAACACGCCTTCGCTGGCGAATCGGGTCTGCTGACTATTCAGGTAGTTGATGGTGGCTGCGGGTGCCGAACGCTCCATTCCCTCGTAGGGCTTCGGCAGCATCACCGGAATACCGAACTCCTGTCCCAGCTTCAGGTAAACCTCAAAGAAATCCGGACGCGCGTACACCGTACCCATGTGAGTGTCGAAATGCGTGAAGCGCAGTCCCATGCGCTGGGCGAGGGCGATCTGCGCACGCAGTTCGGTTTCCACTTCCGCGGCTGTGGCGTTCATTGCCACGCTGCGCACGTCGGGCCACAGATAGCCATCCGGATCCAGCAGGCCCTTCACTTGTTCGCGCGGCGCCACCGGACCCCAGCGCAGAGTCTTCCACTCGCTGGTGAGTGTGAAGTGCAAGCCGATGTCGAGCTTCTGGCGGGACTTCAGCCAATTTACAGCCTCTGGAACCCAGGGGCAGGGCATCATGATGGAGGCACTGCTGATGGCGCCCTTTTCCAGCAACTCTTGCGTGGCCACGTTGACAGAATGGGACATGCCGTAGTCGTCGGCATGAAGAATCAGCTTCTTCTCGGCCGCCGCCAGAGGCAGGCAGAGCGCAAGCGCCAGAGCCAAGCGTCGCAACATCCTGAACTTCTCAGTTCGCATTTCAATTCCCTCCATTGCCCATTATTCCCATGGCCACAAGCTACGGTACGTTGACGGATCCGCGGCAAGCACGGGGAAATCAGCCCACATCCGCAGCTCTCCGCGGACCTCGATGCGCGTGGCGATGCGGCCAAGCACCGCGTCGCCAGCAGGTGTTCCGTCGCGCGCAACGAGCAGGAATGCGGTGCGCCTCCGCTGGCGGTCAATCACCAACAACACCGGCGGAATTCCCGCGCGGATAGCGCCCGCCGCGGGACTGCGCAGCAGATCTCCAAACTCCGGTTCGCGAAATCCAAGGTAGCTTTTGAGGTCAACGATTTCGCCTCGTAGGGTGACTTCACCCGATTTCCGGATTGGTTCGGGTTGCGGAAACTCAATGGTCCTAGTGACGCGGGCAACGGTATCCTCCGCCACTTCGAGCATCGTCAGATTTCCAGCGCAAAGAATGCGAGCTTCCAGGGTAACGAGTTCGCCGTCCAGGAACGAGAGATTCCGCACAAACCCGCCCCGACGGCCGCTCGATAGCGGGTACACAGAAACGGCCGGCTGCCCAACAGAGAATAGCGAGCGTTCCACCTCAAGCGCAGGATAGGGCGTCAGCCGCAACCTCCCCTGAAAGGGTTGCAGGATATTGAACTCATAGCGACCCCATCCCATTGGTCGCTGCGAAGCCGCCAGCAGCACGGCGGCCAGTATCAGAAGGAGGATCCAGGCCAAGCCTAGCGTCAACGGCTTTGGTTCTGGAAGACGAAAGCTGGACATGTTAGGAACCTTCCTTCGGGCCGCTCGCCGGCTGGCTTCCAGGTGCTGTCGCCGCGGGCCGCGCGGATCCTCGGCGGACAGGACGAGCAGCAGGCTCCACCGCGGTGCCTGGTGGATTCGGTGTGGGGTGAAGATACAGAACCCCGTCAACCACCCGCAAATTGAAGGTAGCCACTGCTTTCGGGTAGGGCGGTGGAGAGGCACCGGTGTGCGGGAAGTACAACGCGCCATGCCAGGGGCAACGTACGCAGCCCGCTTCCACAACCCCCTCCCCGAGAGGACCTCCCTGGTGCGCGCAGACATTGGAAATGGCGGATACACCCTGCCAGTGCCGGAATACGGCAACGCGCTCAGTGGGAGCATTCACAATCACCGCACGGTTCTCGGGAATCTCCTCTGCGCGGCACACCCGCAGCCAACCGTCCACATCGGTCTGATGAATCTCCGCGTCTTTGGCCCGTTCAATGCGCGCGGCCTTCCAATGAAGCCATATCAACAGGGCGGCGCCAACGGCCAGCAGTAGCGCGCGAATAGGGTTTCCGGAACTCTGCAGCGTACCCAGGCCCGTGTGCATAAGCAGCAATACGTATGCCAGGTAAGCAAGCATGTGCAGCCGCTTCCAACGGGCCAGGCCTAGGCAGGCGATCCAGAAATCGTGGCTGGTGGCTGCCAACACGGCCAGGATGAGTAGGGCTGCAAAGCCGAAGACCTCGAAGGGAAACTCGTATGGCGAGAGCACCTGACCATTGCCAATGAGGATGCTGGCCAGTGGATTCATGGCTCCGCTGGAGTGGTAGAGAACAGTAGCCAGAGCGCCATGCGTTCCAGCTATCAGAAAAGTAGCCACACCCAGGTGCCTTCGATTGGCGAGCAACACGATGAATCCCGGATGCAGGCGGCTAAGCGGGCCAATCGCGAGCAGCGCATGTAGCATCAGGATGGCCAGCGAGCCAGAGGCCCGCGTAAGCAGCGCACCCGCTTCCGGGAGGTCAGGGCGCGGACCGGTGGCGAGCGAGACCGCCGCAAAGACGAGGAGATACCCGATGATGCCGGCCGCAATCACAGCATCATAGAGGACTTTGGACTCGTTCCACTGAATGGGGCGGTACGGAAGACTCATCGAGATCCTCCACCCGGGGGAAGTGGGAGAATTCTCACCAGGCAATCGAAGTTGAGGGTGTGGGATTTCATATAGACGAAGGCAGCGGAACCTGGGCAATCAATACGTGCTGCCCCAGACTATAGAACACCAGGCGTCCCGCGAGAAACGCCGCCTGCGATGGAAGCGGGAATGCGGCGGGCTGTCGCTCATCCAAGACACCCAGCATCTGCGAGCCCAATGGCGGCCGGTCGTAAGCGGAAGCCCGGGTGGACCAATAGACAATGACGTCGGGCTGCCGCAGCGGCTCCTGGAGGGTGATCCTCACCCAGCGCCTAGCCCGAAATGCGTCACCTCCGGCAGGCTCAGTGTACAACTGCACGCGGATCCGGCGACCGTCGAAGACTTCCTCAATTTCGCTCGAAAGGATGGCGGATTCCGGCAACTCCTGCCTCAGCGAAGCCGGCAGTTCTCCCGAAACCGGCCAACGATAGCCGCTGAACGCGACGAGCAGCATCACCGGTACAACCCAGCGCAAAGCACGAAACACGCCCCAGTGGAGGTTACGCAGATCTCTGGTCATTTGCTCTCCGTGCGTTGTCGTGTTCACTAGTCACGAGCGACTCCGTGCGCTCCCAGCGGATGAGCCAGGGCCAAAGCAGCACGGCGCCCGGCAGCACAGCCAACCGGAAGAACGGGCCGCTCAGCCGGGCACGGTCGTCCACCCGATCCATCGTTCTGGCGGCAAAGCGCAGCCCGTAGGCGCACCCGGCCAGAACGTAGATCAGCGCCAGGACAAGCAGCACATCGCCTGCAATCACCATGGATGCTGAGTCTTCCCCATTCGTTGGAGGCCGCATACCGACGGCCTGCCCCCGTAGTTTCCGGAAACCAGTAGTTTATCGTCAACCACGGTTGATTCCCAAGAACAGGGTGCACAGTGAGCGTAACGCGCCATCTGCCGCGCAATATCACGCTTCGTGGAAGGGCGCTCGCGCATCAGGACCATGTATGACTGCAAACCGCTTAGAAATCATCCAGCAGATGCTGGCACAGAAGCCAAACGACACGTTCCTGCTTTACGGGCTAGCGAACGAATACAAAAATACCGGCGATCTGCCAAGGGCGATTGAGATCTACAATCAGCTCCTTGAGGGAAATCCGGATTACGTAGCTGCCTACTATCACTGCGGCCAAGCCCAAGAAAAGGCAGGTAACGAAGAGGCGGCCGCGGCGGTGTACGACAAGGGCATAGCAGTGGCCCGGCGTCTAGGCGATGCTCATGCGCTAAGTGAACTGCAGGCGGCGCGGGACATTCTGGGGTAGCTGCGGGACGCAACAGCGAGTCGGCATCAGGGGCTGATGCGCTCCCCGTCCAAGTGAGGGCGAAACACCTGAAACTTCCCCGATTCGTAAACCAAATGAAGCTGGCCGCTTCGGATACGCGCCTCGATCTCCGCGTCCACGTGAGGCGACTCCGCGAAGTTGGGGTCAGGACTCCTCACGACAACTAAGGGCTGATTCTCCGGCGCGACCAGGTCTGTCTGCCAACGGATGCCGGTGGGTGGAGTGGCGAGAGGCGAGGCGTAGAACAGTCCGAATGGGTTTGCTTCAAAGCCGCGCAAAGCCTTCCGTCCCGTATAGAGGTGGTAGAGGGGATCCAGGTTAGCAACGATCAGACAGGAGGGAGGAGTGTTGTTGCGAACCCACTCTGTCACATTCTGAACGTCGCTCCAAGGTTCCGCTTCCACCATGCCAAAGGAAAATACGCCGTGTTGTGACGCATGGTACGCCGACCGGTAGGATTCCGTCAGCATCGGGACTGACAGCAGCACGATGCCAAACGCCACACCACGCGCACCAGATGTCAAGATCTTCGCCGGCAGTACCTGCAATGCAATCCACAGCAATACGGGAAGAATCACTGCCAAAAAGCGATAGGGGGGCCAAACCCAGCAGATCGCAATGCCTACATAAGTGAGGACAAAACATGATAGAAGCGAACGCTGGCGAATACAGATCAGTCCACCAACCGCCAAAACGCCGCCAAACAGTAGCGCCATGAACGGGACCGCAGCGTCAGGAGCCCTCCAAAGCATGGATGCCGAATTCCCAGACATTAGCATGTTGCCTAGCACCACCTGGAACTTCTGATACAGGGTCGGAGCAACATTAGGTGAGAAAATATGCCAATTGGTGTAGGGAGCTACCGTGTAATAGCCCACACCGCGATGGGTAGCTACCCACCAGATCCAGGGAGTTACCAATACGCCGGCCAAAACGCTAAACCATACCGCCCACTTCTTCCGTTGGCAGAGCCAGAGCCATAAAGGAATCGCGACGATCAGGCTGAGGCCAATCATTCGCGTATTCACAACGGCTACAGCCAGTCCGGCGGCAATCGCGACGCTGGTCCAATTGAAACTATCGTTCTTATGCGTCCGCTCCAGAAAAAGGATGGTGCCCATCGCTAATGCTGCAAACAAAGTCTCCGAGAGCAACGACGTGGAGAGGAAGATAATGGCCGGCGATGAGGCGACCGCAAACACACAGGCTGCCGCAATTACGCTCGCTAGCCCCATCGCTCGCAGCAGGTGGTACGACAAATATAGCCAAATCAGCGCGAAGAAAAGTGGTACCACCTTTAACCAGAAAGTGTTGGCGGGAAATTCAGGAGTAACTCTTAGCACCAGCGCCAAAACAAAGGCGAACATCGGCGGGTATTTGGTCTGAGCAGGTTCTCCTGGCAAATTCATCAGGCGATATCCATCGCCAGAGGCAATGGCCTTCGCGGTTATCAGGTAGATACCGTCGTCGTGATACAGACCAACCGCGGGCGTGGAGAGGGAAACCGCGTAGGGGTACGCGAGCACTGAAATCGCGAGCAATAACCAGGCGATTCCGCTTCGGTGTTTCAGCAATTCAGTTATTGTGGTTTGCGGGGAGGACATACAGGGGAGTTGTGAATTCTCAATTCTCCCACATTGAAATCGTCTGACTGGATGATCCAACGGGCCACGAAAACGGGCCAGCAGCCGAAGCTCGCTGGCCCGTCCGTCTGTACCTGGCTAATCGGCGGCTAGCGAGTACGTGGCGGAGGCGGAGCCGAGGCGCCGGTGTCCCCCATTGACTTCATCACCGTGAGAGCGGTGGCCACCAGGCTGCCCGCGTCGGCGAGATTCGCCGGTAGCACCACGGTATTGGTGGTCTTGGCGATGTTGCCCAACTGCGTGATGTACTGCTCTGCCACGCGCAGGTTCACCGCATCCTGGCCGCCCGGCGACTGAATGGCTTCCGCGATGCGGCGAATGCCCTCGGCCGTTGCATTGGCAATCGTCAAGATCGCCTGGCCCTGGCCTTCTGCTTCGTTGATCTGTTGCTGGCGCTTCGCTTCGGAGTTCTTGATGGTCTCCTGCTTTACGCCTTCCGCGGTGTTGATCTTTGAGTCGCGGATACCTTCTGACTGCAGAATGGCTGCACGCTTCTCGCGTTCCGCCCGCATCTGCTTCTCCATCGCGTCCAGCACATCGCGTGGCGGATTGATGTTCTTGATCTCATAACGCAGCACCTTCACTCCCCATGGCTCAGAAGCCTGGTCCAGCTCCGCTACAACAGACCCGTTGATGGTGCTCCGCTCCTCGAAGGTGCGGTCGAGGTCAATCTTTCCGATCTCGCTACGCAGAGCGGTTTGCGCCAGTTGGGTGATGGCGAACACGTAGTTGGAGATCCCGTAGCTGGCGCGCTCCGGGTCAATCACCTTCATATAGATGACGCCATCCACCCCCACCTGCACATTGTCTTTCGTGATGCAGATCTGTTCGGGAATATCAATGGCCATTTCCTTCAGCGTGTGCTTGTAGCGAATCACGTCGATGAAGGGCGTAAGGATGTGAAAGCCCGCATGTAGCGTACCAGCGTAGCGGCCCAGCCGCTCCACCACATATGCGCTCTGTTGCGGCACCACCACCGCCGTCTTGGCAATGATAATGATGCCCAGCAACATCACCACCAGCGCCAGAATCAACAAACCGATTTCCATACTGTCCTCCTGCTCCTCTGTCAAAAAAACGGCGGTCGTCCGCCTTACATCATGTCTTCCACCAAATCCACCGGTCGCAGTTCACTCACGATCAGCGTAATGCTGTCCACCTTGTCCACCCGGACGCGTACCCCCTTCGAGATGACGGTTGCATTCGGGTTGCGCGCCGTCCACGGGCTTCCCCGCAGCATCACCTTGCCTACTCCGTGGGCCGGGATATCATCCACCGCGGTACCTGTTTCGCCTACCAGAGCATCCACTTCTTTGGTGGGCATACTGCGGTGCGAAAGCAACTGCCGCATCCAGCCTCTCAGTGTGACCAGGCTCACAATCGACACCACTGCGAAAGTAATCGATTGCGACATCAGCCCGTTGGTAAGGCCGAGACCAGTGGTGATGGCGGTCACTACCGCTCCCACGCCCGTGAAGAACACGAAAAAGTCAGTGGGAAGCATCATCTCGGTCACCAGCAATAGCAGGCCGAGCACCATCCAAACCCACCACGCCACTTCCATTTCCATAAGGATTCCACTCCTTCCTAGACATCATACGCACGAGTTGTATAAATCTTTGGCGGCCGCATCCGGTGACTGTTCGAAAATGCGACAAACCATCACGCCGGGGATCGTTTGCCTCCGATTTCCACACACTCCACCGGTTCGGCCACAAGCGGCCATCATAACCCGCATACGAATCCTTAGTTCGTGATACGCTGAGGGCGTATGAGACGTACTATCTTGTCCGTTTGCACGCTGGCCGCGTTTTTCCTGGCTCCTCTGGCGTGGGGCCATTATACATGGCTGGCGCGCACCCACTACAGCCCCAGTGGTGATATTGCGTATCTTGAAATCGGCCACGGACACGACTTCCCGGTAAGTGAAGAAGCGCCCTCCACAACGCACCTCCAGGCCTTTCTGGTAAACGACGGTGGGGAAAGAAAGCCGCTACGGATCACGAAAGAAGGAACAGCGCTGAAACTCGAGGCGCCGCTGGCTGGACGAGAGCTGGCACGTGTTTACTATGTGAGGGACCGTGGCGTGATTAGCCAAACTGCCGATGGCTGGAAGGATGGCGGCCGCGACCAGCATCCTGGGGCGAAATCCAGCATAAAGACCACCCAGTACGGCATCGCCTGGGTGGGATTTCAGGGCACCACCAACAACGCGAAGCCACTCGGGCTGGAGCTCGAATTGAACTATGAGAAGGGCATCCGCGGACGGCTGGTTCGAGTGATGCGCTCAGGCAAGCCGGCCCGTGGTGTGGATGTTCTTGCAGTCATGGGCGAGGATAGCGAAGTTGCCTTGGGAAAAACAGACGCGCAAGGTTATGTAAGTGCGGACAAGCTGCCAGTGGATAAGGCGATGTTGTTTTCCGTGCGTCAGGAACTGCCCGCCGCCAAAGGCGCGCAGTACGACAAGACCGTTCTCGGCTGCACGTTGTCGATCCCTGGGGAATAGCAATGCATATTGCTGATGGCATCCTTCCGGTTTCTCTGTGCGCCGTGGGCTATGTGGTAGCCCTGGCGGGCAGCGCTTTGGGAAGCCGCAAGTTGCAGCCGGAGGACGTGCCCCGCATGGGATTGTTGGCCGCCGCCACGTTTGTGGCCTCCACCGCACACTTCCCAATTGCAGGCGCGTCGGTCCACTTCGGGCTGTTCGGCTTGCTTGGGCTGATACTGGGTCTTCGGGCGCTTCCAGTGATTTTCGCTGTACTGCTTTTGCAGACCTTTCTCTTCCAGCATGGAGGCTTCCTCACGCTGGGCGTGAACGCCATGAACATGGGTGCAGGAGCAGTGTGCGGATTTCTTCTGGGCCGGCTGCCGATGCTGCCCCTGCCTCTGCGCGGCTTTTTGGCGGGCTTCGCCGGCGTGATCATTCCTGCCCTTTTACTTCTGGCTGAGTTTCAGTTCGCGGGCTATGGCCGCAGCCTCACCTGGCTAGCCGGGATCTATGCCGGCTTGGGAGGTATCGAGGGCGCGTTCACCGCTCTGGTGGTGTTCTTCCTGCAGCGCACACGCCCGGCAGTGTTCTCCGTTGCTCTGGCTCCGGTGCGCATTGCCGCCAAACTGCCTGATTCTCCGTTTCTGGAAAGGCAAGTGCCGTGAACGTAAAGCAAATCACACTTGGCTTCGCCGGAGTGCTGCTGGTGATGCTGACGACGTCGCCAGTCACCGCGCACGACCTCCAAACCAAGGTGCGCCAGCAGCCACCGTTTGTTGTTGTGGAAGCCACGTATGACGGCGAAGAGGCAGCCTGTTTTCTGGCTGTGCGCGTGCTGGCTCCTGAAGAACGCCAACCCGCCGCCGATGCTTTCCAAACCGGACGCACTGATCGTGATGGCCGCTTTGTCTTCTTGCCAAACCGCCCTGGCCTCTGGAAGGTAAGCGTAGACGATGAGATGGGCCATCGCGCAACCCAGGAAGTTACCGTTACGAATGCGCCGGCTCCACCCACGTCGCCGGCGGAAGGCACCGGCGGCCGTACCAACAGCGATAAACTGCTGGTTGGCCTTAGCGTGCTGTTTGGCGTCACGGGGCTGCTGATGGCCTGGCTGTCCCGGCGCAGCAATCCTCGCTCCGCCTGATATATCCATGGACCCATTCGATTCCGGAGCCGGGGACAGCGCCGCCCGGCTGATTGCGGTATTGCTAACCCTGGCGGCGATGGGCAGCGAGCCACTCGGCCATCTCTGGCCTTTTGCGGCCTATTCGTCGCTGCTCTTCACGTTGGCATGGCATTGGCAAATTCCGGCTTGGGAGGTCCTGCGCCAGCCGCTCCGTCTTGCGCCGCTGCTGATCATGCTGGCACTGGGGCTGCCCGCCAGCCGGATGCTCGATAGCTGGTTCGCGGGGAATGCCAGCGGGATCGGGTTTGATGGCGA
>JAHCHD010000180.1 GCA_026129915.1 Bryobacterales bacterium
CTTCTACTACGGCGGTTTCCACGCCCTGAAGCGCATCAACCTCGACATCCCGGCCGGCAAGGTGACCGCCTTCATCGGCCCCTCGGGCTGCGGCAAGAGCACGCTGCTGCGCACCTTCAACCGCATGTTCGAGCTCTACCCGGAGCAGCGCGCCGAAGGGCAGATCCTGCTGGACGGGCAGAACATCCTCGAGAAGCGGCTCGACGTGAGCCTGATCCGCGCCAAGATCGGCATGGTGTTCCAGAAGCCGACGCCGTTCCCGATGTCGATCTACGACAACATCGCCTTCGGCGTGCGGCTGTTCGAGAGCCTGCCGCGGGTGGAGATGGACGAGCGGGTCGAATGGGCGCTCAAGAAGGCCGCGCTGTGGAACGAGGTCAAGGACAAGCTCGGCCAGAGCGGCTCGGGCCTGTCCGGCGGCCAGCAGCAGCGCCTGTGCATCGCACGCGGCATCGCGATCAAGCCCGAGGTGCTGCTGCTCGACGAACCCTGTTCGGCGCTCGACCCGATCTCCACCGGCAAGATCGAGGAGCTGATCACCGAGCTGAAGCACGACTACACGGTGGCCATCGTCACGCACAACATGCAGCAGGCGGCGCGGGTGTCCGACTACACCGCCTACATGTACCTCGGCGACCTGATCGAGTTCGGGCCGACGGCGGAGCTGTTCATGAAGCCGAAGAAGAAGGACACGGAAGACTACATCACGGGCCGCTTCGGCTGACCGAGAGGACTGCGAGATGACCGACAAACACCTGTCCACCCAGTTCGATGCCGAGCTGTCCGCGATCTCCACCCGCGTGCTCGAGATGGGCGGGCTGGCCGAATCGCAGGTCGCCCAGGCGATCTACTCGCTGGTCAACGTCAGCGGCGAGACGGCCACCCAGGTGCTGGCCGGCGAGGAACGTGTGAACCAGATGGAGGTGGAGATCGACCGCGATCTCTCCACCATCATCGCGCGGCGCCAGCCGACCGCGCGCGACCTGCGCCTGCTGATCGCGATCTCCAAGACCATCGGCAACCTCGAGCGCGTCGGCGACGAGGCGGCGCGCATCGCACGCACGGTGCAGCGGCTGATCAACTCCGGCATGTCCAGCCGCATGCGGCTGCCGGTGGGCGACGTCTCCTTCGAGGCCAGTCTCGCCACCGCCTCGCTGCGCAAGGCGCTGGACGCGTTCGCGCGGCTGGATGCGGTCAAGGCGCTCGAGGTCATCAAGGACGACAATCAGATCGACATCGAGTTCGACGGGCTGATGCGCAAGCTGATCACCTACATGATGGAAGACCCGCGCACCATCTCCTCGTCGATCGACCTGGTGTTCGTGGCCAAGGCGATCGAGCGCATCGGCGACCACGCGAAGAACCTCGCCGAGCAGACCATCTACATCGTCAAGGGCACCGACGTGCGGCACCATCCGCTGGCCAACGTCGAGTCGGTGGTGCGTTGAGGAGGCGTCGATGAGCCAGGTGCTGGTGGTCGAGGACGAAGCGGCGATTGCCGAGCTGATCGCGCTGAACCTGCGCCATGCCGGCTACGAGGTGACGGTGGCCGCCACCGCCGAGCAGGCGCAGGCGGCGATCGACGGCGTGCTGCCCGACCTGGTGCTGCTGGACTGGATGCTGCCGGGCCAGTCGGGCCTCGCGCTGGCGCGGCGCTGGCGCGCCGAGTCGCGCACGCGCGAACTCCCCATCATCATGCTGACGGCACGCGCGGCCGAGTCCGACAAGATCTCCGGGCTGGACGCCGGGGCGGACGACTACCTGACCAAGCCGTTCTCCACCAACGAGCTGATGGCGCGCATTCGCGCCGTGCTGCGCCGCAAGGCACCGGAGGCGCTGGATGCGGCGGTGCAGGTCGGCAAGCTGCGGCTCGACCCGGCCACGCGGCGCGTCGCCGGCGGCGACGTCGAACTCAAGCTCGGCCCGACCGAGTTCCGCCTGCTGGAATTCCTGATGAGCCGCCCGGGGGTGGTGTTCAGCCGCGAGCAGTTGCTGGACGCAGTGTGGGGCCACGACCGTGCAGTGACTGACCGGACGGTGGATGTGTATGTGTTGCGCCTTCGGCAGAAGGTGGAACGCGACCCTGCGAGCCCCATACTGATTCGCTCCGTGCGCGGATTTGGCTACAGCTTTGACGCAGGCAATGGTGCGGCTACGGCATTGGAACGGCAGGTGACAAGCACGGTATAGACCGCGGCTGTTGCCAGATTCGCGATTGCAGGTATTCTTGAGGGGGAACGACGGGGCGCTAGCGCAGAGCAGGTTTTCCAGGCATCGCAGCCGCAGCCGTCTTCCTCTAAAGGAGCCCGCTTGCCGTTCACATCGATCACGCCGCCACCCCGAGCCAATGCATCGCCTGATGCCTATGCAGCCATTCGATTGGGCCTTGAGCAGGCTGAATACAGCCAGCCTGCGGTTTGCGAGTACTTCCACCTGAAGGACTTTGCCGACTTCTTTGAAGGGCACGCGCCAACTGACTTCTCCCTTGCGATCGACAGTCCACTAAGCGCCCTCTGCCAGGTATTTCTGCTTGGGCGCAGCGTGGAAGATGCGTTGCTGCGTGCCCAGCTTGGCAACGCCTTTGTGGATGCTTGCCAAGATGCCGGTTTGCTGGTGGCATCGGATGCCGCACCAGGTGCGTGGATCGCCTCGGCTGCGCTCTACCCGCTGAAGGAGATCTGGATTGCGTCGGACCGGGTGGTGCCGCTTCCCGGTATGGAAGGCAATCCCCATTCCGATGTAGTGTATCCCGCCGCGACGCGCAGTGCGGGGATGTTTCTTACGCTGATGCCCCGGCGGGCTTGCGGGAGGTTTCTGGAAGTGTGCGGCGGTTGCGGCCCCGCGGCGCTGTTGGGCGGTGAGTTTGCCGATGAATCCACTGCAAGCGATCTGGAACCGCGCTCCGCCGCATTCGCTGCCTTTAACGGGCGGTTGCTTAACCTCGATAACTTCCTGTCGATTGCGGGTTCCTACTACGAGGGCACCGAGGGTCTGTATGACGTGATCGCCGCGCACCCCCCCTACATGCCAAGCCTGGGGGGAAGTGACACCTACTATGGAGGCGGAAAGGACGGAACGGAGATTCTCCGAGGACTCCTGGCGCAGCTGCCTGGCAAATTGGCTCCGGGCGGGCTGTTCTATGCGGTGGCGATGATTCCCCAGGGACCAGGGGCCAGCGTGGAGCAACACGTGCGGCAGTGGATTGGTGACGAGGCGAGCAGCTTTGACGTGTTCAGCTTCCCGCATCGGAACACCTCAATCCACGATCTTGCGCTAAGCGCGGCAGTGAAGAACAGCGGCGGGATGCAGCAGCTGTTTCGCTTTGAGCACGAGCTGGCAGCGCTGGGTCATAGCGAGTTTGTGCTGGGGGCGATGATTGTGCGGCGACACTCCGGGGACGAGCCGCCTATCGACGTTCGCCGCAAACTGGCTCCTCGATGTGGATGGCGGGAACTGCTGTGGTGCGTGGACTGGGAATGTGCGACAAAGAAATCCGGCCTGCTCCTGCAACTGATGGAACACCCGGTGCGGATCCGGCCGGAATTTGAACTACACGCTACGCACAAACCATCGCCAGAGGGCCTGCCGCCCGTTCGGTTTCAGGCTATCACTCAGTATCCGTTTTCCATGGAGTCAGAAATTCAGGATTGGATGAGCTACCTATTCGCGCGGGCGGACGGCTCCCTGACGGGATCTGGGCTGATGAAGAGCCTGATTGACGACCAACTGATGCACCCGGAAACTCCGCCTGACGCCTTTGCGCAGTTGTTGCGCACCTTCGTCTCGGGGGGCTTTCTCGAAACGCCTATTTGCCCGCTTCCCGCGGCAGCAGAATGATGAGTTCCAGTTCCGGGTTCGGGAAATCCGCCGGCACGTAGGCGGCGAAGTTGCGTGCACGGACCACCGCCTCCCAGGCGGGGCCAGACTGGTTGAGGCTGTAATACTGATAGTCCAGCTTCACCGGAATCGCGGAGGGCGGTGACGCGACGTGCGTCAGCGTTATGCCGGGCAGGGCCATCTTTACCAGGTGGTCGACGTGGGTAGCCGAACAGGTCTTGATGAGCATCGGCGCCCTGGTAATCAGTTGCTGCTCGGCGATCTTCGAGGAGACCGCGAGGTACATCTTCGTGTCGTGGAGATACTTCTCGTTGTCGATCGCCGCGGCGTAGATGAATGGCTGCGTGAGCTTCAGCGGGATAGACACGCTGTTGCTGGGCACCACCGTTTCCAGCAGGATGCGTAACTTCTCATCCAGGTCCATAATGCACTTGCCGAGCTTCGTGTGGTCGTAGACAGGCAGGTCCTGGGGTCGAATCTCAAATGAAAAGGTGGTAAGCGCTCCAGCCAGCGCCAGCATCGTCTGGTACAGTGCTTCCGGGTGACCTCGCCGCACTTCGTAGGTATGGCGCAACAGGGGCAGATAGGTGTTGGCCGTATATAGCAACCAGAAGTTGGCGATATCGGTGGCGGTGAAGTCCGCAAGGCTTTGTTTGCGTTGACGCCGTGAGGATGAAAGGGTGTTGCTCTTGGCGGTGAGGATCTCCACCAGGCGGCGCACAATGGCCATCACTGGTTCACTCGCTGAAATGTTCAGCAGGGGCGGAACATAGTGAGGGTCCTGCTTGAAAATTCCTGCTTCACTGCGCAGGATACGAGTGGCTCCCATCACGGAATAGCCCTCGTGCGGGTCAAGGTCTGTGAGGAACCGGAAATTCTTGCTGGCAACGTGAACGGGCTTCTCAATGATGCCGTTGTTCTCGTCCCGGAAGGTATGGACTGTCGAGCGGTACCGCGTATCAGGGGCGTCCGCGCTCATCGCCACATTCATGGTCTTTTCACGGTATAGAGGCAGAGCAAGAAAGATCTCGGTGTCGTTGCGGTTGTCCCCGAAACACTCAGCCAGGGGGCGCTCCAAGGGAAGGGGATCCGCGTCAGGAAACGAGAAGGGAAGCCCGTCGGGGAGAATGCCGCTTGCACGCGAAAAAGAGACCAAGCCTTCGGCAAGCGCCTCCTGGTTCAGCAGAACTTCGGCGAAGCCCCAGGGGCGGAACTGTGTGCCGGTAACGTGGGCATACAGAACGTTTTCAAGAAAGCGGTTCTGCACCTGCAAATGCTGCGGGGTGAGAAAGGTGCCTTTTGCCCAGACGACTGGCTGCAGGGTTTTCATAGCCAATTAAACTAACAACACGTAGTGTACCCTGCAATAGCTCTCGCGGCGAGCAGAAATTGTTTTGGATACCTGATCTCTTTCGTGGGGAAGCGTCGCTAAGCATAGTGAACCGGCAAAGAGGGTAACTGGCAAGCGGCACGAAAGAGAATGAGGCTATCGCGCAGCTAGTTTGGCGATCTTCGCGCTGGGCTGTTGGATGAGTGGGAAAGCGACACTTAAGATCGCGGAAACCTCTGGGATCTGGCAATCGGGAAAATGTTCTGGTAAGATCATCTCGCTAGCTGGGCCAATGTTTCGACCCCAAATCCGAAAAATCTGAAGCCAGGAGTCTGTGATGGCGCAACAAAGCGTTCAGAAAAAGCTCGAACGGGTGCGTTCGCCGCGCGTCCACATCACCTACGATGTGGAAGTCGGGGACGCCATCGAGATCAAGGAAATCCCTTTTGTGATGGGTGTGCTCGGAGATTTCTCCGGCCAGCCAAAGGAAGCGCTCCCCCGTTTGAGGGACCGCAAGTTTGTTGAAGTGAATCCCGACAACTTTGACGACGTGCTCGCCGGTTTCAAACCGCACTTGGCGTTCTCCGTGGAGAACAAGCTGAGCGAGGATCCGGACGCCGGGCAAATCAAGGTGGATTTGAACTTCCAGAGCATGGATGACTTCAGCCCCGCCGCTGTGGCCCGACAGGTGAAGCCGCTGCGGGAACTGTTGGATCTGCGCGACAAGCTGTCGGATCTGCGGGGCAGCCTTCAGGGCAACGACAAGCTCGACGAGATGCTGATGGATACCGTGAAGGACCAAAGCAAGCTGGACAAGCTGAAGTCTGAGCTCGGCTTGGGAGGTGGCAGCAATGAGTGATATGGAAAAGCAGGCAGCTGCCGCACAAACGCAAACCGAAGAGGTTAGCCTGATTGACCAGATTGTGGATGGTGGAAGGCTTGCGGGGCGCGACTCCGCAACCCGAGCCCGCAACAAGGACATCATCAAGGAATTCATCGGCCAGTTTCTTGAAGGTTCGATGACGGTGAGCCGCGATACCGAGGCCATGATCAATGCGCGCATCGCGCAGATTGACCACCTGGTATCGATTCAGCTGAACGAAGTGTTGCATCACCCCGACTTCCAGAAGCTGGAAGCCAGCTGGCGCGGACTCCGATTGTTGCTGGACCGCAGCGAGACCGGCACGCAATTGAAGATCAAGGTGCTGAACGTCAACAAGCGCGAACTGCTGCGCGATTTGCAGCGCGCGGCGGAGTTCGACCAGAGCGCCTTGTTCAAGAAGGTCTACGAAGAAGAGTTCGGCGTCTTTGGCGGCACGCCCTTCGCGGCGCTGGTGGGCGACTACGAGTTCAGCAAGCATCCCGAAGACATCGAACTTCTGGAGAAGGTGTCGCAGGTGGCTTCGGCCGCGCACGCACCCTTTCTTACCGCGGCTTCGCATGAGATGTTCAACCTCGACAGTTTCTCGCAGTTGGATGCCCCTCGCGACCTCGCGAAGATCTTCGATACCAACGAGTATGCGAAGTGGAAGAGCTTCCGAAACTCCGAGGATTCCCGCTACGTGGCGCTTACTTGTCCCCACGTGCTGATGCGGCTTCCTTATGGGAAAGAAGGTGTGCAGGTGGACGACTTCGCCTACGAAGAGGGCGTGGACGGTACCGAGCACAACAAGTACCTGTGGGGCAATGCAGCTTATGCACTGGCCAGCCGGCTAACCAACGCATTTGCCCAGTATGGGTGGTGCGCGGCGATTCGCGGTGTGGAAGGCGGCGGCCTGATGGACGGGCTTCCGATTCACACCTTCCGCACGGAAGATGGCGATATCGCCATGAAGTGCCCCACGGAAGTGTCAATCACTGACCGGCGCGAGAAGGAATTGGCCGACAACGGCTTTGTGCCTCTCGTTCACAGCAAGGGTGCTGACTATGCGGCGTTCTTCAGTGTACAGTCAGCGCAGAAGGCGAAGCTCTACGATAAGGACTCCGCCAACGCCAACGCGCGGCTCTCCACGCAGTTGCCGTACTTGCTGGCCATGTGCCGCTTCGCGCACTACCTGAAGAGCATGATGCGCGACAAGATCGGCAGCTTCATGTCCCGGTCGGAGTGTGAGCTGTTCCTGAACAAGTGGATTTCCAACTATGTGACCTTGGACGACAATGCTCCGCATTCCGTGAAGGCTTCAAAGCCTCTGCGGGAAGCACGCATCGACGTGATGGAGATTCCGGGCAAGCCTGGGGCCTACCGCGCGGTGTCGTTCCTGCGGCCACACTTCCAATTGGACGAGCTTTCCGTGTCTCTGCGGCTGGTGGCCGATTTGCCGCCACCCGCCAAGGGATAAACCGTAATCACTGAACCGCGCGACTCCCCACGAGGGTGTCGCGCACCAAGAACCAAACAAAGACCGAAACCAAATTTCCAACGAGGGTAAACGAACATGCCAGCCAATTATTTCCTTAAGTTCACGCCTGAAGAAAAGGGCGAGTCGAAGCAGGCCGACTATGTAGGCCAAATTGAAATTCTGTCCTACTCCTGGGGCGTAAGCCAGGCAGCGGGCTACTCCTACGGCGAGGGCGGCGGCGTCTCCAAGGCCAATGTCCAGGACCTGTCGGTGAGCTTCCGGCTGTGCCCCGCCAGCCCCAAGCTGATGCAGAGTTGCGCGCTGGGCAAGCACTACGACGATGCCAAGCTCACGTGTCTGAAGGCAGCGGGCGAAGGCCAGGAAAAGTACCTGGAAATCACGCTTACCGATGTGATCGTCAGCAGCTACCAGACTGGTGGCAGCGGCGACGATATGCCCATCGAGAGCATGAGCCTCAACTTCGCGAAGGTGAAGGAAGAGTACTTCAAGCAGGACGACAAGGGCGTAACCACCTCCGCAGCTGTGGGCAGCTACAACCAGTCCACGGGCAAGAAGGAATAGCTTCCTTTCCATCGAAGGCGCGCGGGTCTATTTGGTCCGCGCGCCTTCTAGCTGTTTAGCTTCACCACACCGGCAACGCAACTCAAGCTGGGTATAAAGGAGCCGTTATGGCAACGAATTTCTTGATCAAGATCAACGCGAACGGCGTCGAAGTGACGGGCGAATCACAAGACAGTAAATATTCAGGATGGATTGAAGTACTTGCGTATGAGTGGGGTGGTTCGCGTTTGGAGGCGAGCGGATCCGGTGTGCGACTTTCCGGGAAGGTCAATATGAGTAGCTTCGTTTTTCGAAAGCGGGCTGATCGCGCTTCGCCGTTGCTCTTCAAGGCTCTTACGAACAATGAAAACGTCAAGGCGGAAATGGTTTTGCGGAAGGCTGGCGGAGAGATGGAAGACTACATGCACATCGAGCTGAATGACGCGGTGGTGACTAAGTTCACCCAAGGTAATCTGGCCTACGGGGGCGAATCGCCGGAAGAGGAAGTGCATATCAGCTATCAATCAATCAAGATGATCTACGATGTGCAAGACCAACGTTCCGGTATTACTCGCGGCGGCATTGAGCACGAGCACGTCATCATGGGCGCCTACTAGTTTCTGGCGAGGCGGGTAGCCCGCCGTCAATCGCGCGCGGTGATATGAACCGCATTCAGTTTCGAATCGTTCCAACCCGGGAAGCCAATGAAAAATGCATCAGACCTGCTGAAAGCAGGCAAATTGAGCGAGGCCATTCAGGCCGTAATCCAGACGGTCCGCGATCATCCCACTGATGACAAGGCGCGGACTTTTCTCTTTGAGCTGCTCTGCTTTGCCGGCGAATACGACCGCGCGGAGAAGCATTTGGACGCTTTGCTCGAGAACAAGACTGAGACCCTGCATGGCTCGCTGCTGTATAAGGCTGCGCTGCATGCACAGCGGACCCGAGAGAACTTCTACGCCGCTGGCGAGTATAAGAACTCGTCGGCGGACAGTGCGCCGGCGGTGGGCGCCACCATCAATGGCAAGCACTATGCGAGCGTGCGCGATGCAGATCCACGAATCGGTGCGCGGCTGGAGGTGTTTGCCGGCGGCAGCTTCATGTGGATTCCATTCCGTCACCTCGAGCGTGTGGATATCGAAAAGCCCCGCCGCCTTCGCGATTTGCTGTGGCTGCCCTCCAAGGTGGTGAACGCATCCACCTTCACCGAAGAGTTGGGTGACGTCCTTCTGCCGGTGATCACCGCTGAGGCAACCCGCGACGAAAGCGAAACGGTGAAGCTCGGCCGCGAAACCTACTTTGGGGTGGATGAGGACGGACTGGAGATTCCGGTGGGCCAGAAGCTGCTGCTCGCCGATGACGAGGAGATTCCCCTTCTCGAAGTTCGCGAACTCGTCTTTGTTCCTCCTGTC
>JAHCHD010000181.1 GCA_026129915.1 Bryobacterales bacterium
TCGCTTGAGCGGCGCGGCCTGGCAGAAAATACCCTTGTCGTCTTCGTTGGTGACAACGGCATGCCGTTTCCACGGGCGAAGGGTACATGCTATGACCCTGGCATTCGAGTGCCAATGATTGCGGCATGGCCTGGGCGTATCGCCGCCGGCACGACCAGCGACGCTCTGATTTCGCACGTTGATCTTGCTCCTACCTGGCTGCAGGCCGCTGGCGCGGAAGTGCCGCGCAAGATGCAGGGTGTCAGTCAGTTGGATGTGCTGCTCGGCCGGGCAACCAGCAAGCGCACGGAGATCTTCTCGGAACGCAACTGGCACGACAACTTCGACCCCATCCGATGCGTGCGCACGGACCGTCACAAACTGATTTTCAATGCCGCGCCGCACTTCCCTTACCGGCCCGCCTGGGATCTGGAGAACTCGCCAAGCTGGAAGGAACTGGTGCGCCTGCGCCAAAACGGTGGTCTTAGCCCAGGGCAAATGCAGATGTTCGAACCCGCGCGGCCCATGCTGGAGCTCTACGATCTACAGACTGACCCTGACGAGTTCCACAACTTGATTGGGGAGCCGCGCTACCGGCAGGTGTTTGAGGAATTGCGCTCCAAACTCAGCGAGTGGATGCACAACACGCGTGACTTCTTGCCGCCTGCACTGCCGCGGCCCGGAGAACCCGCTGGACGCGAATGGCCAGTGTCGCTATAGGCACACTGGCCAGATCGCACTTTTTCGTATGTGAGGACGGATGATGAATCGACGTAGCTTCCTGCACTCAATACTGGGTGCCAGTGCCCTCGGCGCCACTGCCTGTGCCACCACCGAACGGGACCAGTCCCTGCCCAACATTGTATTGATCTATGCTGACGACCTCGGTTTCGGTGACCTTAGCTGCTATGGCGCGCAGGCCCACAAGACGCCGCGTCTCGACCAACTGGCCGCGGAGGGAGTCCGCTTCACCCACTTCTACGTGCCAACCCCATACTGCGCTCCGTCGCGCTGCTCTTTGCTCACCGGGCGCTACCCTTTCCGCAGCGGAATGGTGTTCAACCCCGCACCCGATGCCGGCATCAACGAAGTGGGCCTGCCGGCCGAGGAGCTCACCATTGCGGAACTGCTGAAGACCAAGGGTTATGCCACCACTTGTATTGGCAAATGGCACCTTGGTCATACAGAGAAGTTCCTGCCGCGCACGCAGGGTTTCGACGAGTATTTCGGCATCCTTTACTCCAACGACATGCGCCCAGTGCAAATTGTCGAGAACGAGCGGGTCGCCATTTACCCGGTCAACCAAACCACCATTACGCGTGACTACACCAATCGAGCCATCCAGTTCATCGAACGCAATCAGACCAAGCCCTTTCTCCTGTACCTGCCCCATGCGATGCCGCATAAGCCTCTGGCGGCCTCAGAGGAGTTCTACTCGCCCGAAACCGCGGAGGACCTCTATTCCGACGTCGTTCGCGAACTCGACTACGAGTGCGGTCGCATCTTCGATACCCTCAAGCGCCTGGACCTCGGCGACAATACCCTGGTCATCTTTGCCTCTGACAACGGACCCTGGTTTGGAGGAAACACTGCGGGACTGCGCGGCATGAAAGCAAGCAGCTTTGAAGGCGGCATTCGGGTTCCGTTCATTGCCCGCTGGCCTGGAAAGATCCCCGCCGGCCGCACCTGCGATGAGATTGCTGGCGTCATCGACGTCCTTCCCACCATCTGTGGCGTAACGAATATCCCGGTTCCTGACGACCGAACAATGGACGGCCGTGACATCTGGCCGCTCATGACCGAAGCGGACGCGAAGTCCCCCCATGAAGCGATCTTCAGCATGTCTGGCGCAAACCTGGCCACGGTGCGCTCAGGCCAATGGAAACTGCACGTGCGTCAACCGGCGCTGGGGCCTGCTTACATGGACGAGCGGGTCGCCACCGGGTGGGTAGATCCCCGTGGCCCCGATGGGGTCACCCTGTTGGCACAGTTTGAGCAAAGCAACCCCAGCCACTATCCTGGACTCCGTGGCGGCGATGGCGCTGTGGAGATGATGCTCTTCGACTTGGCCGCTGACCCCGGAGAGCAGAAGAACGTGGCAGCGCAGAATCCGCAGGTTGTAGAGCGCCTCAAGACGATGTTCGACAAACTGAATACCGAAGTGCCGGAGATCCGCCGGGAAGAGCGTCACGGCGGCGGAGGCGTGCGGCGCCTCACAGGCGGCAAGCCAGGCGACCCCCTGGTCTACGACCAGATGCCTCAGCACCCGGAAGGCTACTAGCCATAGCGACCGCGAGGTATAGCTACGGCTTTGTGCGGTACAACATGCGCGGGAACGCAATGGTCTCGCGCACGTGTTCCAGTCCGCAGATCCAGGCCACGCAGCGCTCGATGCCCATTCCGAAGCCGCCATGGGGCACGCTGCCGTAGCGGCGCAGGTCGATATACCAATCGAAGGGTTCCTGCGGAAGCTGATGCTCGTGCAGCCGCTCCATCAGCAGATTCAGGTCGTGGATACGCTCGCCGCCGCCGATGATCTCGCCATAGCCTTCAGGCGCCAGCACATCCACGCCCAGCGCCACTTCAGGCCGCGATGGATCGGGCTGCATATAGAATGCCTTGATCGCGGTGGGGAAGCGGTCCACCAGCATGGGGCGATCCTGGCTCTGCGTGAGAATGGTTTCGTCGGTGCCTCCGAAGTCGCTGCCCCACTGAATGTCGCTGCCGTTGGCCTGCAGGAAGGTGACGGCATCGTCGTAGCTCATCCGCGGGAAGGGAGGCAGGCAGGCTTCCAGCTTCGCAGTGTCCCGTTCCAATACCTTCAATTCTTCGCGCCGCTGCTCCAGAACGCGCCCCACTACGTAGCAGACGAATCGCTCCGCAAGCTGCTTCACGTCTTCGATCGTGGCATAGGCCATCTCCGGCTCCACCATCCAGAATTCTGTAAGGTGGCGTCGGGTCTTCGATTTTTCCGCGCGGAACGTGGGGCCAAAGCAGTAGGTCTTGCCAAACGCCATCGCAGTGGCTTCGTTGTAAAGCTGCCCGGACTGCGTAAGGTACACCTTCTCGTCTTCGAAGTAATCCACCTCAAACAGGGTAGTTGTGCCTTCGCAGGATGCGGGCGTGAAGATGGGGCAGTCCACCAGTGTGAATCCATCGTTGTCGAAGAAGTCGCGCACGGCGCGCACCACTTCGTGACGCACGCGCAGAATGGCATGCTGTCGCCGGCTCCGCAGCCACAGGTGCCGGTTGTCCATCAGGAATTCAATTCCGTGGTCCTTCGGCGTGATGGGGTAGGGCTGCTCCTCTGGCACACGCTGCAGCACGTCAATGGAGTGGATATCCATCTCGTACCCGCCCACTGCGCGCTCCTCGGCACGGATGACGCCCGTGATTACCACCGATGATTCCTGCGTGAGGTGCTTGATGGTTTCGAAGGTTTCCTCGGGAAGTTCCGCCTTCACTCCTACGCATTGCATCATGCCACTGCCATCGCGCAGGATGGGGAACACGATCTTACCGGACTTGCGCAGGTTGTAAAGCCATCCAGGGATGGAAACCGTTTCCCCCACGTGAAGGGAGGCGTCCGCAATGCGGATGCGCGGGCTAGGGGTGCTTACAGTCAGAGACATTAGAGACTCTCCAGGGTGTCGAAGACCTGCATCGCCTGGCCAAGCGAATCGGCCATGGCGGGGTCTTCCTTCAATTCGAGCAGAAGCGGGTAGCGGTCGTTGCCGCGGCGCAGGAGCTCCATTGTGCGCTTCCAGTTCACGGTCCCGTCGGTGTGAAAACCGGGGAAGAGGTGCTTATCTTCTGTGCCGTTGTTGTCATGCACGTGCAACGACTGGATGCGGTCTTCCAGTAACTCAAACGCGGCCTCCACGCCTTCCATCAGGTGCGCGTGGCCCACGTCAAAACAGACGCCAAGGTTCAAGTGAGTGATCTCAAAAAACTCAAGCAACTTCCGCGCGCCGGAGAGGGCATTGGGTATGTTCTCGATCAGGATCTCCACGCCGCGCTGGCGGGCGAATGACTTCAGTTCATCAAGCGAACTGAAGGCTGCATCCACCTTGTGCATACTCCATTCGTCGTCGAAGCCCACGCCCAGGTGCTGGACGGCGAAGCGAAAGGGGAAGGCATCGGCAAGGTCGAGTGCTCGCTTGACTTCATCCACGGCCGCGATCCTGCGCGGTTTTGAGGGGCTGGCAATATCCACAATGCTGCCCGGTCCTCCCTTGCCCCAGTGCTCGTCATTGAACATGGGCAAGTGTACGGAATGCACCTGCAGTTGGCTATCTCCCAGGTAGGAGGCGACTTCCTGCACCTGCTGCGGGTTGTGGTAGTCCAGATGCTGCCGCGCACAGAAAATCTCAACCCTCTGTATGCCCGCATTCAGGATTCGCTGCAGCGTGGATGTACTCAGACGATGGTTTACGAACAAATGAGTGGAGAGTGCACGGCGCATAGGCGATTGGGAACAGCAACATGAAGGTAGCGCGGACGGGCGCTCACTCTTCCAGAATATCCCACCACGCCACCGCTGCTTCTCTCATTTCAACCAAGGCGCTATGGCATGGGAGCATCTCATCCAGAACTGGGGGACTTTAGCGCGTCCGGAAGACCAGCGGCAACGGGATGGCCAGAGTGCCGTTGGCATACGCTGCGCTCTCGCGAAGCAGGGCCTCCACCATGCCACCCAGGGTGCCCGTGTCAATGTCCCCGCAAGAGGGCTGGAAGGCCGCCAGCTTGCGGTGGGCCTTGGCCAACTGCCGCTCCATGCCTGGCTGGTTGCCGTTACGCGCATGATGGCAACCCACTGCCACGTGGATAATCGCCTGCAGGAAGGGCCGGTACCGCGTAGAGCAATGGGTCCAAGCCTCCTCAATGGTCTCGTGCGCCTCGAAGAACCGACCAGTGTTGATTTCCTCCACGCCCAGCCAAAGCGCAGCCAGCTCGGCTTCACTCAGTTCCTCGCCAGGCGTTTGGTCAGGCCCAAGGGACATCCATTGCAGACTAACGCGAAGAAGGATGGTTTCGCATCCACTCCCGCTCGGCCCGTCGCCTCTGCTAGGGTAAAACCGTGATCGACTGGATGCGCCTCCTGCTGGGAAAGGCACGGATGGAAACCGAACCGTTACTGGGCGTCCCGGAGTCCCGGCGGCAGAAAACCTATTCGTCGCTAGGCGGATACGTATTTCAGTATGTGTATGCCGGCTACCGCCTCAGCGTGCAGCCGCCGGGCAAAGACTTCGTGTTTCAGGTGCTTTCGCAACGCTCGTCAGCGCGTCCGCTCATCATTCGTTTGACGGATTCCGTTGTAGCGGAGCTGGCGCATTCCGCTCACCGCGAGTTGTCGTCCCGTGAACAGTATGCGCTCGCCAAACTGAAGCTGTTCCGCATTCTGGACGAGTGGGAGCCCCAAGCAGTCGGGGCGTCTTCCACCTGGAGTGTGGCGGAGCTAAGCCGGGAGGAAGCTTGCGAATTCTGGAACACGCTTGATCTCTAGCCCCGCCACGGCACTAGCGGCGTCCGCGGATGTTTGCCGTGCCAATTCCGTACACTTCCTCCACATCGTTGTCCCACCTGTTTGCGGTGTCCCAAAAGTGAACAGCCCAAACAGTCTAGAATACGAACGAAATCGGGAGCATGACTGTAATAAGGGTCCGTCTTGCGCGTATTTAGGTGCAGGGCTGGGGAACTGGGAATGAGTTCGAAAAAAGTACAGAATTTTCGGAACATCCTGGCAGCCGGTTCGTAATACCCAATGAGCGAAGGCAAGCTCGCAAGGAGATACCCCCGATGAAGATGAAGTTCTATCTGTTGATTGCGGCTGTTGTGCTGCTCACCGGTTCCGCCGTAGCAAAGACACACAGCATCACCCTCCACAACCCAACCAGCGTTGGTGGCACCGAGCTGAAACCCGGCGCCTACAAGATGGAAATCAAGGGCGATACCGTCACCATTACCAACGGCAAGCAGACCGTCGAGAGTGCGGTGAAGGTGGAGGAAGCCGACGAGAAGTTTTCCAAGGATTCCGTTCGCTACACCGAAGCGGATGGGAAAATGAAGGTGCGCGAAATTCGAGTAGGTGGCACTAATACCCGGCTCGTATTTAGCGGTACCTCTGCTAACACGTCAGCGCAATAAGAGAATGGCTGCATTTCTCAAAAGGAAATGCAGCCGATTTTTTTGGAGCCTATCTATTTCCAGGTTCACTTATAGTGACTCATCGAGATATTCGATGAGATGATCCAGGCCCAGGCGCGGAGAACCTGTGTGCGCCGCGCGGTCGGCTACCATCACCACTACGGAACGCGGCTTCGACCGATACTTCTGCTCACGAGGCCGCGTGATTCTCCCCCAATCCTCCTCGGCGGTATCAAGAACCCGGCGCCACTTCACGTCCGGCCATGGGCGTGGCAAGTGGTAGGTGATGGGTTCGTGATGCGCGTTGAAGATCAGGAACAGAGTATCGCCAGAAATTGGTTTCCCGGTCTCATCCGCCTCCGGAATCTCGCTGCCGTTCAGCAATACGCCCAGTGAGCGCACGAAATGCTGGTTCCAGGAGTCGTCATCCATTTCCACGCCCCGTGGCGTGCACCAGACAATGTCCTTCACCGCTTCCCCGCGGATGGAGCGTCCCTGGAAGAAAAAGCGTCGAGTAAGCACAGGCTGGCTCTTCTGCAGACGAATCAGTGCCTGAGTAAAGCGCAGCAAGTCCTGCTGCTCGTCGCTTAAGTCCCAATTGATCCAACTAATTTCGTTGTCCTGGCAATAGGCGTTGTTGTTGCCCTTCTGTGTGCGACCCATTTCGTCGCCGCCGCAAATCATCGGCACGCCCTGGCTCAGCATAAGGGTTGCCAGGAAGTTGCGCTGCTGGCGCCGTCGTAATGCGTTCACTTCCGCATTGTCAGTTGGCCCTTCGATGCCACAGTTCCAGCTATTGTTGTGGACTTCGCCGTCGCGATTTCCTTCGCCGTTGGCTTCGTTGTGCTTTTCGTTGTAGCTCACCAGGTCGCGGAGGGTGAATCCGTCGTGCGCGGTGACAAAGTTAATGCTGGCGTAGGGGCGGCGGCTACTTTGCTCGTAAAGATCGGCGCTGCCTGCCAGCCGGGTGGCAAACTCCGATGCCGTTCCTCCGTCCCCCTTCCAGAACTGGCGCACACAATCACGGTACTTCCCGTTCCATTCCGTCCAGCCCACCGGAAAGTTGCCCACCTGATAGCCGCCTTCACCCAAGTCCCAGGGCTCTGCAATCAGCTTCACCTGCGAGAGCACGGGGTCCTGGTGAATGATGTCGAAGAACGCACCCAATTTGTCCACTTCGTGCAACTCACGCGCGAGGGCGCTGGCGAGGTCGAACCGAAAGCCGTCCACGTGCATTTCGTTCACCCAGTAGCGCAAGCTGTCCATAATCAGTTGCAGCGCGCGAGGGTGCACCATGTTCAGCGTATTGCCGCAGCCCGTATAGTCCATGTAGTAGCGTTCATTGCGATGCACCAGCCGGTAGTACGAGCGGTTGTCAATTCCGCGAAGTGACAGCGTCGGACCCAGGTGGTTGCCCTCCGCGGTGTGGTTGTAAACCACGTCCAGAATCACTTCAATGCCCGCCGAATGTATGTTGCGAACCATCGATTTGAACTCACGAATGGCGCGATCGGGAGGTCCCGGTGCGCCATACCGCGAATCGGGCGCAAAGAATGTCAGCGTATTGTAGCCCCAGTAGTTGGTGAGGCCCTTGTCCACCAGATAGTGGTCGTAAGCATGGTGGTGCACTGGCAGCAATTCGATGGCAGTGATGCCCAAATCCTGCAGGTGACGCAGCATCTCGTCACTGCCAACGCCCGCATACTTGCCACGCAATGACGCTGGCAGGTCCTTACGCAACCGAGTAAGGCCCTTCACGTGCGCCTCGTAGATCACAGTCTTGTGCCATGGAGTGCGCAGTGGGCGATCGTTTCCCCACAGGAAGGCGTCGTCAGCCACCGCCGCTAGTGGTGCAAAGGGGGCGCTGTCCTCTGAGTTTAAACTCAGGTCAGCGAACGGGTGGCCAGGCTGATATCCGTACATCGCGGTGTCCCAGGAGGTAGTCCGCCCAATCGCCTTCGCATAGGGGTCCAGCAGCAACTTGTTTGGGTTGAAGCGGTGCCCCTCTTCGGGCTCGAAAGGACCGTATACCCGGTATCCGTACAACTGCCCCGGTCCCACGCCGCTTAGCCTTCCGTGCCACACGAAATCGGTTTGTTCCGGCAGGGTCACGCGCACGGATTCGTGTCTCGACTCAGGGCTGTCGAATAGGCACAAGTCCACCCGCGTCGCGTGCTCGGAAAAGATCGCAAAGTTCACTCCGCTTCCATCCCATGTGGCGCCGAGGGGGTAGGGGTTGCCAGGGCGCAGACGAATCATGTGAGGCACCGCGTTCCAAGCTGTTGAATCCACAAGCAGGGCACGCAATCCCATTGCCAGAACTGCATACCACACCAGCCTTGATATTTAATGTGATGCATAGAACGAGTTTGCCCAACGGTGCTGGCTATACGCGGCCAAGTTCGCGATGGCGTTTGCCGGGGAATCCAAACAGCCATATTTCGCGCGGGGTGTGCCGGGCAGGAAACGGATAGACACGGCAGGATTGCGTTTCGTTTCTGAATCTGGTGCGATTTCCTGCACCGCCAATCTGCTGCCGTGCCTTGCGGAAGCCGCCGTACCCGGCAACGTCTCGGTATTCGCCGCTCCGCTACAATAGAATGGCCCGACCTGGAGGTAAGTCCTTATCCAGGCGGGTTTTGTTGCATGCTTCCCGAAGATCCCAGGAACCGCTACTTGTTGGTGCTCGCCGTTGTGGCGGTGTCTGTGCTGGTAGTGGGTTGGCGGCTTCGTCCCCCCAAACCCTCTGACTCCCTTTCCGCACAGGCGGACATCTCCCGGCTCCAGCGCCTCACCCAGCGTACCAATCTCGAAAATATGGCCACCTACTTCTCGGAAGTGGCCGAACGCGTAAAGAGCAGTCTGATTTGGGTGGAGGGTCTAGAAACTCCCGGGATCGTTTGGGAGCAGCCCGGCGCGATTCTGGCAGCGGTACCCCCTATCCGTGCAGCCGCTCCAGCGCACGTGCGAGGCGCTACCGATATCGACTACAGCCTGCTCACCGATCTCTATTCCGAGACGCCGGAGTTCCGTCTCCTGAGAGCTCCACCCGAACTGCCAACCGTGTCCTTGCAGATTACGCCGGCCGGGGCGCTACGCCAGGGTAGCTGGCTCGCGCTCATCCGTCGCAATGGTACGGAAACCTATGAAATGGAATCAACGCTCTTTAGCGGAACTCGCGCTGTTCGCTGTGGCGAGGTGTCTCTGCGCGAGATGCTCGTGGGGCTTGCCGCGGACAATCGTCCACTGGGTGCCGGCGCTTTTGACCTCGAAGGCCGATTTTTTGGGGTGGTGCTGGCATGTGACGGGGTCCGGCGCCTTATCACCGCCGAAAGCCTCGGCCGTGCCAT
>JAHCHD010000182.1 GCA_026129915.1 Bryobacterales bacterium
AGGCGCCTGCTCCGTGGACGCCTGCGGCGGCTGCTTCTTCCCAGGCCTTCGACCTGGGCTGGAGGAATCGGCCTTACAGGCTGAGGGCTGGTTGTCGCAGCCGTTGTTGGACGCCTGCTCCGTGGTGGCTGCGCCGCCGGTTTGCTTTCCACGGGTTTCGCTTTGCTTCACCCATGGCAACACGATTCCGTCGCCCCGTTGGGGCTGTGCCTGTTCCGTGGTGGCTGCGCCGCTGGTGTGTTTTTCACCGGTTGCGCTTGGCTTCACGCGTGGCCCATCGATTCGGTCGCCCTGTTGGGGCTCCTGCGGTGCCGGGGCAGGAGGCTGCGTGGCGATGGGCAAGGGACGGAAGAAGTCAGGGTATTGGACCACCCAGGGCGGATCGACTTCCTGGGCGACTAAGGCCGGGTCGAGGTGCTTGTACTGGTTAGGGTGCACGTTCTGGCGATAGAGGAAGCCGTCGAGCGCGAAGGGATCGAGGGTGTAGGGGGAAAAGCGTTCGCGGATGGGCGGCGGCACCGTGTGCGGGCATGCGTAGATGGGCCGGTTGTCTGGGGTGCGTCCGCATTTGATGGGCTGGGGCTTGCCGTCGGGGACGGGTCCGGCCTTGGTGTAGCGGAAGCGCTGCAGGAAGTAGCGGCGGCCCACGTCCATGGCGAACAGATCGATGATGGAGCCCTGGACGGGGCGACGCCAGTCGATGACAAGGTTCCAGTCGGGTTCGCCGGGTTCCGAGTGAGGCACGGGCGGGATGTCGTAGCCCTGGTGGAAGGCGAGCGTGGGATCGATGAGGCTGCCGTCGGGACGGCGCAGGGAGCCGTCGCGGGCTCGCTCGACGGCGGGTCGCTTGCCCGGTGGCACGTGATGCGTTCGCAGGTAGTCGACTGTGGTGTAATCCGGCTCGCTTGGTCCTGGCATGATGATGGTCTCCCCTCGCACGCGTAAGTAGTGCGCCGTGGCGCATCTGCCAGAGTGTACGGAAGACCGGGGCAGGGGCAGGGGCTAGGGATTAGGGGTTAGGGAATAGCGAGGAGGGCAAGTGATTGTGCCGCAAAGGATTAGAGGATTCCGGAGAATATTTCTGATTGGCGTGACGGACGGATTAGGGATTAGGGATTAGGGGTTAGGTTCTGCACGCGCGGATAGCGGATGGCAACGGGGCAGCGACTGGCTTTGGGCTCCTCTCGTCCCGGGTGCGACAACGTGTTTGGGAAATCCTAGAAACTCCTATAATGCCTCATCCCCTGAGGCAGTTGGGGCTCCAATGAGACTGAAGTTGCCTAGCGATGATTCTCAGAAATCCAGCTCAGCGTGGCCGAAGTTCCTCGCTGAATCGCGTTACATCTGTAAACAAACCAATGGGAAATGTTGAATTACGTGCACTAAATACTCGTCGGAATATACTTGACCCAAACCCGGTACTAGCAAGGATGCGCTGGTAGCCGAGTGATTCAACTGCGAGTTTCCAAGGAGTAGGAACTATGCCTGCAAAGCGCCCAGTCAAGCGCGCAAAGGCGGCCCCAAAAGGCGGCAGTGAAGGCATGAAAATGCCGTCTCGTATCTTTGCGCAAGCGTCTCCTCGCTCGGTCGGAGGGGTATCCCTCTTCGATGCTGGCGATCAAGTAAATTTTCAAACCGTCGCGAATTTCGTCTCAGAGCAGTCGGTTACGATGCGAGCTGCACAGGCCCTGCAGGATGCCGGCTTCGAGATCCTCCAGCTAACGGGCACGACCGTAAACATTGCCGGGTCTGCCAGCACTTTTGAGAAGGCCTTTGGCGCGAAGCTGAACGTCGTTCAGCACGAAGTGATTAAGCCGGGAGGTGTGGACGACGTTGGTGAGTTCATTGAAGCAGCAGACAGCCCGAGCCCCGGGCTGATCAGCACCGGAGGGACTTCCTTTGCCGAGCTGCTTGAAGGAGTGGCGATTGAGGAACCGCGCTATTTCATGGCGCCTTCGATGTATCCACCACTCAAATCGTACTGGCACCTGCAAGTACCCGCGGGCGTCTCGCTTGGCTGCAATGCAGACAAAGCACACCGCAGCGGAATTACCGGTAAGGGTATCAAGGTGGCGATGGTGGACACCGGGTTCTATAAGCACCCGTTCTTTGTCGGGCGCGGATACCGGGCATCGCCGACCGTGCTCGGTCCGGGAACATCCAATCCCACTGAAGATGCGGATGGCCATGGCACCGGCGAATCAGCAAATGTCTTTGCGGTAGCGCCTGACGTGCAATTGCTGCCCGTGAAGATGAACTTCGCCAACAGCATTGGCGCATTCAATGCCGCGGTGGCACTGAATCCCGACATCATCACATGCAGTTGGGGCAGCAGCAAACAGTTTGGCCCGCTCAGTGCGGCTGACCAGGCGCTGGCGGCTGCCATCGCCACCGCGGTGGCCAATGGAATTATTGTCGTCTTCGCGGCCGGCAACGGACACTGGGGCTTTCCTGGCCAGCACCCCGATGTGATCTCGGCGGGCGGCGTGTTTATGGACAAGAATGAGTCCCTGAAGGCTTCCAATTACTCCAGCGGATTCGCGAGCAATATCTACAGTGGCCGCAACGTTCCAGACTTGAGCGGTTTGGTTGGAATGCAGCCAGGCGCGAGCTACATTATGTTGCCGCTTCAGGCGAAGAGCGCAATTGACACGGGCAACGCTGGTGGCACGCATCCGCCAAAGGATGAAACGGCCAACGACGACGGCTGGGCGGCATTCAGTGGCACTTCGGCCGCTGCCCCGCAACTGGCTGGTGCGGCCGCACTGGTGAAGCAGGCCTGCTCGAAGCTGAAGCCGGCTGAAGTGCGCGACGTTCTGATGAAGTCCGCCCGGGACGTGACGACGGGAGTGACCCACTCAAATACGGGGCCCAACACGGCGACGGTGGGACCGGACCTGGCAACCGGCCACGGGCTCGTGGATGCGCACAAAGCTACGCTGATGGCCAAGATCCGCTGTCTTAGTGTGGGACCCGCACCGCCCATCACTGTAGGTCCTGCACCGCCGATCACCGTGGGTCCGCCCATTCAGCCACCCATCAGCGTGGGCCCTGCGCCGCCCATCACCGTGGGCCCTGCACCGCCCATCACCGTCGGACCTCCGATCCAGCCGCCGATTCAGCCGCCGATTCAGGTGCTGCCACCGATTCAGCCGCCGATTCAGCCCGTGCAGCCCGTGCAGCCAGGACCAGGGATTCCGATCCAGCCACCACGGCCAATCGCTCCGATTGTGAATCCTGCACCCGTTCGGCCCGCCGCCGAGGAAGCACGAGAAGGTTCCGGGCTGAGCAGTGAGGATGTGGAGGCAATCGAGGAGATGATCAAGAACTCGGAGTTTGACGGATCCGTCTAGACTCCCCTTTCCTGAGTGACCGCAAATGCAACCCTCCCGCCGGATCGCGATGCCTAAGGCTCTCGATTCGGCGGGAACCGCCAACCATGCCAGCCCACACTGCGGCCAAGCAGAACACAGGAACTGAAGGTCATCTGATGCCAGAAAGCGAATGCAAGATATTGCTTTGCAGCATGCCTTATGGGGCGCTCGAAAGGCAGGCACTGGGCCTGAGCTTGTTGAAGGCTGGCCTCACGCGGCAAGGGCATTCCTGCGATGTGAAGTACTTCACGTTTCCGTTCGCGGAGCTGATCAGCTATGAAACCTACCAATGGATCGCCTATGAACTTCCCTATACTGCCTTCGCCGGAGACTGGAGCTTCACCGAGTGTCTCTATGGAACGGATGGAAGCCGCGACAACGCCTACGTGGAGGAGATTCTCCAGAAGCAATGGCAACTTTCCTCCAGCCAGGTGGACCGGCTATGGGATGTCCGTCAGAAGACCCACCTGTTCCTGTCGTACTGCCTTGACACCATTCCGTGGAATGACTATCAGGTGGTGGGATTCACCTCCACATTCGAGCAGAACATCGCATCCCTGGCTCTCGCCAAGCGTCTGAAAGCGGCCTATCCGAAGCTCAAGATCGTCTTTGGCGGCGCGAATTGGGAAGGCGAAATGGGTCTTGAACTTCATCGCCAGTTTCCGTTTGTCGATTACGTTTGCACCGGCGAAGCGGACCACACATTTCCTGCTCTGATCGAGCGACTGGCCCACGGGAGGAAGGTCCACACGCGGCAGAAGCCGCTACCAGGACTGGTATTTCGAAACGGTCACGGGTCAGAATCCACCGGGCCCTCGGCGTTGGTTACCGATCTCGACACGATTCCGTCCCCCGATTTTGGGGATTACTTCAGTGACCTGGCAGAGAGCACCGTACAGGCATCCGTGGTGCCCAGTCTGCTATTCGAAAGTAGCCGCGGCTGCTGGTGGGGTGCGAAATCCCATTGCACTTTTTGCGGGTTAAATGGCGGCGCCATGACCTTTCGCCGCAAGAGTGCCGGGGTGACTCTTCGCGAGATCTCATCCCAGCTACGAGCCTACGGCGTCTACATGCTCGAGGCTGTGGACAACATCCTGGACATGCGCTACTTCCAGGACTTTCTTCCCGCTCTTACCGAGGCGCAGCTGGGCGCACAGATGTTCTACGAGGTGAAAGCGAACCTCTCCCGGATGCAAATCAAGGCGCTTCGCGACGCAGGAGTGACCCGGCTCCAGCCGGGGATCGAGAGCATGAGCGATCACGTTCTGCAGTTGATGCGCAAAGGCACAACGGCATTGCGCAACATCCAGTTTTTGAAATGGTGTCGCGAGTATGACGTGAAGGCGGACTGGAACATCCTTTATGGATTTCCCGGAGAGACGCGCGAAGATTACGCAACGATGCTTGGGCTCCTGCAGCAACTCCAGTTTCTTCATCCGCCCTCGGCATGCGGCTCGATTCGGCTTGACCGGTTCAGCCCCTACCACCACAACCCGGGGTCCTTCGGCATGCTGAACCTGCGGCCCATGCGGTCATACCAGTACCTCTACCCGTTCGCACAGGAGTCTCTGATGCGAATAGCGTACTACTTCGAGTTTGACTATGCGGCTGAGTGCGATCCCCGGGGCATTGCAGACGAGGTGATCGCCTACTGCGCCGCGTGGAAGAACAATCCTGAGACAGGAACGCTGTGGGCGGATCTGAACGAATCGGGCGATCTTGTGTTGACCGACAGCCGCGGTACGGCCACTTATCCGCGCATCACTCTTCGCGGATTGGAAATGGCAGCGTATATGCTGTGCGACGAACTGCGCAACGTCGCTGCACTCACACGACAGCTCCGCCAGCAGTTTCCTGACGAATTCATCGAAGAGGATGGTGTCCGCGGCTGCCTCGACTCGATGGTAGCCAACAGTCTGATGGTCAGCGACGGTGTCAACTACCTCAGCACCGCGTTGGCCGGTCCACGCTTGCGAGCGCAATTGGAGGACGCCGCCATAAGCCCCCGCTCCCGGTTACCGCTGGCAGCCGTCGCCTCCACCAAATCGCTCACGTTGCCAGTGCTGAACGCGTAGGATGAGAGCAGGACGATCATCAATGGTATCCGCACTTGTAATTCTGAAACCCGCGGGTGGCGCGAGCGAGCCGGGCCGGCAACCCGGCGGCTTCGAGAACACCACCACCGCCAATATCGCCTCACGCTTGCCGGACGCTTCGGCCGCGAAGAGTGCTGTCGCGCACATGAAGGCTGCCGGATTCAAATGCGGCCCTCTCGTGGGAACGAGCTTCTCGGTGGAAGGCGCAGCGTCGCTCTTCAGTAAAGTGTTCGGCGGCGCAATCCGGGAGAACGACCGCGGCTATTTCCATGCGGAAGAGGGCAAGGAACCCTCCCGGGCGCTGCCGCTGCGCAACCTACCGCCGGCTGTTCGCAGTGTGATTTCGACCATCACCTTCCTGGAACCGCCAGATTTTGGCCCAGGGAATTTTGGGACCAACCCATGACGGCGGTTCAAGCAGTATCCCACTTGCCAGTCTCCAGCGCGAACCTGGAAGCCCGGATCGCCAATTCGGCCCTGCTACAGCAGGGCGGCTTTCGTGTATTCCCAGGGCTATATGGTGAGGAAGGCCTGCAACTTCTGCGTGCTGAAGCATTGCAGTTGTATCCGGGTGCAAGGGAAAGCAGCACGAGTGTGTCCGACGGGGAAGAAGTCCGGGGTGGTGACCCGGCACGCCGCTTCCTCAGTTGCGCGGCGGGTCCAGTGCAGGACTACTACTATCAATCGCCCGCACTGATTCAGTTTTTCCGGGAGATGATCGGTCTGGACGTGCGACCCACGGGACCGCGCGGCACCTACACGTATTATGCCCGGCCGGGAGATTTTCTGTCTGTGCATCGGGATGTGAAAGCCTGCGATCTGGCAGTGGTGACATGCCTTGTGGACAACGGTTCGCACAAGGCAGAAAGCGGACTGATGGATTTCTACCCTGGCCGCACACGGGAACCGCTGAGCGCGATCCGCGCAACCCTCTCCAGCGGACGCGTGTCGCGGCGACTGATGCCGGGAGAGACGGTGGCGATGCTGGGGGGCGTCGTGCCCCACGCCATACGTCCGGTGGACGCGGGTGGCCAGCGAGTGGTCTCCGTACTTTGCTACGAAGTTGCCTAGATCTCCTCGCTGCACCGCGGGTTCCATGTCGTCCCCAAGTGACAGAGACGGTAAGGCGCGTTCCATCCGTCGAGGGCACAGGGAGCAAGGCGAACGATGGCCGGGGAGTATGGACCAGGAGCGCCGCCCTCCCGGGACTCGGGCTCAGGAATGGAGCCCGTGGGGACGAGCCCCATGGCTCAGGCGCTGGGGATGTGGCCGGCGGCGTGAGGCTGTCGGCGGGCCGTTGAGTTAGCCTTCAGCCACAACCGGATTGCGCAGTTCGCCCAGGCCTTCAATGCGGACGACGCAATCGTCGCCGGGCCGCAGCCAGCGGGGCGGCTTCTTTGAAAACCCTACACCCGCCGGGGTGCCCGTGGAGACCACGTCGCCCGGTTCCAGCGTCATCGTTTGGCTGAGGTGTTGAATTAACTCGGGGATCTTGAAGATAAGTTCGCCGGTGTTGGAATCCTGCATGGATTCGCCGTTCAGCAGGCACTCAATGCGCAGGTTGTGCGGATTGGGAATCTCATCGATCGTCGTGAGAAACGGGCCCATCGGGCAGAAGCTGTCGCAGGTCTTGCCCATGATCCACTGCGAGGTGGCCATCTGGAAATCGCGGGCGCTTACGTCGTTGATGATGGTGTAGCCGGCTACGTAGTCGCGCCAGTTCGCGGCCTGAATGTGCTTGCCGCGCTTGCCGATGACAAAGGCGAACTCGGCTTCGTAGTCGGGCTTCTGTGACGCGCTGGGCAGCACAATCGGGTCGCCTGGGTGGATGACGGCGTTGGCAAACTTCGCGAAGACGGTGGGGGTGGCGGGGATATCCATCTTCGCCTCGGCGGCGTGATCGCGGTAGTTCAGCCCGATGAAGATGAGCTTCTGGGCATTGGCCAGGGGAGCCAGAATACGTACGTCCGCCACTGCGATGCCGCTTCCCTCCTGAGCCGCGGCCAGCAATTCGCGCACTCGCGCAAGGCCATCCTCTCCTGCTTCCAATAGTGACTTCACGTCATGGAAGCCGAAGCTTCCCAGCGAGTGGACGCGATCCGCACGCAGCACACCGGCTTGCGCGGGTCCTTCAACGGCCTGGAAATTCAGAAGTTTCATCTCTGCTCCCTGTTGCTTCCCATGGGCAGCACCAAATTGTGCGGCACGCCCTATTGTATTGCGGCAGCCTTGCGCCCTGGTAAGGGGCGCGTCGCGAGGCTCCAGTGGAAAACCAGTAGCTCTGGTGCCATGCTGTTAGGACGCAGGCCAGCGTTGGCCGGAACGACGATAGGAACCACAATGCCCTCTGACTACAACAAGCAGCTCTATCCTACGCGGGCCCAGCCGCAACTGCACATCGACAATCTCTACGCCACCGCGCGGCTCAGTGGATTCCAGCCAGCGGAAGTGCAGCGCGCTCGTGTGCTGGAAGTGGGTTGCGGGGATGCGATGAACCTCATTCCGATGGCGTGCGCCTTGCCCGAAGCGGAATTCGTAGGGGTGGATTACGCCAGTGCTCCCGTCGACGCAGCCAAGGAGATGATTGGCGCGCTGGGAATCTCAAACGTGCGCGTGCATCACGCCGATATCTGCGAGCTTGCCGATGACTTTGGGGAGTTTGACTACATCATCGCCCATGGCTTCTATTCCTGGGCACCTGATGCAGCCCGCGAAGCACTGTGGCGAGTGGCCCAAGGCAGTCTTGCGGCGAAGGGCCTGCTGTTTGTGAGCTACAACCTGCTGCCGGGCTGGCGGCAAACGGCGATGTTGCGCGATTTTGTAGTGCTGGAAGGACGGCGTTATGGCGACGATCCAGATGGCCCGCGCAAGGTGTGGCAGGCGGTAACGCTGCTGGCATCCCTGGAAGGGCTTGCCCACCCCCTTGCCAGCGAGGCCGCGCGCAGCATGGCAAAGGGCCTCGAGACTGCTATCCATGATGAATTCCAGCCTGAAACCCGGCCCTTCCTGTTTCGGGAAGTGCTGGATGCGGCGGCGGCCCACGGCTTAGCTTACCTGGGAGACGCAGTGCGCAAGATGCGCGGCGGATTGCAGGCAGAGCCACGGGTGGCGCGGATGCTGGCTGAGGCAACCCAGAACGACCCGCTTCTCTACGAGGAATACGCCGACATCATGACTTTGCGGCGCTTCCGGCAAAGCACCTTTATGCGTGCGTCGCAGCGTCCGGATTCCCGCAGCTTCGCCGAACGGACCGATGACCTGTTCCTGCGTTCGTTGCTTCGGATGGGTGAACCCGACTCCTCTGGGCAGCGGCCGTTTGAGGCCGATGACAACGACCTGCGCCTGACGGCGGACGACCCTGTGCTGATTGCCCTCTGCCACAGGCTCGCCGGACAAGCCAATGGCAGCCTGCCGGTGGGGGAAACCATCAGAGGACTAGTTGCCGGGCACCCGGAGTGGGATTCCGAAGTGCAGCGTGAATTCTGGGAGTTGTTTGAGGAGTTGTCGAAGCTGGGAGGATTTGCGTTCTCCCCGAGGCAACTGAGCGTTGCGGATGAGTCTGTCTTTGGAGCCGCGGCCTGCCCGCGTGTGGGGCAGCTTAGCAGGCTGGAAGCAGCGCGCAACCGCGACATCACCACTCCTTCGCATACGGTGCTGCCCCTGCACGATCCGCTGCATCGTGCCTTTCTGGTGTTGCTGGACGGCACGCGAACCATGCAACAGATGGTGGAAACGATTGCCTTGGCAGCCTGGCAACAGCACACGGCAATGATGCCGACGGCAGATGTCGGGGGTACACGTCTTCCGTTGCTTGACTCGGGGGCGTTTCAACAGCAGCCTGCCGCGCTGGAGTCGCCCCAGTCCTTGCGGCGATTTCTCTCCGCGCTGGCGCCGGCGGAACTCGAGCGATTCCGTAACTGGGGACTGATGGAGGGAACGGGCCCACAGGCGCAATAGTCGCTTCGCGCTATCGGCGCGCCATGTAC
>JAHCHD010000183.1 GCA_026129915.1 Bryobacterales bacterium
GAAACCGCCATCCCTCTGCCCAAAACCTCAACCAATAACCGCGGAAAGGGAGGTCCACACGAACCAAACCAGTGAACTACATACAACCATCGCGCCAGTCCAACGGACCTGCAAGACGGCCCGGGGGCGTTGCGTGTCTACTCACCGAAACTCCAAGCCTCGCCACTGGCCGACTCGGGCCAGTCTGAGTTTGGCCGGGCGCTCACGCTCCCGGTAGGCCTATCGGGCCCTGCGGCTGTCGGCGTCACGTGCGCGGGAGTACCCTCGACTAGACTCTTACATCCGCCTGGCGCTTCAGGTGGTCATGTGGAAGACGTTGCGGGCAAAAAGGTCGGATTCGATATAGTGCGTTGCTACCAGATATGGCTCCATACCTAGCTCGCGACAGGCCATCTCGAGTGCGTCTGCACTAAGGGTGGAGTAGTTGCGGGCTAGCGAGGCAGTCTTGCGCATCCAGGGATTCGCGGTTTCCTCGACGAGCAACACCTCGCGCACGTCCGGGGGCAGGTTCAGGTTCCTCACTACTTCCGGCAACGGAGTATCCATCACGGCATCCAGCACAGAGAGCAGGCCCACCAGGAAAAGGTCAGCAGAGCGGGAGTACATTTTTGACGATTCGGCCAGCATTTCACAGAAGCGCGCGCGCAGCAGACTTTCCACCACCAGTTCGTGCGGCTTGCTGGCGGCCAGGTAGGGAATTACGGCGAGCAAGATCCACTTGCGCAAATTCTCCGTGCCAAGCAGGACGAAGGCATGGCGCAGCGACCGAATCTCCTCGCTCCAGGCAAACTGGGCGGAGTTCAGAAAGCGGAAGAAGAGCCAGGAGAGGGAGAGATCCTGGCGCATCAGATTTTCGAGCTTGGTAAAGTCCAACTCCGGGGCGCTCACCTCAGAAAGCACATGAAAGTGGTGGGCGCGCGAGCCTTTCAAACTTTGTGCCCGCCACACGTTTGGCTTGGCAAAGAAGTAGCCCTGGAAGTACTGGGCGCCAAGGCGTTTGGCCTCCTGGAAATCTGCGTACGATTCCACTTTTTCGGCGATGATCGGGATGCGCCACTCACGAGCGGCCCGGCAAACTTCCGCTCGCTGTTCTGAGTCCAGGTTCAGGAACTCGACCTTGGCGTAATCCAGGTGGTTGCGCAGGCGTTCCATCTGGACAACGCTGATGATGTCGTCAAGCGCCAGTTGGAAGCCGCTGGCCCGCAGATTCTCGCAATGGTGAAGCAGGGCAGGGGTGACGCCAACGTCCTCGAGAATCTCAAAGACCAGTTGACGTGGCGGCAGAATGGTGATGCGCTCGTCGTCGAGGATGTCCGCCCCCACGTTTACAAACAGCACGCGTGAGCCGGCGACGGCCGTGCGTCCAAGGGTAAAAAAGACGCTGGAGATAACGCTAAGCGTAGCCTGAGTGTGATCGGCAAAGCGGGCGTAAGGCTCAGGACCACTGCGATAGAGCAGTTCGTAGCCCAGTACCTGCAGGGAGGTATCGAAGATTGGCTGCCGGGCAAAGTAGCAAACTTCGCGGGGCAGCTTGGCAGCTTGGTCGTCGCTGGCCTCCGCCCAACCGGCACCCGCCGCATTCACCAAACGCGCCTCGCTGCCCCAGGGGGAGCCACTGCCGTCCTGAACGGGACTGGCTCCCGCGAAGTTCACCGTATTTTCCATCGCCTTCCTTCCCTGCCCATCGCCGTGTCGACAGCCCGCCCTCGTTCCCACCGTGCCCATGGGCCTTGAGGCGCAACCATTCGCCGCCCACTGATGGTGCGGTTCCTTAGCGCCTATGGTGCATATCGGCGGACGGGCGCCGTGTTTGAGCAGGGGAACCCCTGAGATTCAGCACGGACTCAGTGAGTGAACAGGGGAGTTGGAGGTTAGGGCTGCTTTCTCTCCGACGGCCTTGCGGCGTCTGCATCGGCATCTGCATCGGCATCGGCGTCGGCGCTCCAAAACAGAGCGTACTTTTCATTTAGTACGGGACGGAAGTTGAGACTGCCAAAGAAGCCGAGTTCCGAAGTCACGGTGAGGATCTCATGAATGCCGCGACGTCTCGCTTCACCTACCGCCTCACGCACCAATTGCCGTCCCAAGCCACGATTGCGCCAGTCTTGACGAACCACCAAGCTGCGCACTTCAGCAATCTTGCGGCTGTAGATTTCCAGGCAGCAGCAGCCCACTACCGCACCCTCCTGTTCCGCTACCCAGAAGGTCGGAAGAAGGGACTCCACCTCCTCGGGGCTGCGCTCGAGCAGGTGGTCGGTGTTTTGGTGGATGAGAGCGAGGATGGCGGGGACGTCCTCGGGGCGGGCAAGTCTAATCATGGTGCCAACTTGCAGGATAGCAGCACCGCTGCTGGAGCGAAGCGGCTCGCCAGGATGACATTCCAACGCTCCAAGGACGGATTCCGCACCTGCTGGCCAACAAACCGCATCTCAAAGCGTAGTTACATGGAACGGCCGAAGGTGGATTCGCACCTAACAATCAACCAAATTGGTGGTTTTCGGCCGGTAAATGTTACCGGATGAAGCAGCAGCCTGCTGCGGGGTGGCTGATTTATCAATCACTTACGAAATGGCATGTGAGTTGCAGTATTTAATCTCATGGCACTGACGGAGAGCAGGAACACTCGGGTAAGGCAGCTTTTCTCGCTGCGTATGGTCCTGCGCGCCGTTGTGCTGGGCGGAGCCCTTGGAGCCGCATTCTTTGTCGGTAATCTGCTGGGACACCTGCCATTTGACGGAGAGCGGGCGCAGACTCAGCTTAGCGCTGATGCAGTGAACCAAACCATTCCCCCTCAAGGGCATCCGGCTCACCACTCCGGTGCGGAGGCTGGACGCCCGGCCGGAGATTTTTCAGAGTGGGCTGTGGCAACGGCCTATTCTTCAATTGTTTCGCCAAACAGGAGCGAAAGTAATTCTGCATCAAGCCTCAGACTACGATTGCGGGCAGTCTCGCGGATCAGCAGCGGGGAAGCGCAGGCTGGAGAGCGCATCACCTTCGTGACGGAGGACGTGATCGAGGATGAGGACGGGCACCAACTCCCCGCTGGGTCTCGCGTGGAGGGAATCATCACCCAGGCAAGCGTTGCGGGAGAGGTATCTGGCCGTCTTGTACTTGAGATTCATTCGCTGCATGTGGGCAACCAGGCATTGACGCTGCGAGCGCTTCCGCTTGCCGCCTTCGGTGGCGTCTCCGTCCCACGTAATCACGCAGTTGTGGCCGCCGAATCTCGCGTACCCAAAGCCATTAAGCAGGCGCGGTCTCCTTTCTCAAATCCTCTCCAAGAAGTGCCGGAATGGGTGCTGGGCAAGGCCGGAATCCGCAGTAGTGGCACGGTGACAGCGCCATCGAAGCCCATGCCCCCAAAGGAAACCCGCGAGGCCGTGGTTCCCCGGGAAGCGATCCTGGAATTTGAACTCCTCACTCGGCCGATGATGCCTGTGGACGGAGTTCCGGGGCAGGCGCCCACGCTGGATGAACCTCAGCGCAGCGTCCCGCCCACCTCTCCGGAATGGCGCCCAAAACCCCGCCCGCAGACGGCACGCGGGTAGGCCGGCCATCTCAGCCCGCTTAGGCCAGAATCCGCTTCCAGTCGATGCCGCGCATGTCCCCAGTCTTCATGAATTGAACGTGAAAGGCATAGGCCGCGGCCAGCGTTTGCGGTGTATGGCCACCCTTCACATAGTCAAAATACCGGTGGAGTTCGTCGCGGTACTCGGGATGAGCGCAGTTGTCGACGATCAGCCTGGCACGCTCGGTTGGGGTGCGCCCGCGCAGATCTACCACGCCCCATTCGGTAGCCACCACTTGCACGGAATGTTCGCTATGGTCGGTATGGCTCACCTGGGGGACGATTGTGGAGATCTTGCCGCCCTTGGCAGTGGACGGGCACGTGAAGATGGAGATGTAGGCATTACGCGTGAAGTCACCCGAACCGCCGATGCCGTTCATCATCTTTGAACCCATTACGTGGGTGCTGTTGACGTTACCGAATATATCCACCTCAATCGCAGTATTCATGGAGATCAAACCGAGGCGGCGGATGGCTTCAGGGTTGTTGGAAATCTCCTGGGGACGCATCACAATGCGCTCCTTGTACCAGGGCAGATTTCCATAGATTTCCCGCAGAAGTTCGGTGCTAACGGACAACGAGCAGGTACTGACGAAGCGGCACTTCTCTTCTTTCATCAAGGCGATTACGCTATCCTGCAACACCTCGGTGTACATCTCAAACGGCGGAATGTCGGGGTGCGTCCCCACCATACCCAGAATGCCGTTTGCAGTTTCTCCAACGCCGGACTGCAGGGGCAGGAAAGTGGGAGGAATGCGACCCGCCTTCATTTCGTTGGCAAGGAACTCAGCCACATTCTGGCCGATCTTCTGGTGGATTTCGCCAGCTTCTCCAAGAGCGCGCGAGTCATCTTCGTAGTTGGTCTCCACGATCCCCACGATCTTTGAGGGATCCACCTTGAGGGCCGGGGAGCCAATGCGATCCGAAACCCGGTAGATGGGCAACTCTCGTCGATGGGGCGGGTTCTGGGGCTCGAAGATGTCGTGCATGCCGCGAAGTTCCACGGGGTGGGCGCGGTTGAGTTCAATCAGGATCTTGTCCGCCACCGCAGCATAGGTGGGCGCCGCGCCAACCGCGGAAGTAAGGATAATCTCGCCATCACTGGTTACGTCTGCCGCTTCAATAATGGCCCAGTCAATCTTTCCCAGAAAACCGTACCGAACGAACTGAGGCACCAGGGACAAGTGCATATCGACGAAGCGGCAGGTGCCGTCGTTGATGCGTTTCCGCAGTTCATCGTTGGTCTGATAGGGGGTGCGGAAACTGATTGCATCCGCCTTTGCCAGCGCGCCATCGAGGAAATTACCCGTCGACGCACCGGTTAGCACACCCACTTTGAATGGTCTGTCGTACAGATGGTCAATGACCGCACGTTCCGCAAGGGCCATTGGGATGGCCTTGGGAGAACCCGAGGGCGTAAAGCCGCTAAATCCCAGGTTGTTACCGTGCTTGATGAGTGCCGCCGCCTCTGGGGCTGCGAGTCTTGCGTATCGGTCCGCCATGAATACCTCTCGTTCAAAGATCAAAAATAAAAGCCGTTACAGGCCATTCCGCCGGTTGCGCAGAAAGCGCGAAACCAGTTCCGCGGCCGCTCTTGAAGGAGAGACCTCGCCCTCCCGTACCGTTTCTCGAAGCCGCAGGTGTTCCGCGGCAATCTCGGGGTCGCGTTCGAAGGCCTCCTGAATCTGATCGGCCATTGCCGCTTCCAGCCAGTCAACCAATTGGGACTGGCGTCGCTCCTGAAGAAATCCGATGCGCGTTACATGCCGGTGGTGGTCCAGCACGGCGTCCCATATCTCCGCAATACCCTCGTTGGTGAGCGCGGAACAGGTAAGCACGCGCGGCTGCCAGCCCGAGGCAGCAGGAGGGAACATACGAAGCGCAGTCTGATACTCCGCCCGCGCCGCGTTGGCGCGGCCTTTGTTGTTGCCGTCGGCCTTATTGATGGCCAGCAAATCGGCCATCTCCATGATGCCGCGCTTGATGCCCTGCAGTTCATCACCAGCACCAGCCAGCATCAGCAACAGGAAGAAATCCACCATTGAGGAGACCGCCGTCTCTGACTGGCCAACCCCCACGGTTTCGATGAACACATTGCGGAAGCCTGCGGCCTCACAGAGGATGATGGTCTCGCGGGTGCGCCGGGTAACGCCGCCCAGGCTACCGCAGGAGGGCGACGGCCGGATAAAGGCATCCAACTGCGAGCTCAGCCGTTCCATCCTCGTCTTGTCACCAAGGATGCTGCCACCCGAGAACTGGCTGCTTGGGTCGACGGCCAGCACTGCCACCTTCTGTGCCCGGGCCTCAATCAGGTGCATGCCCAGCGCTTCAATGAACGTGCTCTTGCCCACGCCAGGAACACCAGTGATGCCAAGACGGATTGAGTTGCCACTGTGCGGCAGGCAACCTTCCACAATGGCTTGCGCTTTGGCGGCATGCGTGGGAAGGCGGCTTTCCACCAGTGTGATGGCGCGGCTAAGCAGCGCGCGGTCGCCCGCGAGGATGCCTTCCACGAAACGCGCGGCCGGCGGATCCTCACGGCGCATCTGGCGGTAGCGAGCGGCCTGGACCTCAGATACCTGGGCGGGCGCTTCCACGCCGGGCTGCACGGAGAGCGCGGAATGTTCCGGCATCGCCGGATGGTCCGGCAACGCCGGATTCCCTGACGATGCGGATGCGTTGCTGCTCAACGTGTAAAGCGCCTTTCCTTGCCTATTGTCAATGATCTGACGGATGGCCGTCAGTCACCCGCCTGAGCCGCAGGCTGTTCCCGGCTAGCCAGCAGGATCTCCAGAATCTGCCGTGCGGCGATGGGAATCACCGTGCCAGGTCCGAAGACGGCCACCGCGCCAGACTGATACAGGAAGTCGTAATCCTGTGCCGGTATGACGCCGCCCACCACCACCATGATGTCCTCACGGCCGAGCGCGCGCAATTCCCCTACCACCTGCGGCACCAGCGTCTTGTGCCCGGCTGCGAGCGTGGAGACGCCCAGCACATGGATATCGTTTTCCACGGCGTGGCGGGCCACTTCCGCGGGCGTCTGGAAGAGAGCGCCGATATCCACATCGAAACCCAGATCCGCAAAGGCGGTGGAAATCACCTTGGCGCCCCGGTCGTGACCATCCTGGCCCATCTTGGCCACCATGATGCGCGGCCGGCGGCCCTCCACCTGCGCGAAGCGATTCGCCAGCTCGCGCGCCTTGTTGAAATGGACGTCGTGTTGCGATTCCGAGGCGTAGACGCCGGAGATGGAACGAACCACGGCTTTGTACCTCCCGAATACTTTCTCCATGGCGAAGGAAATCTCGCCCAGCGTAGCCCGCTTGCGCGCGGCATCCACGGCAAGCTCCAGCAGATTGCCCTCTCCTGTTTCCGCGCACTTGGTGATGGCCTCAATCGCTTGCCGCACGTCCTCGGCGTTGCGCGATTCCTTCAGTTTGGCCAAGCGCTCTAACTGCTGCAGGCGCACAGCTGTGTTGTCGATATCTAACACATCCAGCGGAGCTTCCTTGGCGAGCCGGTACTTGTTGACGCCCACGATAACGTCGCGCCCGGCATCGATGCGAGCCTGCTTCTTGGCAGCCGCTTCCTCAATGCGCATTTTCGGCAAGCCTGTCTCGATGGCTTTGGCCATACCGCCAAGTTCTTCCACTTCCTCGATGAGTGCCCAGGCGCGCTCCGCCAGTTGATGCGTGAGGGACTCCACATAGTAGGATCCGCCCCAGGGGTCCACGACCCGGCAGATATCGGTTTCTTCCTGCAGATAGATCTGAGTGTTGCGGGCGATGCGGGCCGAGAAATCCGTGGGCAGCGCGATCGCCTCATCGAGTGCGTTCGTGTGCAAGCTTTGGGTATGCCCGAGTGCCGCCGCCATGGCCTCGATGCAGGTACGGGCGACATTGTTGAAGGGGTCCTGCTCCGTCAGGCTCCAGCCGCTGGTCTGCGAGTGGGTGCGGAGCGCCATCGACTTCTCGTTCTTGGGGCCGAAGCTCTTCACGATTTTCGACCACAGCAAGCGCCCGGCACGCATCTTGGCAATCTCCATGAAATGATTCATGCCGATATCCCAGAAAAAGGAGATTCGAGGCGCGAACTCATCCACGGTTAAGCCGGCGCTGATACCCGTGCGCAGATACTCCTGCCCGTCGGCGAGGGTATAGGCGAGCTCGATATCCGCCGTGGCACCCGCTTCCTGCATGTGATAGCCGCTGATGGAAATCGAGTTGAATTTCGGCATCTTCTCCGACGTGTAGCGGAAGATGTCGGCGATGATGCGCATTGAGGGCGATGGCGGATAGATGTAGGTATTGCGCACCATGAACTCTTTGAGGATGTCGTTCTGGATGGTGCCCGCCAGCTTGTTGAGTGGCACACCCTGCTCTTCCGCGGCGACGATGTAGAAGGCCATCACGGGGACGACGGCGCCGTTCATGGTCATCGACACCGACATCTCGCCCAGCGGGATCTGGTCAAAGAGCACCTTCATGTCTTCCACGCTGTCGATCGCCACGCCCGCCTTACCGACGTCGCCAACGACGCGCTCGTGGTCGGAATCGTAGCCACGATGGGTGGCAAGGTCAAAGGCCACCGAAAGACCCTTTTGTCCGGCGGCAAGATTGCGCCGGTAGAAGGCATTGGATTCCTCAGCAGTGGAAAAGCCCGCGTACTGCCGCACGGTCCATGGGCGCATGGCGTACATGGTGGAGTACGGTCCGCGCAGATAGGGTGGTAGCCCGGCGGCGTAGGCCAAATGCTCCAACCCTTCCAGGTCGGCCCTCGTATAGACGGGCTTCACCGGGATATGCTCTGGGGTCTCCCAGGGCGCGCTGGTCTCGGCGGGCTGTGTGGCTGCCGGCGCCGGACGATAGCTGATGTTCGTAAAGTCTGGTTTCATCGGATCCTCGTTCATTGTTTCCGGACGGGCATACGTGGTCGCCATACTAGTCCTCGCGGGCCACGCCCAGTTTCCGCTGGAAGGCAGTGAGGCTATCCAGCGCCACCGTGCGGACATGCACGAATTCGTCAACGCCCGCTGCGGTCAGAGCGTCGATGGAATCCTTGGGATAGCCCGCCACGACGATCTGGCACTGCGGCAATCGCTGGCGAAGAGCCGGGCAGGCCTCCTGCGCGATGGGCACATATTCCGCATCGGAACTGCAGAGCACCACGATGTCAGCCTTGCTTTCCACGGCCGCGGCAACCGCGCCCTCCGTGCTGGTGAAGCCAAGATTGTCCGCAATCGCGAAACCCGCGCATCCGAAGAAGTTGGACACAAAGCCCCCACGTGCCTGGCGCATCGCCACATCTCCCAGCTTGAACAGGAAAACCGTGGGCGTTGCGCCGTTCTTGGCGGCATAAAGCTCCGTACGCAGACGCAAGGCTTCGTAAGCTTCCGCGGCGCGGAAAGTCTGAATGGGAACGGCCACCTGACACTCAGGCTTGTCGAGCGCGCTCAACAGGTCGCCGAGCACAGCGCCCTCGCTGAACCCATCCCGCAGTGAACCCAGCAGATGGACTGGATCCGCGGCAACGGTGTGCTGGTTGGGTAACAAATCGGATATGGTGGACTCGCAATCCACGCGCGGAAGCGCAGTCTCCTTTGCGTTGGGATATTGGTTGACACCCAACAGCGGGTACCGGCGGCCGGCGATGGCGTCGCGCTTCTTGAGAGCGACGATGCCAATCTCTTCGTTCAGGAAGCCATTGGCGGCGACGGACAGGAAGCCACCCATGCCCTCCACCTTCTGGAACAAGGTCCATGCCTCGCGCGCCAGGGAATCGGTGAGCGATTCAAACAAATAGGCGCCCGCGGCTGGGTCAGCCACTTTATCCAGATAGGCCTCGTGTTTCAACAACAACTGAATGTTGC
>JAHCHD010000184.1 GCA_026129915.1 Bryobacterales bacterium
GTGGCCCTGGGAGCCGGACGCTGGCCCATCTTCAGGCAGATGCTCACAGAATCGATTGCCCTCGGAGTCTCTGGAGCCGTTGGCGGGCTTGTTTTGGGCCAGATTGCGTTGGACCTGCTCATCACCGTCGCTCTTCCGCCCGGGGCGCCGTCCGGGTTCCTCACCACGGATCTTGACCCACAGGTGTTTGTCTTCACTCTGCTGCTGGGAGTAATCACCGGCGTTGCATTCGGCACTTACCCGGCGATAACGGCATCCCGCATCGCAGTCGCCGATACCTTGAAAGACCAGTCTGGCCAAGTGCTCTCTTCCGGCGCGGCGCGTGTTCGCAAGGGCTTGGTGATGGCGCAGATGGCGCTCTCTCTAATGCTCCTGATTTCCGCCGGGCTGTTTGCCAAGAGCCTGGCGAACGTCTCTCAAGTGGACATTGGATTCCAGCCAGATAACCTCATCGTCTTCGGAGTCTCACCGGATTTGAACGGCTACAAGACATCCGAAGTCCGCGCATTTGCCGAGCGCGCCACCGAAGAACTTCGCGCGTTGCCCGGAGTGACGGATGCAGCCATCAGTGAAGTTTCCTTTCTTGACGGCAGCCGCTGGGGCTCGAATGTGACGGTCGAAGGCTACACTGCCCCTGATAACGACCCGAATCCGATGTATGCGAACATTGGCCCTAGCCTGCTGCGAACACTTCAGATGCAGATTGCGGCAGGCCGTGAGTTCACAAGAGCCGACGCGGCGGGTGCGCCCAAAGTAGTGATGGTGAACGAGAAGTTCGCGAAGAAGTACTTTGGCGACGCAAACCCGATAGGCAGACGCATGGCGGTTGGAGGAGGCCGAAGCGTGACACCCGACATGGAAATCGTCGGGGTCGTGCGCGACATGAAATACGCGGAGGTAAAAGACGAAGTGCCGATGCTCTTCTACCGTCCGCTGGCCCAGACCGATTCCATGAATTCGTTCTATTTCTACGTGCGAGGAACCCTGCCAACCGAGGCGATGATGGCACAGGTCCGGCGGACAATGTCCGGGATTGATGCCAACCTCCCCCTGGAACCCATGCGTACGGTTGAGGAACAACTCAGGATCACCACACACAACGATCGCGTGATTGTGAAGATGGCCGCTTCCTTCGCCGTTCTCGCTACGCTGCTCGCGATCGTGGGCCTTTATGGGGTGATGGCCTACAACGTGGCGAGCCGCACCCGCGAGATTGGTATCCGCATGGCCTTTGGCGCCGGAACGATGCGCATCCAGAGTATGGTTATTCGCGAAGCCGCCTGGATCCTTGCCCTGGGTGCGGCCATCGGCATTGGAGGAGCGCTGTGGCTCACTCGCTTCGCCGAAAGTCTGCTCTTCGGGGTGGAGGCGAATGACGTGATGGTGATTACCGCGGCCACCGTGCTGATTGGTCTGGTGGGCCTGCTGGCAGCGTTCGTACCGGCGCGTCGGGCCGCGGGTGTCGATCCAATGACCTGTCTTCGCTACGAATGACGGCGGCTTCCCAAAGTGCGTTTGAGGCTTCATTGAGACAGGTGGCGTTTCGTACGGTAACTAACTATGGGGTCTACCTGCCCTGCGGCAACGGCACCATCGGTGTAGTCCGGTGCCGGTGCATGCCTGGTGCCTGATGGTGATCCACGTCCATCTGGTGGTGACTCCACATGTCGTGTAAGCGATGGCCTTCCTGTTCCGTTCGTCACTGCAATTGCGACTCGTATTCGCAGCTCACGGAAGCTAACGTGAAGGCCTCCTTAGTGCCATAGGGATATGAAGAAACGGTGCAGCTGACTTTGACCAGAGATGGAGAAGCGGTTGCCTAGGCTGGGTACGGGTGATGCGAATGCAGTTGTGAGTGATCGCAGTTGCGTGGCAAGTAATGCCGCGAGGGATTCGCATGACGGGATGAAGAATGAGCCCGGAGCGGCTTGGGGACCGATCCGGGCATTCAAGGAAGAGGGGGCGGTTCGCTTAGCGCTGGCGTTGCCGACGGCAACGGACAGCACCTGCAATCACTAAGGAAAGGACCAGCAGCGACAGCGTGCCTGGCTCCGGCACCTGGCTGGCGGCGGCGGCCGTGATGCTGACGTCGAAGCTGAACTCGCCGCTTCCCAGATTGCAGGTACCGCATGTGGATGGGTCAGCGGAGAATCGCTCATAGATGACGATCAACTGGGCGTCGTTGCGGTCACCAACATTGGCCAGCGGCGATAGAAAGAAGGCTCCCAAGCCAAAGCCCTGGTTGGGATCGAAGGCTTGGACCCACGCTGGGGATCCAGGGGCGAGCGCCCCGTTGTCAGGGCCTCCCTGAAGGGCCATGTAGTCCTCGTAGAAGCCCAGCTCCGGGTTGGTTTCAAAAAGCAGGAACGAGGAGACTACGGTGATCCACTCGTCGGGATCAGCGGTGAATGTGAATCCGAAGCCGGCGATGCCACCCGGTTCACCGCTGATATTGCCCGAAGGGGGCGTCAGCGTGAGGATGGGGGCAGCGGCGGCAAGAGCGGCGATGGTGAACATCGCCAGCGTGAGAAAAATGAGACGTCGCATGTTGTTGGATTGTTCCTCCGGTGGTTTCTGATGGTGGTTAGCGGAACAGGCTGAGTGTGGTGCTGCCTGCCGCGAGGCCCTCACCCGCGTCGAAGACGACGGTGAATTGGATGCGGGTGGCGGTGGCGGGCCACTGGAACAGCAGTTCAAAGCTGGATGCGTCATTGGGAGCAATGGAGCCCAAAGAGAGCGGCAAGGGCGTGGTGGCGGCGACCAGGCCTGAGCCCGCTAGCACACGGATGTTGGTGACGCCCAGGATGCGGGAAGCAGGGGCGAGGCCTGAACCGCGATTGCTAAGGCGCAGCGGTACCCGACGCGTGCCGGGTTCGATGCCGTCGGAGCGGGCGCCGCCGGGCATCACCACCAGTGTGGGCTGGGCCAGGAGGGCGAACTCCGCAGTGGCTGTGAGCGGTCTGTCAACGGGCAGGGTGACCGGGTTGGGCTGACCCACAAGATCACCGGTCCAGCGGACGAAACGGTAGCCTTCCGCAGGGGTGGCCTGAATGGGGAGTTGCCCGGTGGCCAGTTGCCATCCGTTGTTGGAGATGGCGCCTCCCACGGCCGGGCTGGCGCTGAAGGTGTAGAGCACCTGCCGCCGATAGTTGATATTCAAAGTGGCTGGCTGGCTGGTGACTACATAGTCCACCACGTTGCTGCCCTGCGCACCTTGCCACTGGCTAAAAACCCAGACGGAGGCAGGATTCTCTTCCACAAAGCCCGGTGCGACGAAGCGGTACTGGCGGCCCTGCTCCAGCAGCAGCGTGACAGGCAGGGGTTGGGGCTGGCCGTCTACGGTAAGGGTGGCGTTGGGCGCGTTGGTTTGGATGGTGATGGGTGTGAGCGTGGCAGCGGCAAAGTTGGCAGTCACCGTACGCGGGGCGTTCATGAGGACACTGGCCGTGGTGGCGGTAAGGGGCGTGACGCCCGCACCGCTGAAGCCGGTGGCCTGGAAGCCACTGGCCGGGTTGGAGGAGAGTTGCACGAAGGTGCCTGCGGGATAGTAGCCATCCGCACTGACGGGCATGGCCGCCGAGGCACCGCCCTGAGCTGGAACTGACTGCCGGGTGAGCAAGTGCTCCGTGGAGAAGTTCGCCGCGTAGGATGCCCCATTGGCGTTCGCGATGATCTGCTGGGTTTGCGCGGCGCCGCTGGACCAGTTCTGGAAGCGGTGGCGGGTGCCCGGCACGCTGGATTGCTCAAACGTAGTGGAGATCTGGCGCGTTGTACCCGGCTGCCAGGTGAACTCGTTGCGGCCCGTGTAGGAGAGGCCATCGACGAGATAGCTGAGGTCCGGCGGGTTGGTATCTACGACGGTGGGGTTTACTACCTGCAGGGTGACAGGAAGCAACAGGGGGTTGGGGACGAAATCAGACTCGACGCGGAGTTCGCACAGGTAAGTGTCTGGCGCGCGATCTCCACGGGTAGCAAGGATCTGGACAGTTGCGGCTGTCACCGGGTTTTCGGCGGCAAAGCGCAATTCCGGACAGGAAGAGGAGGTGCGGATGGCAATGCTCTCCCCAAAGGGCGTGGCGACGACCAACTGGGTAGATTGCGGTTGCGACCCAACCAGGAACGCCGGCACCGTCGCAGGGATACTCACCAACGAGGTGGTGACGCGGAGAGTGGCTTCGAGGGTGGACGAACCCAATGTGCCGCTGAGGGAATCCGACACCTCAAACTGGCAAGCGTAGTCGCCTGCAGGCAGAGCTTGGGCAGGCGGCTGGGGCTGCAGCGAGACGCTGGCAGTGGATCCGCTGATGCTGCCGAGAGTAGCGCTCAACCATGGGCAATTCGACAAAGGAGCCACGGCGGCCCCGCTGCTGAGGTTGCTAACCTGCACCGCCTGTGGCGCGGGAAGCGCGCCGCCGGAGGTCATATTGAAGGCAGCAAGCGAAGGGTTGAGCCCCACGCGCGGGGTAACGGTAAGCTCGAAGACCTGCGAATCGCTGGGCTGCAGTTCATCGCTGCCGAGGTAGCTGGCGTAGAAGCGGTGAAGCCCAATGGGCAGGCCCTCCACGATAACCCTGCGGTCGTCGCTGGCGCTGATCTGCTGGACGAGCGGCTCCTCCATGCCCTGGCTGAGACGGACGAGTTCGATTGAGCCGTTGATGGAACGAACGGGGTTTGTGGATACCTGAATTCTGAGTTCGGGACTCGCGCCAAGGGGACTGGTGGCAGGGCCGGTGATGGTGGTGAGCGTCGGCACCAGTACGCGCAGCTTCACGTCCACATCGTGCTGCACCAAGGGGCGGGAGCCCGACGCGGGGAGAATCACTCCCAGGACCGCCGCATAGGTGCCGGGGGAGAGTTCGCTAGCAGCTTTGTTCAGCGCCACCGGCTGAGTGAGCACGCTGCCGTCGGCGGGCAGAAAGTTGGCGGCGCGATCAGTGGAGAGCCACTGCTGGTTGGAGGCCAGTTGGTAGACGGCTCCGCGCGGGCCGAGGATCTGGATATCCCGGGCGGCGGGCGGATTGGCCCAAGCGCTCATCGTGAAGGTTAGCGCAGAGGGCTGGACGCTGATGTAGTCCTGCGGCCCGGTGGTGTAGCCGATCCACACGGGTTCCGTGATGCCCATGCTATCGAGGTACTCGCCCAGAACGCGATTCTGGAGCGCGGTGGCAGGGAAGGCAAACATGTATGGGTTGCCCGGTGTACCGAACTCGGCTTGGCACTGGACTTCGCCATTGAGGCGGCTCCAGGCGTAGGCCTGGTTGGTGACACGCCAGACGCGGGCCTGTTCGATGGTGGCAGGGGCGCGCTCCGGACTGCAGACCAGGCGCTTAGGTTCAGTTGCTGGACGGGAGGCCCAACGGCGGCCTTGCGGATCGAACGACGCGTTTCCGCCGAAATCACCTTCGCGCCAACTCCAGATGTGGGCTGCGTGACGGAGGTCTGAGGGGGCAGCGGGGCGGTAGACATCATACTCTGAGCCTAGCGAGGCGATGAAGTCGAGCCCGATAATGGCGACGCCGCAGTTGGTGGCGCGGCGCACATTGGGCACCTCCAGGCTGCCGGTGAGGGTGCCGAAGAGGTCAGTGTTCAGCTTTGACCTTCCCTCGGCGATATCCCACCACGAATTGGCTCCCCGATTGAACGGAGAGGCACCAGCGGAATCGAGGCAGTTGTTGAAGTCCTGGCTGGCGGGCCAGTTATCGGACAGTACGAGACTGGAGGCATTCCATGTGGTGGGGTTCACACCCGGATTGTTGTCGTGTTGCATGAAGAGGATCTGACGCCCGGAGTTACGGATCTCGCGCATGGTGGGCCAGCGTTGAAAAGAGGTGGGGGCGGGCAGTAGCCGGTGACCGATGCGGGCCTGGATCTCCTCCCGCATTCTGGATCCATTGGCGTTCTTGTCGTTTAGCTTTACCACCACCACTTCGCCAGGGTTGGAGGCGAGCCAAGTATCGATCTCCTTCAGGGCGAAGCCCAGGAGGCGCTGGCCGTAGCCAGGCACCAGACAGGCAACCGTAGAGCTGGCGTGGCAGAGACGGTTGGCGTCGCTTCGCAAGATATTGGTTGCGCCGAAGTAGTGGGGGTCCAGCTCCAGGTGGCGGACACCCCAATTGAGCTGATCAGTGATGGAGTAGACGTGGTTGGTATAGAGGGGACTATTGAAGCCCTGGTTGGTGTTGGAGAAGGCATTATGGGAGCCCAGCCAGGTGATCTTGTTGATGGGTTCGTCCACGGAGATGCGGTATCGCTGTTCCTGCATGGCCCAACCCAGCCAACCGCCGGTGGGCGGCAAGAGGCGACGCTTTTCGTTTACGCAGGTGCCATCCTCGGGCTTCAGATCGTACTCGCATCGGTTCTCGGTCCAGTAGCGCATGTTATAGCGCTCCCACTGACCCACCCGGCAAGTCTGCTGGTTTTCGTTGCCGCAATCGTAGTCGCGGACCTGGGCAGCCAGCCGGGCTCCTGCACTTAGGAGAGCCAGCAGCAAAACGGGAAAAAGCCAAGCGTGGCCGTACCCGCGATGTCTTTGTCGAAATCCCATCATGTGTCCCTCGTATGGAATGGTTTGCCCGTATCCCCCGCACAGCGCCGCACCGCAGACTCCGCAGTCATCGAACGGTAGGCCCCTGGGCAGGCTAGGGCGATCTAGAGCGAGCTTAAGGGGAAGCACACAAACGATCAATGAACCGGGGATGGATTTCTTGGCAGACAATCTGACTTTTTAACGCTTTGCAAACTAAGGACGTTAGGAGTTGATCTGAACTGTGGGACATACTGGAAGTTTCGTCGCATCCATGGATCAAGCACCCGAAAAGCGGGGTGACCCGCGATATCGCTTCGGCCAATTCGACTTTGAGGCGACCACCGGACGGCTGTGGCGCAACGGGCTGGTGGTGCGTCTGCAGGGGCAGCCAGGGCAGGTGCTCGCGATGCTGCTGGCGGCGGATGGCCAGGTGGTGAGCCGGGAGCAACTGCAGAAGACGCTGTGGCCTGACGACAGCTACGGAGATTTCGATACAGGGCTGAATACGGCCATCAAGAAACTGCGGCAGGCCCTGGATGACTCCGCCCAAAACCCAAGGTTTGTAGAAACCCTGCCAAGGATGGGATATCGCTTTCTGGCGCCGGTGACGCGGGTGGAGCTAGCACAGCACGCGCAGCCTTACCTGACCCCGGTTGTGGAGTCAGGGGAAGCACCGGCTGAGGTCAGGTTGGAGGCTGGAGCAAGCGGGCAGGCCCCAGCGGAACCAGGGCCAGCCGCACTGGCAGCGAGGACAGATGCCCACGGTCCCGACCTTGCATCATCTGGGTTATCGGCACCGCCAGCCGAATTCGCGGCTGGCCCTTCGAAGTGGTTGCGCTTAGTTGCGGCTATAGCGGTGGTGGTGATTCTGGCGGCTGGGGTGGCGGCAGGAAGACGATGGGTGTTCCCGGCGCGGATGGCAGGTCCGGGCCCCTTGCGGCTCGCCATTGCCTTGCCCCCTGACCAGGAGGTGGTTGCCAATTTGCGCGGGCGGACGATCGCGCTTTCTCCGGATGGAGCGGAGGTCTACTACGTGGCCTCCGTGTCGGGGACCTATCAGATCTTCCGCCGCAAGCTCACGGGAACTGACAGTGAACTGATTCCGGGGACCGATGGAGCGACTGCGCTCGCGCTTTCCCGCAATGGCAGCCGGCTGTTGTTCCACCGGGATGGGCAAGCCTGGCTGGTGGATCTAGATGGATTCCAAGCCCGCAAAGTGGCACCGCCCGATGACAGCTGGGTGGCGCAGCCGTACTTCGCGTTTGGCGAGGATGGGGCGATGTTTGTGAGCGGCACTGCGAACAGTGCCCAAGTTGCGGGCGAGAGGGCCGAGCCCGGTGCAGGCCCCGAGCCGCCGGCACAAGGGATCTACTTCAGCGCGGATGGCAGCCAATGGGTGTTGGAGATGCCCTCCGTGGTTTCGTACGAGCTGCGAGGCGGGGAGTACCAATTTCCCCTGCAGGTGCTGCCGGATGGCAAGCTGTTGTGGGCAGCTGCTTGGGCTCCGCGGGAACGGGCAATCTACCTCCGGGATCGGCGGACGGGGAGCAATCGTCTACTGGCCGAGCCGGCGATGAACGGCCACATCACGCCCGATGGAATCCTGCTTCATTACTGGCAGGGGGAACTGCGAGCCACGCGGCTGAATGGGGGATCTCCGGGCGAACCAACCTGGACGATTGCAAAGGATGTGCTGGTAGCAAGCTGGGGACTCGCCCAGGCAAGCGCGTCGGACAATGGGAACCTTGTGTACCTGGAGGCACCTCCACTGGCCAACGCACAGCTTCTGTGGGTGGATGAAGCTGGGCGTGAATCGGCTATTCCGGCTCCCGCGCGCCCGTACTCATTGCTGGATGTCTCCCGCGATGGCAAACGCTTGCTGGTGGGGCTGTCAGAGTCCTACATCACGCGGTCAATCTGGAGCTATCACCTTAGCAACGGGGAGTGGATAAGGCTGCTGGACGACGCTACAGAACCGCCAGCCGCGGTGTGGTCGCCGGGCGGCGCATACGCGATTGTGAACTCCTACAGCGGCGGGCTGCGTTTTCCCAACATCATGGCGGTCCTCGCAGATGGTAGATCCCCACTGCAAAGGATTGCCCCTTCGCCGTACGGACAGTTCCCGCTCTCGTGGTCATCCGCGAACGCTCCCCTGGCCTTTGTGCGGAGTGAAGTGAAGGAAACATCTGTGGATGTGGGCTTGCTCTATCCGCAACTGGAGGATGGCCACAGCGCTCCGAATGAATCGGAGCCTGAGCCGGGTGTTGCGTGGAAGCAACGGATGCTGGAATGGCCCTCCGAACAACGTCATCCCGCGATCTCACCCGACGGGAAACTGTTGGCGTTTACGCAAGGATACGCTGGCGCCAGAGAGATTCAGGTTTGCATGCTGCCGGACTGCACCGAACGAGTCACCGTGCCGCAGTCGCAACAAGGGCATGCGCCGCTGTGGGATGAAACCGGAAAGGTGCTGTTCTTCCGGCTGGGGGACGGGGTGTATGCTGCGCGAGTGAGGACGCTGGCTGCTGACCGTCCGGTGTTCCATGCCCCAGCAAGGCTCTTCGCAGGCAACTATCTGCAGCCGAACTTCTGGAACCGGGAGATGCTCTACGACTCCACCAGTCGTCGGTTCCTAATGGCTCGAAGGCTGAAGCCAGCCGAACCAGTACGGCAGATTCACGTAGTGCTGAACTGGGAAAGCCTGCTGGCGGAAAGCCCGTCGAAAACGGCAGGCCGAAAGTAGGGCAGTACAGCGCCGGGCACGGCTGAGAGAACCCGTTACGGCGTGACTTTCCGCGCTGGATTACATGGCACGGGTAGCCAAGAGCCACCATGATTCGCACCACCATGTGAAGACTGCGGCTGCGCTCCTCAGACTGGAGTTGTGAGGTGGGCACCACGGCTTG
>JAHCHD010000185.1 GCA_026129915.1 Bryobacterales bacterium
TTACTGGTCTGGCGTGCAATACGCCCCGCAAGGAGCGCCCAAACAGATTAGCCTGGGCAACACGCTCACCGAGCGCTGGGACTTAAACACCACGCGGCAGCAGCCCTGGGAGATCAAGATCGGCACGGCGTCAAATGACAGCGACCGTGGCAAGTGGCAGTTCAACTACTGCGGCGGCTACAACAACGGTTCCTGCGCGACGAACAACGGCAACATTCTGGGCCAGTGGAACTACACGCCGAACCGCATCCAGACCTACTCCTATGACGCCCTAAACCGGCTGGCCACGGTGAGCGAGGGCGGGACGGGAAGCTGGAGCGAAACCTACGGGTATGACCGTTACAGCAATCTCTACTGGGCCAACCGCACGGGCCTCGGAACAGCGCACATCATGAAGCCGATTTCGACGGCGTGGTTCACGAACAATCACAACCGGGCGGTGCCGACTTCCGGTTCCGAGAGCAGCTACTACGACAATGCCGGGAACATGATTCAGTCTGGGTCGCTGAGCATTGCCTACGATGCCGAAAACCGGCCGCGGCAGGTGACGGGCAGCGGAACGGTGAGCTACTCCTACGACGGCGAAGGTCGTCGGGTGAAGAAGGTAGACGGCTCGGTGATCACGCGCTACGTGTATGACGCGAGTGGGAACCTCGCCGCTGAATACGGCGGGACGACGCCCACGGCGGATGCGACGCACTTCATCACCACCGATCATCTGGGGTCGACGCGTTTGGTTACCAACGAGACCGGCGCAGTAGTGAGCCGCCACGATTACCTGCCCTTCGGCGAAGAGATCGGCGCCGGCATCGGAGGCCGAACGACAGCGCAGATGTACGTCGCCAACAACACGCTGACCCAACGCTTCACCGGCAAAGAAAGAGATGCCGAAACGGGGCTGGATTATTTTGGAGCAAGATATCTGAGTGCGGCGCAGGGGCGGTTTACGAGTCCTGATCCGCTCCTATCCTCAGCACATATCGCGCATCCGCAGAGTTGGAATCGTTATGCCTACACGCTGAACAATCCTCTCCGGTTTACCGATCCGCATGGCCTGTACGTATGTGATGGGACTACAGCCGAATGCAAGGACTTCGAGTCGGCACTCAAGCAGGTTGAGCGAGCTCGCAACTCCTACAAGAAAGGCTCTGCAGAATACAACGCTCTCAATGAGTCTTTGCAGGCATACGGGAAAAAGGGCGTGGACAATGGTGTCACGGTCCGGTTTGGCGCCACGAGATCAGGTGGTGCCGGTGACGCGAACATCGGCATCGCGATTACGGCAGGCACCGCAAACAAGGCGGTGACGGCGGATAACCCAACCGGACAGAATACGGTGGTTACTTTCGACCTGGCCAGGCACAGTTCTAATGGATCGGTGAATACCGGGTTGTTGGCCGTCTCTGCGGCCCACGAAGGCGTTCATGTCGGCCATGGAGCGGCGCTGGTTGGAGCACTCCCTATGGACCTAACGAGTGGCGCGGCAGCAGGCGTGCTTGGAGGTCCACTTAACCTGACGAAGTATGCAACTGAGTTCGCAGCCTATGGGGCATCTTCAAATGCGGCACAAGGGTTGGGATTCGGAAGCCTGCGGGTAGGCGGCAATTTTGAAATCTGGAACTCCGGTTGGAAGGCGGCGGATGTCAATACGCTTCGATCAAACGGAATCAACGGTGTTCTTTCTGATCCGAATGGCCTCTACAAGGTGACGCCAGGAGCGCCAGGAAAGAAGTTGTTCGAATAGTGCGAGGTGTCAAATGCGAGGTCTGATTTTGGTGGCCACACTGGCGATTCTGCCCGTTCTGGCACAGAATCTTTCGGCTGACAACGAGATTCTGTTGGACCCCGCACGTCCATCTGCTTATCTTGAGCCGACCGAATCAGATTCGGATTCTGATGGGCAGTTGGCAGTTTGGCTTCGCTTACACAACAACAGCAAAGGCGCTATCAGCATCCGGACCGAATCTTTGTACATTGGTGAAAAGGTGCAGCCTTTGACGCTCAGAAATGGCAAGGGAGTGTTGGCGATCCGTCCAGGAACCACAGTTGCCCCCTGCTACACCGTTGAAGGTACTGCTGTGCCGTCTGAAGGACGATCCCAGACCATCAACGAACAACCCTACCAGCGTCTGTCCCTTGGAAGTGCATGCACGGTTGGAGCCACATCATGGATCCCTGCGGGAGGCAGCGTCCGTCTGCGAATCCCTTCGGGGCATCTCTCTTCCGGCCGTCGGATCGGCATTGCCTTTGAATACGAATGGGAGAATGCTCGGAATCTTGAGCATTGGGTCTATTTTTCAAGTACAAAATAGGCCCTGGGCCGCTGAGTGTTCAGGTTATACGGAGTAACCACGTGGAATCAACGAGTTTGCGGGAATCGGCGCGAAACGCCTCCTGTAGAATCAATAGGTTACCGGCTTCGGTAACCATGCCGATTCCTCTGAGCCAGCGAAAGTCCCCCAAGCCCTACGCACACAACAGGTTACCGTCCGGTAACCTTGCATAACCGAAAGCCGAAAAAAGCTGCCTTCGGCAGCGCAAAATCAGGATGACACGACACCCCGAGCGGGATGCTGCGGGCCGTGCGCCCTTGCGTGGCAACTCATTTTGCGGTTTTGGAGAAAGGGTGTGAGCCCGTCGGAATGAACGCAAGCAGCTACGAAGAATCAATAACTTATTGGCAGACCCAGGTCTGTAAGTTGTTGATTCTACGTTCCAGATATTTTATTCCGACAGGCTCGTGTAGTGTTCGGGTAGGAGCGGCGAGGTGGCGGCGACTACGAGGAACGGGCGGCGGGGCCCGGACGCGGTCGGTGGGGACGAAGCTGACTGAGTGAGTTCCGTCATCAGAAATGGCCCACTTTCCGCACTCCATTTAGCCCACCTGACAGACCCAGGATGACAGACTTCGGGATGGACAGGAGAAGGAAAGTGGAACTATTTATTTGAGGAGATTCGTCGCGGACATGCGGCGGGAGAGACGGTTCTTGGATTGGCCCGCAAGTATGGGATTCACCGGCGGATGGTACGGCAGGCAATTGCGAGCGCGATGCCTCCGGAACGCAAGCTGGCCGAACGGGCGCGACCGGCACTGGGGCCGGTGCGGGAGGCGGTGAGGAGATCTGGAGACCGACCGGACTGCGCCGCGTAAGCAGCGGCACACGGCGCACCGGATCTGGAGTTCAGGTGGGAAGCCTACCGGAGCACTCTGACGAGTACGGTGGGCCGCTACGTGGCCAAACGTCGCCGGGCGATGGGGGCTGGCCAAACTTGGAAGTCTATGTGCCGCAGAGCTATGAATGGAATTCGCTATCAGGTTATCCTTCCACTCTATAGGAATTCGCTATCAGGTTATCCTTCCACTCTATAGGATGTGACACTCAGAAACCAAGACTAGCGGGGTAGTCGTGCCAAGCTAAATTCGCTATCCGGTTATCCTTCCCTCTATAGGATGTGACACTCCGAAACCAAGACTAGCGGGGTAGTCGTGCCATGCGTGTAGCGGGCGCTACCGTGGACAGCATCCAGCCTCGCGTGGCGGGTCCACTTAGACGGCCGCCTGTTTGCGGCTGCGACCCCACCATTCGGCCACCGCAACCCATTCCCGCCAGCTCCCAAGGGATCTCCGGGGCTTTGGGGACAAACACCTCAACCTCGAAACTCTTTGTGAGGAGAATTCCCCGTCCGCCGACGATACCCACGATGGGACGCATCGGCAGAGTGGTAGCGATCGGTTGCCTGCATCACGTGACACCCAGCGCGGCGACTTCCGGCGAAGTCTTCCTCGACGATGAGGACCGGCTCACCTATCTGGCGTTGCTTGGCGCCGCAGCAGCAGGCGCAATTGCGTGTGGGAGTTTCGGTGACAGCGGATGCCCGGCTAGCCAGGCGACATAGGCGGGGTGCGTCAGCGCCCGTCTCGTCGCAACAGAGAACCCCGAGTGGGGTGGCACGCCCATGTCCGCCTCCCATTGTAGAAGCTCTGGTATCACTGACGCTGCTTCCATTCGCCGAGCGCCTAGCTCCTGCAAAACGTTCGAATCCGCCTACCAACACTAAAGGGTGGTTACGCGCTCACCCATCCACCACCAGTTCGCGAGATGGAAAATTCCTTTCTCCCCTGCAATCAAACACTTCCGCAATAACTACCCCTTACTTCTCCCTCCCGCGCCCCTATACTCACGCGACTGAAATTTTGTGCGAGGGGAAGGATCTCACTCCATGCCAGACCAATTGCGCGACAACATCACGACCAACAACAATACCCAACCCCCAACTCTGGATTCCACCAGTTCCGCCCGCGGACAGCGGCAACCGTCAGCCGACAACCGTGTTTGGAGCTAACCCCCAATCCCTAGACCCTAACCCCTCGCCCTTCCCCACTGACAACTGTGAACCGACAACGGATAACTCTTCTTCATCCCCCGGCCCCACCGGACCGCGCACTCCGAGGGCAAGGCCCGTTCCGCACAGAACGCCCTCAAGCTCGGCCTCCTCCATCCAGCGCCGCGTCCTGCTCCCGCACGAGGACCCCGCCGAGTACGACGAACTCCGCGATTCCATCCTCGCCATCTACGAACCCCAGTCCGCCCGTGAGACTCTCGCCGTCGGCGACATCTCGCAATGCCGCTGGGCCTTCCGCCGCTTCGACGAGGCCGAACTGATGGCAATCGAAAAAGGCAACCCCGCCCCTTCTTCGCCGATCCCAAATATCCCTACAGCTGCAGCGAAGCCCTCGGCGGACTCGCCGAACCACCAGAAATTCGAACCGGGCCGCTACGACCCATGCTCGATAAACCCCGCCCCTTCATCGACATCCGCTCTGGCCCGGCCCTGAACAACCTGCAGCGCTACCGCACCATAATTGGGAGCGCCGTCACCAGCGTGCGATCGCCGAATTCGAACGCGCCTGCAAAGCCCGCCGTCAGGACGCGCCCGCGACCGCGAGAGGCAGGAGTGGCACGAAGCCGCATGGCCCGCGAAGAGCGCCGCAAGCAGCGCGACCTCCGTCGCCAGCAGCAGGAGGAAGCCACCGAGCGCCGCCGCGATGAACGTCACGCAGACCTCATGGCCAGAGGCCAGGCGGATCTCCGCTTGCGCCAGGCAATGCTAGCCACCCTCCGCCCCGAAGAGTTCGTTTCGCAAAATCCGCCAACTCCTGCAAACCCCACGCCGCCAGCGGCCACCAGCACCCGTCCTGCCGCCCAGGAGCGGGCCTGATCGAATAGGAACGAACAGAGAACTCGGCAGTTCCCTGCCCTCCCATCCCAATCCTGAAGCCATCTCCAGGCGGGAAACGCGCCCGGGCTGGCGCTAGGGTACTGACGGCCGGCTTAGGTTACACTCATAGGATTCTGAAGTTTGGGTTCCATGTGCCCCTTTGGGCGGAGTTACGGGCGATGCGGTTCATCCTGGATGCTCATCTTGACCTTGCGTGGAATGCGATGTCGTTCGACCGCGACCAGACTCTGCCCGTGGAGACGCTACGTGCCAGGGAAGCGGGAATGACAGGGGCCGGACGCGGGAAGTGCACCACTAGCCTGCCGGAGATGCGGCGCGCCGCTGCCGGAATCTGCCTGGCCACCCTGCTGGCCCGCGCGTTGCCCGCGTCTGGGCTGCAAGCCGCCTACGCGGAATCCACCGTGGGCAGCAGGCAACGCGGTGAACTGATCCTGCGAGAGGACCTCGACTTCGCCAACCAGACGATCTGCTGCGCAGCCGCCCAGGCCCAGTTGGCCTACTACCGGATGCTGGAGTACGACGGCGAACTGCGCTTCCTGCGCACCGCCCAGGACGTGGCCCAATCGGCTGAGGAATGGCGGAAATGGCTGCAGGAAGGGGCCGCCGCCGGGGAATCCGCGCCACGCATTGGCATCATCCTTTCGATGGAAGGGGCTGACCCTATCCGCACGGTGGACGAAACCCCAAAGTGGTTCGAGAACGGCTTACGCACGGCCTGCCTGGCCCACTATGGTCCCAGCGCCTACGCCATGGGAACTGGCGGCGACGGGCCGCTGACACCCGCGGGCGTGGAATTGGTGAAGGAGTTCGACCGGCTGGGCATCTTGCTGGACCTGGTACACACGGGAGACACGGCCATTGAACAGGCGCTTGCGCTCTACACGCGCCCGGTATTCGTCAGCCACGGCAATTGCCGCGCCCTGGTGCCGCACGACCGTCAATTGAGTGACCACCAGATCCGCCAGATTGCGGCCCGCGACGGCGTGATTGGTGTGGTGCTGGACGCCTGGATGATCATCAAGGACTTCGCGCGGGGTGGCGACCGCAGCCAGAACCCGACGCTCGAACATCTGGCCCTTCATGTGGATCATATCTGCCAGCTCACGGGCAGCAGCCGGCATGTTGGCATCGGCAGCGACCTGGATGGAGGGTTCGGCAACGAGCAGACGCCTGTGGAAGTAACCTCCTTTGCCAACCTGCAGCAATTCGGCGACATCCTTAGCCGCCGCGGGTACGCCGACGATACGATCGACTCCATTTACCACGGCAACTTCCTGCGATTCTTCCTCGAAAACCTGCCAGGTGGCAGCCGGGAAACGGTGGCATGACGCAACCAGAGCGCAAGGCGAGTTTCGAGCGAACCCGGCGCGAGGCGGGTACGGCCGTGGCGGCCTGGCTGCTGGCCTTCGCCTGGACCGTGAGCGTTTCCTGGTGGCTAGGGCAGGAATCGCCGCCTCCGATGCTATTTGGGCTGCCACGCTGGGTGGTGATTGGAGTGGCCTTCCCGTGGCTGGCCTGTTTTGCCTTCAATTGCTGGTACACCCTCGTCTTTCAGAGGGAGCCTGCACCCTAAGCCATGCCGGAACGCAACTTGTCGATCTCGCTGGCCTTCGTCGCCTACATTGTCATCACCTTTGTCGTTGCCGGCCTGGCCCATCGGCAGGCCAGGGGCAAGAGCTTTCTGGATGAGTTCTTCGTCGCCGGCCGTGGGTTGGGGCCATGGGTGCTGGCGCTCACCTGGGTGGCCACGATGGCCAGTGGGGGCACCTTCGTAGGCGCACCGGCGCTCGGCTGGCAGAATGGCTGGGCGGTTCACCTTTGGGTGGCCGGATATATGACGCTTACGTTTACCGGCATGGGCATCCTGGGGAAGCGCATTGCGTTCCTGGGACGGGCCACCGGGGCGCTCACCATGCTCGATCTGCTCCGCGATCGCTTTGAGAGCCGCGGTCTGTCGGCCTTGCTGGCGGTGGTCACCCTGTTCCTTTATGTCGCCTATCTGGTGGCCCAGTATGTGGCAGGGGCCAGGGTGATGGAGGTGGCGCTCGGTTTGCCCTACTGGGTGGGGCTGCTGATTGTGTCAGTAACCGTCACCGTCTATACGGCCTTTGGCGGCTTCCGTGCCGTGGCCTGGACCGATGCCTTCCAGGCAATCGTGATGCTGGTGGGCATCCTGATGACGCTGGCATTCGCCTTACACCAGATAGGGTCCTTCGAGGCGCTGAATGCCTATCTGGGTGAGCAGTCTCCCGCGCTGCTGCATCCACCCGGACCCGAGAATTTCCTGCCACTCTCCCAGGCGTTTTCGTTCTTTGTGATCTGGCCGCTGGCGGTGCTGGGGCAACCGGCACTGATGAGCCGCTTTCTATCCACGGGCGACGGACAGGCGGTTTCCCGGGCCACCTTCATCAACGGCATCTATGTGGTTCTTCTCTACCCGGCCATCATGACCCTTGGCATTCTGGGCCGGAAACTGGCGCCGGATATCGCTGTGCCCGACCAAGCCATCCCCGCGACCATTGTGGCCGTGGTTCCTTCCTGGCTGGCTGGTGTGGTGCTGGCCGCGCCATTTGCAGCCATCATGTCCACCATCAGTTCGTTCCTGCTGGTAACGGGCTCCGCGATTGTCAGGGATCTCTACCACCGCAACCTGAAGCATGGGCTCAGCGACCGGAAGGCGCAGTGGATTTCGCAGGGAACGACGGTGGTGATTGGCGGCCTGGCACTGGCGATCGCGTTTCGCCCTCCCACCTACCTGCAGTACATCGTGATCTTTTCGGCCACAGGATTGGCGTCGGCGTACGTCGCCCCCACCGTGCTGGGTGTGTTCTGGCCTCGTGCCACCAAAGCGGGAGCATTCGCGGCGGTTGCCGCGGGGTTGGGTTCCTTTGCCCTGCAATATGGTCTCTACGGAACCCGCAGCTGGCTGGGCCTTGACCCATTTGTGTGGAGCCTCACCTTTAGCTTCGTTGCCGGCATCGTGGCCTCCCTGGCAACCGCGCCCCCGCGCAAGGCCATCCGGCAAGCATGGTTCGGCGAGGGCTAGCGCAGACGCTCGCGGCATCGCACGACGGTGGCAGTATGTGTCCTGCGCCCAAGCCGCTACACAATGTTGCCTGCGCCCGGGCTGAACGTCGACGCCAGCACATTGGCCGCAATCAAGTCGCTGCACCTCACGACGCCGGTGAACTTTGAGAGCGCCGCTTTGCATTCCAAGGAGCTGCCTTGCATCTGAAGTTTGCTGTGGGAGGTGAAGGTCAGGCCTTTGGAGGCCAGTGTCACTCCATTGCCCGCGGTGTCCTTCAGGGTCACGCCGCCGTGCCGGCCATCCACCAGCACTTGCGAGTTGCCAATAAGCCGAAGGGCGCCTTTCGCGTGGATCTCCACGTCGCCCCCAGGGGATACATGGACGGCTTCCTCCAACCGATGTACCTGGGCCTCGAGCGTGGCAATTCGTTGGAGCGCCGCCGCTAGCCGGGCGTAGATCTCTCCAACCGGCGGCACGCCGATTGCGGTGTTGACCGTCCTGTTTGTGAGCATTGTTCGGTTTATCGATGCGTTCGCGGCAAGGTGTTGGTTCTTAGGTTCCATGGGCTAAATGTCCTCGTCACTCAGAGGGCTATACTGCGATGCGCGTTCCGGCATGCCAGCGCGCCAGGATCTGGCGGAGTCTGGAGCACCCCCGTCGGACAGAGCGCAGTCCTACTGGTTCCCCGGTTTGACACGCGTGCTTTGGCTGGAAAGTGGCCCATGCTGGATAATCCTTGTCCCAATGGCAGGTGTTGTAGGTTGTTAAAGGCGGGAACACTATGCGGAAACGCGTCTTGCGGTGGGCTGCGATCGGCGTGGCTGCCTTGATGATGGTGGGCGCGGCGGCCTATCTGCGAGATATGAATCGCGCCTATTCGCGGATTGCGGGAAACAGCACAGTGCTCCCTTCGCGCTATGGCGACATCGAGTATAGGGAAGGCGGTTCCGGGCCGGCGGTGCTGGTGATCCACGGGGGCGGCGGCGGGTACGACCAGGGCGAGTTGCTCGCCCATGCCATGCTGGGAGACTCCTTCCACTGGGTTGCTCCATCCCGCTTCGGGTACTTGCGATCGGCCCTTCCGGAAGGCGCAACCTGGGACGACCAGGCGCATGCCTA
>JAHCHD010000186.1 GCA_026129915.1 Bryobacterales bacterium
TTCAGTGCGTTGCCGCTGCTATCAGTGAGTGCGGCGGCGCTTGCCGCTCCCAACTCCCCATATCCCAGCGGCAGGTACCAATCCCGAAAATCTGTGCGCGGGTTATTCGCAAGGCCGCTGAATTCCACCGTCGTGCTGCTTTGTGTTGCCAGTACCTGCTTCGCCGCGGTCTCGAGTTGTGCCAGATCAGTCTGATAGCTGTTGCGCAGCGACAGGCGCTCCTCCATGCCCTTTTCGAGGTTGCCTGCCAGAGCGCTAAGCGTGGGTACAGATTGCTTGCTGGTGAGCAACCAGTGGACCTTGGCCCAACTCAGGTTGCGGGGTGCACCTGGAGCAACGTCTCCGAGTCTCATCACCTGCCGGTCAGTGTGCATCCCACTGAGAATGGCCAGCAGCCCTTCTTCAAACCAGGCCGGCAGTGGACGCAGACTGTCTTCGATAATCGTGCGGGCAATTGCAGCGCGTAGCGCGGGGGTGAGTTGCGGGTTTCGCGAAAGGACCACCACGTAGCGGTCCACCACGATGGGAAGGCGGGCCGAATCCGGAATGGCGACGGCACTGCCTTGCTGCGGCACCCAGATCCGGATGGGCCATTGTGGTCGTAATTCCGTGCCCGGCAGCAGTGTCTTCAGCAAATGCCGGTACTGAAACAATTCGCCCAGAAACGCGCGCAGCTCGTTGTTGTCCCGCTCCGCAACCACCTCGAAAGGTTCTACCCGAAACTCACGCCAGTTCTTCTCGAAGCGGTCGTCCGGCGCGGCAAAGGCGAGCGCGGCCAGCACACACGTCAAGCTAAGTTGTTGCAGAATCCGCAGCACAAGAAATCGCCACCCCTGTCCGGGATCGTAACAAACACATCTGTGCAAAGCCAGCGTCCATCACGCAGCGAGTTCGCGAATCAGCCGCCGCAGATCGTCGAGCAGCACCGATTGGGGTAGGTCCGGGTCAATCGGCAAGACGTGGCTGCGCGGCCCGCGTGGCGTCCAACGCGCGAGCATCCGCGGGTTGACATTGCCACGGAAGATGGTAATGCCCGGTATGCCCAGCGCCGAGGCCGCGTGCTGCCCGGCGGAATCGTAACCAACATACAACGCGCATTCCGCGATGTGCGCACAGAACCAGGCGAAAGTCCCATCGAGCACGTATACCTGCTCCTTTGGCAGAGCCGCCCCTTCGATTGCCGTCCGCACCCACTCGGCCTCTGCACCTCCCGCCCCGGCGTCAACCCAAAGTGGCCGTCCTGCGACGGCCAACTCCCGCAACAAAGCACTTTCAAACGACGTTCCCACGCGCTTTGCGAGGTTGCCGCCCACGCCCAGGCTTACCGCTATGGGAGCCTGAGTCGCGTCTTGACGCTTCGCGCGTGCCACTTCCTGGTACGCGGCGGGCAGAGCGAGAAATGGCGCGGCATCGGGTACCGCAAGCCGCAGGAAACAGAAGCTGGAGGCGATCTCGCTGAGACTGCGCAGGGACGGGTAGTCGGCTGTGCGGCTCTCAAAGAACAGGGTCCGCGAGGTTGGCGCTACCGGCAGCAAGCCCAGTTGGGTGATGCGCGAATCGGGGTCAATCACCAGGGCGCCCGGGTGGTCGGCAATCGCTGCCAGTTGCTCCGCAACCGCGATGCGCTGGCGTAGCGTGCCACCCCGCGGGTAATCCAGTGGCCAATGGCTCACTTGCTGGCTTCCCGCGAACAGTTCGTAGTTCTTGGCGGGGCACACAAGCCAGATCCGCGCATCTGGAAAGCGCTTCCGAGCCGCATCCAGAAACACGCTCACAATGGCGATGTCCGCGCCCAGCGTGATACGCGATAGCACGTAAACCTGCGTGACGGGCGTCGTACCGAGAGGCGGGGAGCCGCCGCGTATTTGCTGGTAACGATTGCGGAGAAACTCCGCACTCCAAACCGGTTGACAAGCCGCCAGTGCCTCGGTGAACAGAGAGACGTAGCACTCCACCAGGCCAGGCTCAAAACGGTCCGAGAGATCCTCTACCACCCGTCCAATCAGCGCCCTGGCTGCCGCTGCGGCGCACATTTCATCGTGGCTCGCGCATGCTTCCACTAGAATGCGCAAAGCTTCCCGGTCCGGTTCCCCAGAGTGCGCAAGGCAGGATGCGCGCAACTGCTCCGCGGCTGCCTCCAGATTGTTCGTGTGGTGCTGGTCTGCCAAGCGCTCACCTTAACGTGCGGCTCCCGCGAAGCTGCGGCGTTCTACGAGAAGTACTTCCCGATTATGGGCCAGAGTTTCTCTTTGGTTTCCGCCGGTACCTTCGTTCGGTCGGTGATGATAGCGTGCCGCAGCGCGTGGTGCGCCTTGCATGGCAGTTCAAGCGACAATCTGCGTACGGCAGCTCTTACCACTTTGGAGGCATTCTCGGCATTGTGATGCAGGTTTCCGATGATCTCCTCTACCGTGACCGCATCGTGCCCTTCGTGCCAGCAGTCGTAATCGGTCACCATGGCGATGGTTACGTAGGCGATCTCGGCCTCCCGCGCCAGTTTGGCTTCAGTGGCGTTGGTCATGCCGATGACGTCCATCCCCCAGCTCCGGTAAAGATTGGACTCAGCGCGCGATGAGAACGCAGGACCCTCCATGCACAGATAGGTGCCGCCTTGTTTCACCACGACGCCTGATTCTTTGCAGGCGGCCACCGCGATCTCCGCCAGTTCGTCGGATATCGGATCGGCGAAGCTCGCGTGCGCCACCAGCCCATCGCCGAAGAAGGTGCTCTGCCGCTTCAGAGCACGGTCGACAAACTGATCAGGAATGAAGAACTCGAGCGGGCGGTGCTCTTCCTGCAGCGAACCCACAGCACTTAGCGAGAAAATGTAGTCCACGCCCAACTTCTTCATTCCATAAATATTGGCGCGGTAGTTCAGTTCGGTAGGCAGAATGCGGTGCCCTCGGCCATGCCGCGCCAGGAACGCTACCGGCTTTCCTTCAAGGGTCCCTACGACATACGGGTCAGAGGGCGGGCCAAAGGGGGTTTCGATCAAGACCTCCTCGGTCACTTCAAAACCGGGCATGGAATAAAGTCCACTGCCGCCAATAATGCCAATTTTCGCCTGCAAGGGTCGCTCCCAGCTTGGATGGAATTGCGCACGGCTGCACGGAGAATCCGCAGGCCATGCAACTCTATATGGTTGCTTTTGATGACGGGGGAATGCAAATGCGCGTTGATTGGAGCCGCAAACCGCTCCGTTTGGATGCTTCTGCTGGGCCGCCTCGTTCAGCTAAACCTGCTCTACTGGCGCGGCTTTTGCTCCTCTTCCCCTGTCCCAATCATCTTCAAACATGCGGGCACAATGCTAGCATCGGATTTGGAACCTATCCCTGATCTTTACGAGGAAACCTTGCGCGTTTGTGCGGTTAGCTACCTCAACACCGCACCCCTGATTTACAGTCTTCAGCAGGCCCCCAGCCTCAGTATCTTGCTGGAGATGGCTGTGCCGGCCGTCTGCGCGGAACGGTTGCGCGCCGGGAAGGCGGACATTGGCCTGGTGCCTGTTGCTGAAATCGCCCGTCAGCATTTGGCCATCCTAGGGAACGTGGGCATTGCCAGCGACGGACCTGTCCGCAGCATTCTTATGTTTGCCCGCAAACCCTGGCGAGAAGTGCGCACCCTTGCTGGCGATTCCAGTTCCAGGACTTCCGTGCTGCTAGCGCAGATTCTGTTGCGCGAACGCTATCACGCCGCAGTCAGCATGCATCCCCATCCGCCGGAGATCGATGCGATGCTCGCTACTCACGACGCCGCCCTCATCATTGGCGACTCCGCGCTCCGGCTTGACCCAGCCCGCCTTCCCTACTCCTGCCTCGATCTCGGCGACGAGTGGCGTCGTCACACGGGACTGCCCATGGTCTTTGCCGCTTGGGCAGGTACGCCGTCGGTGGTCGCCGCTACCTCCCCGCAGCCATTTTCGGATTCTCTCCTCGCTGGACTCGCCAATCTGGAGGATATAGTAGATAAAGAGGCGCCACTGCGTGGGATTTCCCATGCGTTAGCACTTGATTATTTGCGAAGCCACATCCGATTCCGGCTGGGCGAACGCGAGTTTGCGGGAATGCAAGAGTTCCTGAATCGCGCCCGTCAGCACGGTCTGCTGGATGCTGACGCAAGTGCGCATCCCGCGGAGTTCGTTCCGCAGCCCGTAGGCAATTTTGAGGAGCAATAATCTCCCATGATGAAGCGCGAAGAAGCCCTGGATCTGTTTCGCAGCGACGACCTGATCGGCATTGGTATGGCTGCGGACGCGGTGCGCAGAAAGCTGCATCCGGAGGGCGTCGTCAGCTATATCATTGACCGCAACATCAATTACACAAACGCCTGTACAGAGTACTGCACCTATTGCGCATTCTACCGCCCCGTGAACCACAAGGAGGCCTACGTCCACAGCCACGAAACCATCTTCGAAAAAATCCAAGAAACCCTCGACCTTGGCGGTACCGGAGTGCTTATGCAAGGTGGGCTCCACCCGGACTTGAAGATTGAGTGGTACGAGGACCTGTTGAGCGCGATCCGCTCCCGCTTCCCGCAAATCTGGCTGCATTGCTTCTCGGCGCCTGAAATCCTGAACATCGCCGAGGTAAGCGGCCTCAACTTGCGCGACACCATCGCCCGTCTGCGCGATGCCGGCCTGCAATCCATTCCGGGAGGTGGTGCAGAGATCCTCGATGAAGACGTCCGCTACCGCATCAGCCGACTGAAGTGCACAGCCGCCGACTGGGTTGAGGTCCATCGCACCGCGCACGCCCTTGGTATGAATACCACCGCCACCATGATGTTTGGCTGCGGCGAAACCTTTGAGCAGCGGATGAACCACTTCGATGCCGTACGCCAGATACAGGAAGATACCGGCGGATTCACCTCCTTCATTCCATGGACTTTCCAGCGAGAGAACACTTCGCTCGGCCGTTTCGTGAAAGAAGAGGCTACTGCGGTGGAGTATCTGCAGAACCTTGCCATTTCCAGGCTATACCTCGAAAACGTCCCCAATGTGCAATCCAGTTGGGTCACCCAGGGGCTGAAGACTTGTCAGCTCGGCTTGCGCTTCGGGGGTAATGATGTAGGCAGCATCATGATCGAAGAAAACGTGGTCTCCGCCGCTGGAGCCCACAACCAGGCTAGCGAAGAAGAACTGAGGCGGATGATCCGTGACGCGGGCTTTACGCCCAGGCAGCGCGACACTCTGTACCGCACGTATTTCCTGAACTGACTTTCTGGATGGCTTTGACGCTTACTGCACTTTGGCCCAGTTGCGACATGGCCCAATTGCGAAGCGGTTTGCAGGGGCGGCTTTGATACAATCGGGCTAACACAACACCCTCGGCCAAATTGAGTTTGAAGTTTTCGGCATAACGGGTCTGGCCCGCGGTCCTCTGCTTCGATGCGATGATTCTTCCTCAAATAGCTCGGTTCTCATTCTCGCAGCACAGCTTGGCGCTACTGGCACTGTTGGCGCTATGCGTGGGGATCGGGATGGCGCAGAAGCCTCTCAAGGAAGAAAAGCCGCAGGTGCTTGCGCCCGTACCCGACGCGCCTGCCGCGGTGAAGATCGAGACGGCGCGATTCAGCTATCTGGCCATTCCGTCTGAAGATCGAGGCTTGCTTTCCAAACAGGTCGAGGAATCGCTAAAGAATTTGCGCAGGGCTTTGCGGAAGCGCCGTCTTGCCCGCATTACCGCTTGGGTGGGGGGCGCCGGCGACGTGCGACGCGTGTCCACCAGTATTCGCGAACAGCTTGCGGAGTGGCGTCTGCCCATTCCCGCCATCACCGTGATTCGTGTTGGAGCTTTGGCGAACCCTGGTTCCCGAGTTGCTTTTGATATCGAGGTGGAAGAGGAGAATGCCGTCAACTCCGACGGCCTTCTCTTCCTGGCCGCGGAACGCTCACTGTCTGCTGAGTTCCGGCTGGATCTGAAGGGCGATTTTCAGCGCGTGCTCGGCACACTCGATGAGCGATTGCGTGCGGAAGGCGTCGAGCCAGCGGCCGTCATCGGCGCCCGCTGCTTCGTTAGCCTTAGTGATGATTTGGCGGCACTCGACCGCGAGTTGCGCCAGCGCTACCCCGCCGCGAGCGCGAGCGTCATGCAGGCCCTCCGGACAAGCCCTGATTCCTTCGTAAACTGCGACTTGGTGGCGAGGCTCGCTGCCGCTCCCAGTGACGCATTCGAGGCGCGCATTGCCACGTTGGAAGAAGGCCAGCCCCCGGTTACCACGGTGGTAAAGGTGAACACTCCACGGCTTGTGCTCACCTCTGCTCAGCTTTGTTTTCGGGCTACCGATGCAGATCTTGCGTTAGGGTTTGAGCGGCTGCAGAACACCCTGGAGGAACAAGGCACATCGCTTAGCAATGCCGCGCAACTTAGCATCCTCGCACAATCGCCGGAACTGGGAATTCGGGCTGAGCAGCAGGGCCGCAAGTTCTTGAATCCCCTCTACGACCCGGCGATCCTCAGGCAAACCGTGGAGGCGCTGCCGGCGCTAGACTCCACCATTTCGCTTGACGCCATCGTGGCAGTACCGGAGTAGACCTCAGCCTGCTCCCGCTGGCTCAAGACCCGGAATCAACCCGCCCCCCAACTCCTTGCGGGTTGCCTCCGCATCGCAATGGTCCACTGCGCTTTGCACTGTGGCCATTATCAGCAACTCCCCTAACCCAGGACATTCCTCGCTTTGGCATTGACGGCAGCGCTCCAGCATTTCCGTGATCAGTTCAACGGCTTTGGCGCTGTTTCCCGGTGCAAGCAGAGATTCTTGCAGGTTAGGCATTGGTCCGGTCAGACAACAATCGCTTCGCATTGTGAACTCTCGCAACCGCTTGCGATTGCTCCGCAGGCGGGGAGTAGCAATCACTTCAAGAAATTTACTCGCGGACTTCCGGTTCACTCGCTGCAGCCGGACTTGCGCACGAATACCTCTAGAATGCACCGAACTGTCGTAGACTTCTACCGGCGTACCTTCTTGTCCAGTAACACTAGTTGCGCATTTAGACTACAGTCGCATTCCAGAAACAATTGTTAAAGCCTGCCCGATCTGAATGCATCAGCGCGGGCCAACAGCTCACTCCTCCGCGGGGACCTCCATCTCACCCTCGGTCTTTCCGACAAAGGCGCAGCAACTGAGGTCTCCCACTACGTTGGTGACGGTGCGCATCATATCCAGAATGCGGTCCACGCCCAGAATCAACGAAATGCCCGTAGCCACTTGCGTACCCAGCCCGATGGACTGAAGCACAATGATGATGGTGATGATTCCGGCGCTGGGCACACCTGCCGTACCCACCGCTGCGAGCGTGGCCGTCAGCACAATCGTTGCCTGCTCCGCGATACCTAGTTCCAATCCGTAGATCTGGCTGATGAAGATCACCGCAACTGCCTGGTAGAGCGCTGTACCGTTCATATTAATGGTTGCGCCAAGGGGTAGGACAAAACTTGCGATGGAGTTCGAGACTCCTAGGCGCTCTTCTGCTGTGCGCAGGCTTATCGGCAGCGCTGCGTTCGAGGAAGACGTGGAAAACGCGACTAGCTGCACCGGGGCGGTGCGCCTGAAAAACAGCAGCGGATTCAACCCTGACGTGCCCCTCACTACCAAGGCCAGCACCACATAAGTGTGGAAGGCCAGGCCAAACGCAACGGTTCCGGCGTACATAAGGAGGCTGCGCAGAAGGTCTACGCCAAACTTGGAAATCACCGCGGCAATCAGCGCGAACACTGCATACGGTGCCAGCTTCATCACCCAGCCGATAATCACCATTGATGCATCATTGATGCCCTCAAAGAAGGCCAGCACCGGCTTGCTGCGCGCGGTGGGTAATGCACTTAGGGCTGCGCCGAATACGATAGTGAACACGATCAGCGCAAGCAGGTCAAAATTCGCGGCGGAGGCGATTGGGTTGCGCGGAATCATGTTCAGCAGAGTCTCTACCAGCGACGGCGCCTTAGAGGCGAATTCCATCTTGCCGGCCGCTTCGCCCGCGAACTGTTCGGCGAGGGCATCCCGTGTCGCGGGATCGATGCGACTGCCGGGCTTCACCAGGTTTGCCAGCAGCAGGCCCAGCGAGACCGCCACCGCCGTTGAGATCATATAGTACGCAACAGTCTTGGCACCGATCCGTCCAAGCTTTCTTAAGTCCCCCAGCGACGCGGTTCCCACCAACAAACTCGCGACAACCAAGGGGATCACGATCATGGTAATCGCACGGATGAAGGCGGTGCCCACCGGTTCAATAGCGCTGAGCGCGGACTTCAGCCATTCGATACCTGCGAAGTTGGCGATGGAGCCCACGGCCACGCCAGCAGCCATCCCAATCAGAATTCTTGTATGGAGTTGCATGCCGAACGACCCTCGCGGAGGGGCAGCGCCTTGTTAGCGATCACCTAGTGCCCTAACTGCAAGGAAACTGGCAGTGTAGCAGATTGACGGGAAATGCTCGGTGTCGCAAGCTGCACGGGGTGCTGGTTGAGCAACTCCCGGGCCAACACTAACGGCTTACGTGTCGCCCCACTTTAGCTTGTCGCGCAGGACGTCAAAAAAGTGCATGCGAGGCGGCGCCACCAGTCTCACCGTCTTCGGTGACAGCCGGCACAGCACGCGGTCGCCCACCGCCAGCATTTGCCCAACCTGCCCGTCAATGGTCAGCCACACGCTGTCGTTGCGGGAGTTCAGCGTTAATTCCAGAGTGCTTGAATCCGGCACAACCACCGGCCGGTTCGTCAGGATATGCGGGCAAATCGGCGTCAGGCAGAAGCACTCCACCGTGGGGTAAATGATGGGTCCGCCCGCGGACAGTGAATAGGCGGTGGATCCGGTGGGCGTGCTGATGATCACCCCATCTGCCTTGTATCCGCACATGTGACTTTCGTCCACGCGGAGGTCAAACTCCACCATCCTCGCAAGGCTGGAGTTGGACACCACCACATCGTTGAGCGCGTCGTAGCTAGCCACTTCCTGCTCGCCCCGCCAAAGTTCCGCTTTCAGAAGTCGGCGGCGAGACTCGCGAAACTCCCCGCGCATCACCCGGTCAAGCTCCGCCATCACTTCTTCCGGAGGAATGGCAGACAGGAATCCCAGCCTGCCCAGGTTCACTGGAAAAATAAGGATGTCGCGGTGGTTCACCACGCGTGTGGTAGCCAGGAGCGTGCCGTCGCCCCCTAGGGACAGGACCATCTGGCAGCCATCGGCCACTTCACTGGTGGGCAGTCCGCCGTCCTCGTCCATATAGCCCGCCGTCACGTGGTCGATGCGCAGGGCCAGGCCCCGCTGCCGCAGCCAGGTGACGATCTTGGGCACCCACTTTTCGCTGGCCTCTACGTTCGCTTTCGCGATCAGGCCCACCGTCTTAACGTTCTGCATAGAGCAAGAATT
>JAHCHD010000187.1 GCA_026129915.1 Bryobacterales bacterium
GAAGGCATCGCGATGGATCAGCTTCACGCCGTTGGCATACTTGCAGTAAACGAAATACGGCGAGGTGTTGCCGCCCTGGGGTTCGTACTCGACAGGCTGCGTATCGTCGGCATCGTTGGCGTACTGGCAGAGGTCCGCGGTGTGCGAGCCCCATTCAAGGATGCCTCCGCCGTGGAAATCGAAATAGCCGCGCCAGCGGCCCGCCACGTAGTGCGAGTTATACGGGCGCCACGGGCTGGGGCCAAGCCAGCGATCCCAGTCGACCACCTCTTTCGGCGGCAGCGGTTCGGCTGGCAGCCAGTCTTGGGTAGTGATGGGTGGCCAAATCGTGCCCGTACCCGCGTTGCAGTGCAATGCCGTTAGCTTGCCCAACTTCCCTTCGCGTGCCCAAGTCATGGCGAGGACGAAATTTTTGCCATTGCGGCGCTGGCAGCCTGCCTGATACATCACGCCGTAGCGGCTGACAGCTTCCTTTAGTGCCTGGCTCTCCTTGATGGTCATGGAGCAGGGCTTTTCGCAGAAGATGTTCTTGCCCGCCTTGGCCGCCAGGATAGACATTGGGGTGTGCCAGCGGTCGCCGGTAGCAATGATCACGCCGTCAATATCGTCGCGGTCCAGTAACTCCTCGTGGGTGGAATACATCTTGCAGCCGCTATCCTGGTAGCGCTGGTCCGCCATACTCTTGATGGCCTCGCGGCGGTCGTTGCGCACATCAGCGATAGCGACGAATCGGGCGTCCTGATAGCTGAGGACGGCTCGCACGGAGGAAACACCGCGACTGCCGATTCCGATTCCGCCAAACGTGATTTTGTCACTCGGAGCCACGGCTCCGGCACGCTGGCCCAGCACATGGCTGGGTACAATCAACGGCGCAGAGGCGATGGCCGCAAACTTCCGTCGTGAAAGGGACGTCCCTCTCTCGCTCATGCTGTTTTCCTCCTGGGCGGCAAGATGCCCTTTGCCCTAGTGGATACTCTATTCCTGGCGGCGATGGTTGTCGAGCTTCGCATGGAGAATCGGTGCGCGGCGGGGTGTATGGATCTGCTGAAATGGGGGCTGATGAACGCGTCTTCGAATACGCCCGCCGCTCCAATCCCCGGCAAGGCTGGAGCTATACATGTAGATGGTCACGCGTACCCCGGTTCGGTGGCCATTGTCGGGGGCGGGATTGTTGGCCTGGCTTTGGCCTATCGTGCCCTCGATGAATGGCCGGGCGCGCGCATCGCTGTCTTCGAAAAGGAAACTGAAGTCGGCCAGCACCAAAGCGGCCACAACAGCAATGTGCTGCACTGCGGTCTCTACTACAAGCCTGGGTCACTGAAGGCGCAGTTGGCTGTGGAAGGCATTCGGGCCATGGTGTTGTTCTGCCAGCAGCATGGGGTGCCCTACGACCGATGCGGCAAGCTGGTGGTGGCAGTGGGGGAGAACGAAGTGCCTCGCCTGCGAGAGCTTGAAGGGCGCGGGAAGACCAATGGTTTGCAGGGGCTGCGGTGGCTGGGGCCGGAAGCCATGCGTGAAGTGGAACCCTATGTGAGGGGCGTGGCCGCCCTGCATGTGCCCGAGGAGGGCATCACGGATTTTCCCTCCGTCTGCCGGGCTATGGCCGCCTCCATCCGTAGCCGCGGCGGAGAAGTTCACACCAGCGCCGAGGTCTCCTCCCTCACGTGGCGCGACGGCCAGTGGCGCTTGCGAGCAAGCGACCGAGAGCACAGTGCCAACTTCCTGTTTAATTGCGCCGGCCTCCACTGCGACAGGGTAGCCGCACTGGCCGGCGAACGCCGCCAGACACGCATTGTTCCCTTCCGCGGCGAGTACTACGAACTGAACGCGGAGGGCGCCCAGCTCGTGAAGAACCTCATCTACCCGGTGCCGGACCCTCGTTTTCCATTCCTCGGGGTGCACTTCACTCGAATGATTCACGGTGGCGTTGAGGCGGGACCCAATGCGGTGCTGGCCACGGCGCGGGAAGGCTACTCGCGGCGCGACGTGTCGTTGCGTGACTTCGCGGACGTGATCAGCTTCAGCGGGTTCTGGCGTTTCCTTGCAAAGTATCCACGGATGTCAGCATACGAAATCTATCGCTCCCTCAGCCCCGCCGCCTTCCTGCACTCCTTGCAGCGCCTGGTGCCCGCGCTGCGGAGGGAGCACTTACGACCTGGCGGTGCGGGTGTCCGCGCGCAGGCACTCACTCGCACCGGCGCCTTGGTGCAGGATTTCGACTACATTCAGCGGCCCAACGCGCTGCACCTGATCAATGCGCCCAGCCCTGGCGCCACCGCGTCGCTGGCTATTGCGCGTCATCTACTGCGGGTCGTGAGCGGCCGCTGAGGTTGTGTTTTCCCCTGCCAGACGGGGACAATAGGAGGCGTGACTACCCGCAAGCTAGTGAGCGTGAACGGCGGTCTGGCATTGATGCTGGATGCAGGAGTGCTGCAGATCCTCGACATCGATGAAACGTCGGTGATGCGGCTTTCCACTGATGGGGATTGCCTGGTTGTAACGCCAATCCGCGCCAAGGGGCGCCGCCAGCGCTACGACCAGTCTCTCGAATCAATCGTGAACGAATACGACACGATGTTAAGCGAGATGGCGGAGTAGACGCGTGTCAACGAACCTGTGTCACATGCAAGAAACCGCGCATAAGCCCGTGTTCCTTACTCTCAAAGAGGTGATGGATATCCACGAGGACATGGTGCGCCGCTACGGGGGGCGGAGGGGCATCCGTGACTCGGCGCTGCTTGAATCCGCACTCACGATGCCCCGCACCGGCATCGTGGGCCAGTATCTCCACGAAGATCTTTACGAGATGGCCGCTGCCTATCTGTTTCATTTCAGCCGCAACCGCCCCTTCTACGCAGCCAACGACCGCACGGCAGTGGTGGCAGCCCTCGTCTTCTTGCGCATGAACGGCATACACGTGGCGGCGAATCATCGCGAGCTGGCCGATCTTGTAAACGCGGTGGTTCAGCAAAAAGCGGGCAAAGAGATTGTTGCCTGGTTCTTGCGCAGCCACGCGGAGGCGCTTGCTGAGGGTCCACTCGCACATCCTGCTGACGAAGCCACCGACGGGGAAACCCGCAAGGATGTGGCTTCGTAAATCCATCGCCCACCATCCAACTTCGAGCAGCCGCACTGTCGCTGGATTGGAGTGATTGCCCCAGGTTTGGTCTGATAGAGAGAAAGCCCCAGGACTGATCCCATAGGAAACAAGCATGAAATTGAACCGACGAAATTTTCTTCAGGCTTCGGCCGCGACCAGTGCGACGATCACAGGCGCCAGCCTTGCAGTAGCGGGCGCGCCTCCGAGTGCCCGCCGGGCGAGGACTGATCAGGAGAAACTGGCCCGCATAGCGGTGAATACCTGGCCCTTGCGCTCAATGTTCCCCAGCCGCAGGGCCAACTCAGAACCCACTGCAATGCAGAAGAAGTATGGCACCATCACCATGCATGATCTGCCGCAGTTCACCCGAGACACCTTTCCCGGGTTGTTCCACATGGACCTTTGGTCGTCGCTATTTGGCGATGTGAAAGACTCCAGCATGTTCGAGAGTTTCAAGACCGAGTGGGAAGGCCAGCAGCGCGAGATTACCGAGTTCAACCCGGCAGCGCCGTCCAGCAAGCGCTGGATCGACCAGATGGCCAACAAGGCGGCGGCCCTGGGGATGCGCTGCCATCATATTTCGAATAACGCGCCGCGCAATGTGTCCGTGCCGGACGAGGGTCAGCGTAAGGAAGGAATTGCGGTAGCCAAGAAATGGTTGGACGCCGCCGCCACCCTGGGTGCGAAGACCATGCGGGTGAACTCCGGTGGCCCCCGCATCGTGCCTGGCGCCGTGGCCCAACCTGGCAGCTATCCCAAGAACAACGAAATTGAGGTCTACCTGAACCACGCCATCGATTCCTTCAAAGAAATGGCGGATTATGGCGGCAAGCTGGGCGTAAAGGTGACGCTCGAAAACCATTGGGGCCTGACGGCGGACCCCACGAACATTCGGATCATCATTGAGGAAGTGAACAGCCCCTGGTGTGAAGCCTCGCCGGATTACTGCAACTGGGAGCACGAGTACATGCTTTACCACGGCCTTGCGGCGGTAGCGCCATTGGCCCACACTACGGTGCACGCAAAGTACTGGGACCGCTGGAAGGTGAACGATGTGCAGCGTTCCACGCGGATAATGGAGGAAGCCGGCTTCCAGGGGATCTACGCTTTGGAGTACGAGGACGGCCCCTGGGATGGCGTGGACGGCGCCAAGCATTTGCTGAAGGAAGTGATGGCGGCACTCTAGGCAGGCAAGAGTTACGTCCTAAGGCATTCCGCACAGAGCAACCTAATGGGCCGCTGGGAGGGGAGCCAGTGCTATCCCACTGGCTCTTTCTTCCTGAGTAGACGCGAGATCTCCTGCAAAAAATCGTCTTCGTCCTGGAAGTTACGGTACACAGAGGCGAAGCGGACGTAGGCGATCTTGTCGATACTCTTGAGGCGCTCCATCAGAATCTCTCCAACTTCGGCTGTGGTGATTTCACGGTCGGGGTTTGCCACCAGGGCAGCTTCCACGGCATCGACAGCTTCTGCCATGGCGGACATACTGATCGGGCGCTTCTCGGAGGCCTTCAGCAGTCCGCCCAGCACCTTTTGGCGGTCGAAGGCCTCGCGGCGCCCGTCCTTCTTCACTACCATGAACGGGATCTCGTCGATGCGCTCGTAGGTGGTAAATCGACGAGTGCATGCCAGGCATTCCCGGCGGCGGCGGGTGACGTTGCCCTCTTTGCTTTCACGGGAATCGATCACCTTATCCCCGTTGTGGCCGCAGAAAGGGCACATCATAGCTGGGCTTCGCGCTCCATGTTCTTTATTTTCCGCCAGTTAAGGCCGCTGCGCAATGCGGCGACCATGGCAGGGGGAACAGTACTGCCGATTTGCACCGCTCCGAAGGCCAGCGTGATGGCTGAGGCGGCCTCTAGCGGAAGCCGCAACCACTCGGTGAGCAGCAACGCCGCCACAAGCAAGTAGCCACCCACTAAGCCTGGTAGCGGTACCGCGCTAGCCAGTCCCAGTAGCGCCAGAAACCGAAGCGTATCAGCTGCGCCAAGGTGGGCGGAATCGGGCAGACAGAGGAATACCAGCCAGGTGCTAAATGCTACCACCGTGAAGTGCAGCAGAGAATATGCGACCACGCGCGCAAATACGACGGGCTGGCGGCTCACGGCCAGTGCTTCCACAAACGCGTCGAGCAGCCGCAGCGCAGTAGCCCGCCGGGCCTCGGGCAGAATCGCCAAGGCATCGCGCAGGCGACCTGCGGCAAACCCGGAGGCAAAGGTGAACACCAGAAGCAACGCGGTGGCTGCCAGGGCAGCTACCAGCACCAGTACGCCGCCGGCACGTAGCGCAAGAGCCAGCGCGGAGCCCGAAGGCAGGCTTTCCAAAGGAACCGTCGAAAGCGCCCAGGCGGCCACACCCAGCACTACCAGCAAATCGTAAATGCGCTCCAGCAGCCACGCGCCCACTTGCGAGGAAAATGGCGCTCCCAACTGACGGCTGATAAGATACGGGCGGAGTAACTCAGCCGGACGACCCAACAACAGCACTGCCGCAAACCCAATCACTGTATTACCAAGCAGATCCAACAAGTTAACGGATGGCGTGTAGGGACGCACCAGAACGGCCCATCGCAGTGACCGGACCACGAATGCCGCAAATCCCGCGACGAGAGCACCAAGCAGGACAAGTGGGTTCGCCGTGCGTAGCAGTGCGCCGAACTGCTCCAGGGAAAAGCCGTCGTTCTTCCATGCCAGCCAAGCAAGGGCGGCGCCGGTGAAAACAACCGACGCAACCACCAGAAGCCAGCGACGACTAGTTAGATTGCTGGCCGGATTGCCGGGTTTGGGCGGAATGCGTTCGTCAGAGCCGGTGTTTGCAGTTTCCATGAAAAGGGGGCAGGTCAGACTGGCGGAATCCCGCATGCGGAGGGCGCCTGCCAATTCCTGGCACCACTTTGCGGCGTCTCAGAACCAAAATTCCGTTGGGACGCCGTAAGCGACGGTCATACAATAGGATTTCCACGACAATGCCCTCAAAAGTTGAACTTTTTGACGACAGGCATCGTTCTCCACAGTGTAAGGCATGGAACGGAGAAACCGGGTTTGGACGGATCCGTAGCCAGATTCTGAGGGAACACGATGGAAGCCGTGTACAGTTGGGCAATGGGGACAGCCGGGGCGGCGTCCGCCTCGACGGTGGCCAGCCAGCCTCAAGCGGATCACTGGCCCAATTCGGGCGGTGCAGCCGCCGGGCGACCCCAGTTCCCCTCCTGGGCGAGGTCCAAACCATTGGATGCTGACTTGCAAATTGTGGAGCGATGCCTGGCCGGCGACGACTCTGCCTGGGAAGAACTCATCCGCAGCCACAGCCGCCGGGTGTATGGCATCTGCTATCGCTTTACCGGCTCGGATGCGGAATCGCAAGACCTGGCGCAGGAGGTGTTCCTGCGGCTCTACAAGTCCTTAGGCAGTTTTCGCCCCAAGGAAGGCAGTTTCCAGGTCTGGCTTTCCCGAATGACCCGCAATCTGCTGATTGACCATTACCGGAAGAGCCGGATGCAGCGGGCTACGGATTCGATTGAAGACCAGCTCACGGTGCTGGAGCAGCGCGGGTCTGTGGTGAATCGCACAGATGCCTTGCTGGCCGGTCGCGAAGCTGGGGAGCTGATTCAGCAGGCGCTGAACAAGCTCTCGCCGGAGTTGAGGGAAACTGTGATCCTGCGCGACTTGGAAGAGATGGAATACCGGGAGATTGCCGGTGTGCTGCAGGTGCCCGAAGGCACGGTGAAGTCGCGGCTCAACCGAGGGCGGGCGGAACTGGCCCGCTTGCTGCGCAGGCATAACGTGAGTGCATAATGCGGGGAACGCCTCGCAAGGAACAACGATGGAAGGAAAGGAGGACGCCATGACGCGAGCAGAGTTGGAAGCAAAGATTGCCGACTACCTCGACGGCACACTTGCCGAAACCGAAGTGGCGGCCTTCGAGCAGTATCTTCCCTTGTATCCGGATCTGGCGGAGCTTGTGCAGGACGCCGGCGAAGCCATGGAGATGCTGAAGCAGGTGGACGCTCCAGAGCCGCCGCCGGCATTTTACGCACGCCTGGAAATAGCGATGACGGAAGCGCGGCGCAGCACAAGGCGGGAAACACGCAATGCGGGGATCTTCACCAGCCTCGCCGCGTTTTTTGCGCCGATGCTTCAGCCGCGTTTTGTGATGGGAATGGCGATGACGATCCTGTCGGTTTCGATGATCGGCCAGCTCACTGGAACGCGGATTGACCAGGTGTCGGCCAGCGATCTGAAGCCAGCCGCCATCTGGTCCGCCGTCGGCTATCGCGCTGAGCGGGTATGGGATCGGGCAACGAAATACTACGAGAGCCTGCGGGTGGTGTACGAAATGCGTACCCGGGTGCAGGAATGGACTGACCAACTTGAGCAGGAACGGCAACGCGCCGCGAGCCGTCTGGGCGACCCGGAAACCGAACTGAACAGTCCGCCAGACACTGTTCCGCCAGACACTGTTCCGCCAGACACTGGGCAGGCTGGTGCAGACGAAGGCGACAAGCCGAAAGACAAGCTGAAGGAATAGCTGGTATACCCAGTAGTCCTGAGCTTCGGCACACAGGCGGGGAAGCCGCAAGCAGATCGACAGATGGAGGTGAGCGTCATGCAGGAAACGACACAACAACCCCAGGAACAGCCGCAAGGGCCACCGGTGGTGGGCTACTGCCGTGTGTGCGGTCGCGGGCTGGCCGCGCAGGAAACGCGCATGCTGCAAGGGGTGGTCTACTGCTCAGAGCATGCACCGGAGATATCTTTTGGACAAACGCCACCTCCCCCCATGGCTTATCGGGAGCCCCCCTCGCCGTACGTGACGGGCGTTACTCCAGCAGTTGGTGCATCCCCCGGGCTGGCCTTCTTGTTAGGTCTTATCCCAGGTGTGGGAGCGGTCTATAACGCGCAGTACGTCAAGGCGATTGTGCATGTGGTGATCTTTGGTCTGCTCATCAGCATTCTGGATTCCGGTGCTGCTGGTGGCTTCGAACCCTTGTTCGGGATGCTGATTGCCATTTGGTATTTCTACATGCCCTTTGAGGCATACCACACGGCCCGGAAACGCAGCCTGGGAATTCCGGTGGATGATTTCTCGAGCATCATGCCTATGAAGGCGCGGGCGAACGGCTTCCCCATCGGCCCGGTCGTCCTGATTGCGTTGGGCGTCATGTTCCTGCTGGCGCAGTTTGACTTGCTGTCGATCAGAACCATTTTGCGTTACTGGCCGGTGGCTCTGATTCTGGCCGGTGCTTGGATGCTTTACGAACGAATGGCCCAGCGGCCCAGCGAACCGTAGAGTGCCTGCCAGGAAAGTGAAACCGTCTGCGGCTGAAGGAGGATCCCATGGAATCGAACACGCTGAACTTTATCCGCGCTGCTCGCGGACCCGTGCAGTTGATTGTCGTGGGTGTTATCTTCCTGCTCGCCTATAGCAAAGTGGCTGGTATCTCTCAGACCTGGCCCGTGTTGCTGATCAGCTACGGCTTGATGAAGTTGATTGAGTGGAGCTACCAGCGGGCAGTTGCCACCGAACCCTAGCGAACAGAGTTTGTCCGCGACCGTTGCGCGCTGGCGCTTGTACATTCCAGCCAGAAAGGAGGATCGAGCCATGAAACGCACGTCGGTGATTGGACCTGTGATTTTGATCGTGATCGGGTTGCTGTTCCTGTGGAGCAATCTTAGTGCGGGTTTTGAGGTGCTCGATCTGCTGGCCCAGCAATGGCCCTGGATTCTTGTGGGTTGGGGCGTAATCCGATTGGGTGAGCTGCTTTATTGGAGCCGCCAGCCGCAACCGATTCCCCCGAAAGGTTTGAGCGGCGGCGAATGGTTTCTGGCGATCGTGATCTGCGTGGCCGGAAGCGGCTTGTACGGCTCGCGCGAAGTGATCGGCGACCTTAGCAGCCTGCCGTTTCGCACTCAGGGTCTGCGGGTTTTCGGCGAGTCCTATGATTTTTCAATCGCAGACCAGGCGGTGCCCACCGGAAAGACCGCCCGGCTGCTTGTGGAAAACCTGCGGGGCGAGGTGATTGTGACCGCTGAGGATATTGAAGACATCCGTGTAAGCGGGCGGGAAAGCCTGCGGGCTCTTTCCGAAGCGGATGCCAAGGAAGCCTGGGAATCGCGCCAAGTTACCGTGGAACGACAGGGCGATCTGGTGGTGGTCCGTACGAACCAGCAAGGGATGTCGAGCGACCGC
>JAHCHD010000188.1 GCA_026129915.1 Bryobacterales bacterium
ATCCAACGCAGTTGCAACGAAGCTGTATGCGGGTTCCGGTAGCAGCAAGGGCTCAGGAACCGCGGGTTCACCCCCGATCATGAAAAAGCCCGCATCCCGTCTCTCAGAATCAATGGGTTACGGCTGTCTTCAACAGAGGTTATCCAACCTCAAAGATGTGGTGAGAATTATCTGCCGTCGAGCCCACGATATGGGTGATGGGACGCATTCACAGAGTGATGGCCGTTGGCGGCCCGCACCATATCACCCAACGGGGAAACTTTCGACGCCAGGTGTTTTTCCACAACGAGGACCGGCACACCGTCCCGGCGGCAGCACCACCCTCACTCGGTTGCTTGCTCATCTCGATTGGAACGGCGAAGCGGGCAAGCCCTCTGCGTTGAACAGGGTTGCCGGCGGATCGTTCGCCCAGGCATAACGCACCCTGGCCGGGTTCTCCGCCGCGCTACGCTCTGGAAAGGTGGAGACAGACTGCAACGTCGGACTTTGGTTCGTCCCGGACCACGGACTGGCTACGGCAGGCAGCGCCCACGGCAGGCCGTATGGCACACTACACCGCTACTCGGCGCGCAAGGACTGAACGGGATCCACCGTGGCGGCGCGCCAGGCTGGCGCGCTTGCGGCGAGCGCCGTGATGACGACAATGATGGCCGCACTCACGATCAGCGGCAGGGAATCCCCCGGGGAAAGCCCATCAAGGACACGGACGGCGAGCCTTTCTGTCCAATACGACACCGCAGCGCCGAGAACCAGGCCAACGCCCACAAGGATGCTGGCATCTTTCAGAAGCAGCCAACTGACGTTACCGCGGGTGGCTCCCACTGCGATGCGAATGCCGATCTCCTTCAGGCGACGGGAGACGCGATGTTGCAGGACTCCGTAGAGACCCACGGCTGTGAGGACCAGCCCAAGCACGCCGAAGAGACGGGAGACCATCGCGACGAGTCGTTCGGGGACAATGGCCGCGTCCATTTGCGCGGACATGGTGGTGGTGCGCGCGATGCGCACGCCGTTCGCGGACTCGCGCACAGACTCGCGGATCAGCGGCAAGAGCCGTGCTGGGGGCAAGGCGGAGCGGAGCGATATCTCTCCGCCGATGACGCGACGTGGCTGAAAGGCAAGCAGAAAGCAGGTACGGGGAGCTTCCCCTCGAAGCTCAGTGTATTTTGCGTCGGTGACGACCCCTAGAATTTCATACTTTGTGTCTTGGCCAACAAGTTGGATGTGCCTGCCAATCGGGTTGTGGCCAGCGAAATAGAAGTTCGCCATCGATTGATTGATCACCACAGTAGGAGGCCCGCCTTGATCGGCAGGTTCGAACTCACGCCCAGCAAGAACCGGTGTCTGATAGGTAGCAAAGTACCCTGGGGAGACCCAGTTGAGCGACGCGTAACGGCGATGATCGGGATCCTCCTCAAAGCCTTCGGCGCGGACGAAGCGGGATGCACCCGCGCCGGAGATGGGGGTGGCCCCGCTCAACGAAGCGGATTCGACTCCGGGAATTGCGACAAGCTGGGCGATCAGATTTTGGTAGGCGTGCAGACGACGCGCGCCGTCCAAGCCGCTTTGTGAGGGATCCAGACTAACCACAAGGATGCGTGATGGCTCGAAGCCCAGGTCTCGGTTGCGCAGCTCGAACAGGTGGCGGGCGAAGAGGACGGCGGTGCTCAGGAGTACTAAAGACATCGCCACTTGCGCAATCACCAGTCCGCTTCCAATCCAAGATTCCCGAGGGGACCGTCCCGTGTTGCCGCTACCGCGCAGAAGAGCAGCGGGAGCGACACGTATCGCCCTCCATGCCGGGGCGGTGCCGAAGAGAACTGTGGCGACAATGGCAACGATCCCGGTGAAGAGTAGCACCGGCAAATCGAAAGGGACGGCGAGTTCCACGCGTTCATGCGGGCGGGCGGTGGCGATGATATGCTCCAGAGCGCCTGTGCCCAACCACGCGAGCAAGATGCCCGCGACAGCACCCAGGGCGGCGATCGCAAAGCACTCGAGCAGAACCTGCTGCAAGAGCCGGGCGGCTCCGGAGCCAAGGGATGAGCGGATGGCGAGTTCACGTTGGCGGGCCTCGCCCCTGGCGGCCATGACGTTCGCGAGATTCGTACACGCCACCAGGAGGAGCAAGCCGACCGCCGCCATCAGCAAGAGCAGCGGTTTGCCGAAGCGATGCTTCACTGAGCCGATGCCGCTTGCGGCGGGCTGTACAAAGAACTGCATTCTTTGGAGATTGGGGTCTCGCTTGAAATCGGCGTCACTCCAGCTTTGCCGGTAGAGGTGTTCCAGTTCCGTTTGGGCACGGTGTAGGGAAACACCGGGTGGCAAGCGGCCGAGCAGCGCCACGCCCGGTGGCGCGCCATCCGGCTGCACTTGCGAGGCGAGCGACAAGGGCATCCAGAACTCGGCCGCCTTGCTGGCGTTGACGCCATGGAAGGAGGGAGGAGCCACGCCGATGATTGTCACGGGCAGTTGCTCCACAAGAATATGTTTGCCAAGGATCTCCGGATGTGCCCGGAATCGGTTTCGCCACGAAGCCCAACTGAGGACGGCCACCGCGGCGGGCGCCCGTCCTTCCCGCGCGTCATCATCCGGACGCAACAGACGGCCCATGGATGGCTGCAAGCCCAACAGATCGAAGTAGCCTCCGTTCACGTAGCGGCCATCCACTTGTTCCGGCTCCGCGCCCTCCCGTTGGACTGTGAACCCGGAATGTCCACGCCACGAGGTGGCGATGAGACCCGAAAGGACACGATTGTTGTCGCGCAGGTGTTGGTACGTCGCAAACGGAAATCCATTGACTCGTGGTTCTCCGGAAGCAGGATACTGGTGGAGCATTTCGATGAGCTCGCCGGGTGACCGCACGGGGAGGGGCCTGAACATGACTGTGTAGGCGAGGCTGAAGATGGCGGTGTTGGCGCCGATGGCAAGGGCGAGAGTGCAGATGGTGGTTAGCGCAAAGCCGGGACTGCGCATGAGCGAGCGCAGGGTGTAGCGAAGTGCGGGAAGCGAGGAAACGATGGCGTGTCGCGGGCGCACCTGTGTGCCCTCCTTGTGGCGGTGGAACGGTCCGGCGGATTGGCGTATGAGGCAGTGATTGGGTGTTGAGTCCGGTGGCTAGGGCAGCGGTTCGGGGCTTGTTCCGCGATGCGGATTTCTCGCAAGGGCGGCAGTCCCCAGCATTCCGCCGAGACCCATGGTTTCGACGGCGGAGGAGGGCACGATCACCATCGAACCACGCTCCTTGATGGCTTCATAGAGCATGTTCATGGCGCGGAGGTGAAGAGCCACGGGATTGTCGTTGTAGACCAGCGCCGCCTCAGCGAATTTCGTCGAGACCTGTGTCTCCGCGTCGCCCAGAATGATGCGCGCCTGTCGTTCGCGTTCGGCCTGCGCCTGGCGCGACATGGCATCTTCGAGCGCCTGCGGGATCTTCACGTCGCGGATCTCCACCGATTGCACAGTGATGCCCCAGGGGTTGGTTTTCTCGTCGAGGATCTGCTGCAAACCGCGGCCAAGGGTTTCGCGCTCAGTGAGCATCTGGGCGAGGTAGTGACGCCCAATCGATTCCCTGAGAGCGGTTTGCGCGCTGAGTGTGATCGCCTCGACGTAGTCTTCCACTTCAAGGACAGATTTTTCGGCATTCCAGACCACCCAGAAAACGATGGCATCGACGAAGACCGGGACCGTGTCTCTTGTGAGCGCAGACTCCGCGGAGACATTGGTGACGCGCACGCGTTGATCGATGAAGGCGCTGAGAGTGTCGACCACGGGGACAATGGCGAAGATGCCGGGGCCGCGCAGTCCACGGTAGCGGCCGAAGCGGAGCAACGCCACCTTCTGCCATTGGCGAACGACCTTCAACGCGAGGAGCAGGTAGAGGCCAAGGAGGGCGCCAGTTGCGATCGGCGCCGGGTGATTCAACAGCGAAGTTATAGCCGCACCGGCAACAATGCACACAACACACGCGGCAACGCCAACACCGCTGATGGTGGTGTTATACCCCGTGGTGTCTATGGAAAGCGCGCTGAGATTGAGTGACATCGGATTAGCTCCTCGCTGACTTTGTTTCGGGCCAGTTGTCGGTCAACACCTGGATGAGATCGCGAACGGTGAACCCATCCGCACCGGCCCGGGAGACAAACTCCGTGGCCAACTGTTCGAGTTTGCGTTCCCTCGCGGCGCTGCTCCCCTTCACTTTCTGATCGGAAACGAAGGTGCCCGTTCCCTGCTGGGTATCGAGAAAGCCTCGAATCTCAAGTTCCCGGTAGGCACGCAAGACAGTATTGAGATTGATGGCAAGGTCCACGGCAACTTGCCTTACGGTTGGGAGCTGGTCGCCGGGCGCAAGGGCTCCCGAGGCGATGCCGCCTTGCACCTGATCGATGATCTGCCGGTACAAGGGAACGCCACTCTCCGCGTTCATTCGGAATTGGAAGTTCGACTTTCCCGTTGACGGAGGCATGTCTCTGTGAACTAGTGTACTAGTGTGCTAGTACACTGTCAAGCAGAAATTCATTCGAACAAGAGGGATTCCTAGCTTTCGATTGCTTGGTTACCGGGATGCACGGGCGCCGCTGGAAATCGGATCGCCTCTGCGTAGCAACCTGCTCACCTCCATCAGCACCACGGCTTCACCACAGAGATTGATACGGCCGTTCAACGAACGTCGTTTGACCGGCGAAGCATCGGGACGCTTCCGTTGCCGAAACTCAATCGCGTGCAGAATTCTCGCTAATTTCCTCAGCCAACCACGCCTGAACCTCTAGAAGGACGGGCCGCCTTCACCCTCCCCCAGAGTTGGATTCTCAGACGCCGAGAGTTCCTCACGGCAGATTGAAGGGGGAGGTATGTTCCTGGCACGCTGAGCTGCTCCTTCATGGGAGCCGCAACACCAGCCGCGCCAGCCCAATCATTAGCCCCACGAAGAAGGAGAAAAACCAATGAATACGCCATGCCGGATCGCCCGGTATCTTGCGATGTTCCTGATCATTACGTCCGCAGCGTTCGCCCAGGAAGAGCGCCGAGCGAAACTCGACTGGAAGACCTGGGTGATCCCCTCTGGAGCGGATCACGGAGTACCCTCACCATCCCGGCATCCTCGTGATACGCAGAAAGAACTGGTGACGGTGCGCACACTCTCAAGGACCACAGATCCGGAGATCCTCGAACAGATTCGTTACTGGGATTCGGGACCACCTTCCTACCGCTGGATGGACATGATCACCAAGCGGCAGACGGCCGGGCAGGCTCTGGGAGCGTTCCCGGTACGCGCATCGACATACGTATCAATCGCCATATACGACGCCACCGTTGCGGCCTGGAATGCGAAGCTGGCATACCGGCGGGAGCGTCCGTCATCGGCCGACCCCTCGATCCGGCCACGGGTTTCCGTGCCAAACAGCGCATCTTATCCATCAGACTATGCTGCAACCGCGGCAGCCGCTGCGACGGTGATGGCGTACCTCGTTCCTGCGGAAGCGGAGTACTTTCACAAGCTGGCTGAGGAAGCTGGCAAGTCGCGCATTTATGCAGGCGTCGAGTATCCATCGGATTACGAAGCCGGGCTGGCGCTGGGACGGCGCGTGGCCGAGCAAGTGATCGCAAAAGCAAGAGCGGACGGCTCCGATGTCGTGTGGACAGGAACTGTTCCCACGGGACTGTGCAAGTGGACAGGAAGTAATCCTGGCAATGTCTCAGCGGCCACCTGGAAACCCCTGCTGCTGACATCGCCGTCGGAATTTCGACCTCAGGCTCCGCCCCCCTGCGACTCCGCGGAAGTGCAAGCACAGGTTGCCGAAGTAAAGAACTTCCCACGCGCCCTTACCGGAGCGAACTTCAGCACGAATGCTCGCGCATTCTATTGGCAAACGGGAGAAGGTGTCTATCCCTGGGCCTTTGTCCATCTCAACAGGTGGGTCTTGGAAGACCATCTCGAGATGGATCCCCCGCGCGCGGCACGTGCGTATGCGTTGCTTGGCGCCGCTGGGTTCGATGCCTTCATCGCCAGCCAGGACGGCAAGTTCGCTTATTGGTATCTGCGGCCCGCCCAGTTGGATCCCTCAGTGGCGCCGCTATTTCCGGCGCCGAACTTCCCGTCTTATCCTTCGAACCACTCCACATTCTCCGCAGCCCGTTCCGAGGTGCTTGCCTACCTGTTTCCAGATCGTGCCGGTCTCATCCGGTCGCTGGGCAAGGAGGCTGGCGATTCGCGCATCTGGGCCGGAATTCACTACCAGATGGACAACGAAGCTGGTGTGGCGTTAGGGAAGAGCGTCGCGCAGAAGTTCGTCCAGTGGGGCGAGAACGACGGATCCCAGTAGAAACTGTCCGCTCCAAGTGCCCCACCGGCGTGGTCGCGCTGCGACGAACAGGGCAGGGAACCGCGAAATGCGGCGGCGCGGTCACCAAACCGCGCCGCCGCAAAACGTCGACCAGCAACACCTCCGCATCTTCCGGCCGTCGTCAGGAGGGTTGCCGTGGAGATGAGGGGTAAGAGCGGTGCTTTGCTCAGCGGGATCTCGTACCAAATGCTTATGTGGAAATTCCGGGTATCCCAGCGCAAAGCAACCTGATGGAAAGTTTCCCCGCTAACTTCCTCGCGCTACCACGCTTGCAGCACTAGAAGGACGGGAAACGTTTGCATGGCACATGAGACCCTCCTTCATTTCGAGGGGAGGATTTTGCCATCTACAAAGGCCCCATTACGATGGACCTGGCTTACATCCCCCAGATCTTTCGCATGGCGCCAACAAGGCGTGCGGCAGCGGCATTCCTCTTGAGAAGTGCGGCGACATCCACATCTACACTTGCGACCATCCGCGCATCCAAACGCGCTCTCCCGAAGTCAGCGGAGGAGTTTCCGATCCAATATCGCGAAACCCGTGATTCCGTGAGCAGCACTGAGGACAGCCGGCCCGAAATCACTTACCTCTACAACCGAATTGCAGTGGGGCCTGTGACTGGAAATTAAGGAGATCAAACAAATGAACACGCACACAAATTCTGTGCAGCACGAGAAGACTGCACATGTATTGAGCAGAACCGCCGTCTTTCTTTTTGGCGTGGCAGCCTATGTTGTCTTTCTGGCAACCTTTGTCTACGCCATCGGTTTTGTCGGCAACATCGGTGTACCAAAGTCACTCGATTCGCCTGGCACTGGCTCGGGCTGGAACGCTCTGTGGATAGACCTGGGCCTGCTTTCGCTGTTCGCCCTCCAGCACAGCATCATGGCGCGACCCGCGTTTAAGCGTGTGATCACCCGCTTCATCCCGCGTTCGGCCGAGCGCAGCACGTATGTCCTGGCAAGCAGCCTTGCGCTTTGCTTGCTCTTTTGGCAGTGGCAACCGCTGGGTGGGAGCATCTGGGATGTCGACTCCATGGTGGGGCGCGGCATTTTGTATGCAGGTTTCGCTTTTGGATGGGGCCTTGTGCTGATCACCACATTCGTAATCAACCACTTTGATCTGTTTGGACTTCGGCAGGTTTGGCGTGAGGTGAAAGGCCAGCCGCAAGCCAAGGTTCAGTTCGTCGTTCCCGTACTTTACCGGATCGTGCGTCACCCGCTGTACGTGGGCTGGCTGTTCGCATTCTGGTGCACTCCCACCATGACGATTACGCATCTGCTGTTCGCGACTGTGACCACGGCCTACATCCTCGTGGCCATTCGGTTTGAGGAGGCTGATCTGGTGAACGAGCATCATCAGTATGCCGTCTATCGGAAGCAGGTGCCCATGCTGATCCCGCGACTTACCAGAGAGGTTACACTGGCGGGTGCGGAAGCCATGGTGAACCGTGCCGATAGCGGACCGGTGATGTCACGAAACCCGGCAGCGGGATTGGGGTTGGCCGCCGTTCTATGCTTGGTCCTTACGTCTACTGCCACCGCACAAATGGGGCGCGTGGCGGTACCGCCCGTTCCTGACAATCTCAAGGCGCCGTCCGGGCACACCGCCTATCTGAAGACCTCGGCAGTAGGAACGCAGAACTATGTGTGCCTGCCTGGCGCCGAAGGTCCAACGTGGACTTTCCTGGGGCCACAGGCGACGTTGTTTGTCACCTTTCCTTGGTTTGGCGGACAGGCCCAACAGCAAGTCACCACGCATTTCCTTAGCTCCAATCCGTCGGAAGCCGGTACGGCGCGTCCCGCGTGGCACCATTCCGCTGATTCCAGCACCATCTGGGGCAGGGTGGCGGCAAATTCAACAGATCCGATCTTTGTGGCACCGGGCTCCATTCCGTGGCTGCTCGTCGAAATTGTCGGAACGCAGCGCGGACCGACGGGTGGCACCTTTCTGACGGACACCACTTACATTCACAGGCTGAATACCTCCGGCGGCGTCAAACCCAATACCGGCTGCGAGGCGCAGACGATCGGAGCCGTGGCGCTGGTTCCTTACTCCACCGACTACTACTTCTATAAGCGCTCCCGTTAGTCCAGATCTGCCTCCCGCCCTATGGGCTTTCCCTACATGTGCTCTTTCGGAGCGCAACCAGGGAAAGCCCTGCTTTCTATGTGCGATCGATCCAACATAGCCGTAACCCTAATTTGAGCGAAATATGCGGATTATTGCGCGTTCCCTTCTGACGGTCATCCATCAGCCGCTGTAGTTGGCTGACAGAACCCGTTGAAGGCTGTGAGAAAGGACCGCAATCTGTGACCGCGTGCATTGCTGAGCTTCCACTGGAGTCCCGAGCCGAAACGAACTACGCCCCGGCCGAGCTTACACCCGAGCTATATAGCCAGTTGCGCCGAATCGCCAACAGGCATTTGGGCAACGAACGCAAGAACCATACCCTGCAGGCAACTGCCCTCGTCCACGAAGCCTATTTGAAACTCAGCAGTGCAGGCGCAAGAACCTACGTTGGCGAAGTACACTTCCTCGCTGTGGCCTCCAGAGTGATGCGGCAGGTGCTTGTAGACTATGCAAGGTCCCGCTCCACGCAGAAGCGCTTCGGCGGGTTAATGCGGGGGCTGTCCTCGACTGCGCTGCTCGAATTCCAAGATGACGGCGGTCCGAATCTCGTCGCGATCCTTCAGGTAGACGATGCGCTAGCGGCTCTCGCCGCAGACCACGAGACGGCGTCGCGAGTGATCGAGATGCGCTATTTCGGCGGCATGACTGCGGAAGAATCGTCGGAAGCATTGGGACTATCCGTCCACGTTGTCCGTCACCATCTGCGTTTTGCGCAAGCATGGCTTCGCAGAAAGCTGAGTTCGTAAACACTGGGGACCAAGAGTCTGACATGCGCG
>JAHCHD010000189.1 GCA_026129915.1 Bryobacterales bacterium
AGCGGGGGTGAGAATCTCAACCCCGAAGCGCCGAGCTTGAGTGACCGCGCGTCGCGCCAGGTCTGCCCCGGAAAGCCCCACTGGGAAGCCCAGGTAGTTCTCGATGCGGCTACTGGTGCCCGCCTGTCCACCCGGCGCTTCCCGTTCAATCAGCACGGTCTTCAGCCCTTCGGAGGCTGCGTAGACCGCCGCGGCAAGTCCCGCGGGCCCCCCGCCCACAATGGCGAAGTCATAGAACTTCTTCGTGGCACGACTCCCCAGTCCGACGCGCGCTGCCACTTCAGCGGGTGTCGGGGCAACCAGCCGTTCCCCATCGGGCAGAACCACCACAGGCAATCGTCCGCCACCGTCGGCAAATCCATCCAGCAATTCAGCGGCGTCCTCATTGGTTTCTGCGTCATTGTAGGTATAGGGAATCTGGTTGCGGGCCAGAAAGTCCTTCACCAGATGAGTGGACTGGCTCCAGCGCGAGCCCACCACGCGGAGGCCGCCGTAGCCTGGCCTGTAGTCCGCGCGCCACGCATCCAGCAGGTCGTCGAGGACCGGGAAGAGCTTCTCCTCTGGCGGGTCCCAGGGCTTCAACAGGTAGTAGTCCACCTGCGAGTGGTTGATGGCATTGATGGCAGCTTCCGTGTCGGCATAAGCCGTCAGCATCACCCGCTTGGCTTTGGTGTTTAGGGCGGCTGCCCGTTCCAGGAAGGCAACGCCATCCATGCCGGGCATCCGCTGGTCACTAAGGATGAGCGCGACGGGTTCCTGCTTCACACGCAGTTCTTCCAGCGCTTCCAGGGCGGAGGCGCCGGAATCCGCGCGGAGTACTCGGTAGTCTTCGCCGTATTGTTTGCGGAGGTCGCGCGCAATGGATCGGAGAACCTCTGGGTCGTCATCGACAGTCAGGATGGCAGGCTTGGTCATACACGATGCACCGAGTGAGAGAACCTTTGTGATGGAGGAATCTCGGTCTCTTTCGTTGATGTATTTCAATCAGTTCCAGGCGGGCGAATTGCGTTTCCCGCGATAGAATGGAAACTACCTGGTTCCCACTGATTACTAAGGATGATCCCCGCCTTGAGAAAGTATCGAGTAGTCCTCATCTTTTTGTGTCTCGCCCTCGTTGCCGCTGCCTGGAATACACGCAACGGCGACCCGATGGAAGTGCCGCTCACCCGCGTGGCCGATGGGCCAACCGCGTTGGATGAGTATATTGCCAAACCCGACCCCAGCTACCGCTACGAACTGGTGCAGAACCAGAGCGGCGAGGGCGCCACTGCTTTCCTGGTGAAGATGGTTTCACAAACTTGGCTCACCGAGGCCGAGGTCGATCGCCCGGTGTGGGAACACTACCTGTATATCTACCGGCCCGATGAGGTTCAGCACGACACCGGATTTCTGTTCATTGGCGGCGGGGCCAATGATGGCAAGCTGCCTCGGGTTTCCCGCGAGTACCTGAATATCGCGAAAGCCACCAACAGCGTGGTAACCGAACTGCGCATGGTGCCCAACCAGCCCCTGGTGTTCAAGGGGGACGACTATGGGCCGCGCAAGGAAGATGAGATCCTCGCCTTTGGATGGAGGAAGTACATCGAAACGCGCGACCCCAAGTGGATCTTCCGCCTGCCGATGACCAAGGCCGCCGTGCGTGCCATGGACACCGTCACGGATTTTCTGGCCAGCGAAGCCGGTGGCAACCACACGGTGAACAAGTTTGTGGTGGCAGGTGGCAGCAAGCGGGGCTGGACCACGTGGACCACTGCGGCCACGGACAAGCGAGTGGTGGCCGCCGTGCCTATCGTGATTGACCTTCTGAACGTTGAGCGCAGCTTCTTCTACCATTACCGCAAGTACGGATTCTGGGCTCCGGCGGTGAACGACTATTTCCGCGAGGGCATTATGGACCGTATGGATAACCCTGGCTTTCGCGAACTGATGGCCACTGAGGATCCGTACGCCTACCGCGACCGGCTGACGATGCCAAAGTTCCTGGTGAACGGCAGTGGGGACCAGTTCTTCCGGCCTGAGTCCTCTCGTTTCTACTACAACGATTTGCGGGGTGAAAAGCGCCTTCGCTACGTTCCGAACGCCGGGCACGACGTGGGCAAGGGCACCGACGCTCTGCCCACGATTGTGGCTTACTATCAGGCGATCCTCGCAAAAATGCCGCGGCCGGAAATGAACTGGACCGTTGAACCAGATGGCAGCCTCCGCGTGACAACATCGCAGAAGCCGGAAGCGGTGCGACTGTGGGCGGGAAACAACCCTAATTTCAACGACTTCCGCATTGACTCCGCAGGGCCGGTCTTTCAGTCAACGAAACTTGAGCCCATAGAGCCAAACGTCTGGATCGGCAACGTACCGAAACCGAACAGCGGCTTTACCGCGTATTTCGTAGAGATGGAATGGAAGGGGCCGGGTCGCTATCCACTGAAGTTTTCCACTGAGGTGCTGGTGAATCCGGAAACCTATCCCAGCGGGCCGCCCGCACCTGGGAATACCCGCGTAGGCCCTGAAAAGCAGTAGCTTCTCGGGCACGCAACGACAACGAGGAGTTACGTAAAGTTCACTTTAGGATGAGCTCTTGGCCCTTTGCGTGCAACAGTTGGTTGCGGTAACAGGTCTAACATCTCGAGTGAGACGGCTTGAAAGGGAGGATGACGATGAAGATACTAAGTTCAATAGGGGCCATGTTGGTGGCCCTGACGCTGCTTGCACTGCCCACTCTGGCACAGCAGGTGGAGGGCTCGGAAGACAAGCCTCAAGCGCTGTACAACATCACAGTGACGTCGCGCAGCACGAAGGCAATTACCTACCGGGTAAATACTTCCACCAGCGTGGACTTCCGTGGTACCCCGCTGATGTCCTCCGCCGAGGGCAAAGCGAATGTCCGCAGCCGGGATGGCTACGTGGAAGTGCGGGCCGACTTGCGGAATCTCCAGTCACCTACGCGATTCGGCAACGAGTATCTCACTTATGTCCTGTGGGCGGTTACCCCCCAGGGCCGCGCCATGAGCATGGGCGAGGTGCGCATGGATGGCGGGCGCGCCCAGTTGAACGTCACTACAAAGCTGCAGACCTTCGGCATGATCGTGACCGCTGAACCCTACTTCGCCGTCACCATGCCCAGCAACGTGGTGGTGCTTGAAAACATCCCGCGGCGCGACACCAAGGGCATGCAGACAGAGATTGATGCCCGCTTCGAACTCATCGAACGTGGCCAGTACGTGCTGGAAGCCAATCCGGACGACCTGAAGCCGCTGGAGATGGAACCGGGCGTGCCATATGACGTGATCCAAGCCCGCAACGCCATCCGTCTGGCGAAGATTGCGATGGCGGATAAGTATGCCGCGTCGAGCTATGAACGCGCCCGCAGCTTCATGGAGCGCACTGAAGACTACGTGAACCGTAAGCAGTGGCGGCCGTCAGAAACCACAGCCCGCGATGTCACCCAAGCCGCCGAGGACGCGCGCACCATCTCGCTGCGCCGCCGCGAAGAAGAGCGAATCATGAAAGAACAGGACGCCGAACGCGCAAAGGCGGAAGAAGCTAAGCGGCGTGAAGAAGAAGCAAAGGAACTAGCCGCCAACCGCGAACAGGCGCGGAAGGAAGCCGAGGAGCGGCAGCGTCAAGCTGAGCAGCAAAGCCTGATGTCCCAATTGCAGGCCGAGCGCGAGGCGCGCCAGCGAGCGGAGGCGGATGCCCAAAAGGCAGCGGCGCGGGCCGCTGAGGAAGCAGCCCGGCGTCAGGCGGAGTTGTCCGCGCAGCAGGCTGCTCAATCAGCACAGCAAGCAGAGCTCTCTCGTGCCGATGCTGAGCGCGCCCGCGCGGAAGCCAACGCCCTGCGGCAGCGCCTGGTGGAGCAACTCAACCGTGTGCTACAGACCCAGGACACCCCGCGTGGCCTTGTCGTCACGATGTCAGATATTCTGTTCGACACGGGCAGCTTCGATTTGAAACCGGAAACGCGAGCCGCACTCTCGAAGATCAGCGGCATTCTGAGCTGGACTCCGGGCCTGAATCTGGAAATTGAAGGCCATACGGATTCCACGGGATCCCAGGCCATCAATGAGAGACTCTCTGAACAACGCGCGGCTTCGGTGCTCAACTATCTGGTGCAGGAGGGCTTCTCCGCGACGAACATCTCCGGCCGCGGCTACGCCAGTTCGCGTCCGGTTGCCGACAACAATACTCGCGAGGGCCGGCAGCGCAACCGCCGCGTGGAACTCATCATCTCGGGCGACGTGATTGGCGTTTCCCTTGGTGGAGTTGCAACCAACAACTAAGCCTGCTATCAACCAGAAATCCGGGCGCGTTCTCGCGGTAAGATACAGCGAGGACGCGCCCTTCCTGTTGTGCTTGCGCCCGTCCCGCCTTGTCCGCACCCGGCCCCAGACCGGCCCTAAGTCTCATTCAGACCTCTTGGAGTGTGCATGCTTCGCGCCCTACTATCCCTGTTTCTACTTATCTTGAGCACCGGACCCGAAATGGCCGCCCAGCACCGCTATCCGGTGGAGCCAATCCGACCAGCATCGGTGGCCGAACCGCCCGGCGCCGAGGACGTGCGCAGTCTTGCGGAGAGCACCAGATCATCGCCTCCGGACTTGCTCACCACAGAGGAGAAGAGCAACTACACAGAGACCGGACCCTATAGCGAAGCTGTGGCGCTGGCCCGTCTGATGGAGAAACGCTCGCGCTTCGCCAAGGTAGTTCCCATCGGACGCACCCCGGAAGGCCGCGAAATGCTGGTGCTGATGGCCAGCAAGGACCGCGCCTTTACTCCGGAACTGGTGGGCAAGAGTGGCAAGCCTCTCGTGTTCGTTCAGAACGCCATCCATTCGGGCGAGATCGCCGGCAAAGGGGCCACGCTGATGCTGATGCGCGACCTGCTTGTGAGCGGACGCCATGCCGCGCTACTCGACCATATTCATGTGGCCATGCTGCTGGTGTTCAATATCGATGGCCACGAAATGGCCAGCCCCTACCTGCGCATCAACCAGAACGGTCCAGTGAGCATGGGCTTTCGAGCGACCGCGCAGCGGTTGAATTTGAACCGGGATTACGTGAAAGCGGATGCCCCGGAGATGCAGGCCTGGCTGCGCTACTACAACGCATGGCTGCCCCACCTGCTGATTGACCACCACGTCACCAATGGCATGGACTTCCAGTACGACCTTACCATCGACATGCCTGAGAACGACGATGTCGCCCTGCCACTGGCTCGCTGGACACGCCACCAGTTTCTTCCCTCCCTCTACCAGAGGATGGATGCCGACGGCCACGTGATGGGGCCTTACGGCTACTTCGATCCGTCTCATCCTGAGCGTGGCTTTCGCACGCAGATCTTCACGCCCCGCTTCTCCCAAGCCTACGCCGCGGCGCGAAACCGGGCTGGACTGCTGATTGAGACACACAGCCTGAAGAGCTTCCGGACTCGGGTGTGGTCTCACTATGATGTGACGCTGCACGCCTTGCAGGTGATCGCCGCGGAACCCGCCGCGCTGGTGAATGCCGTGAAGTTGTCTGACCAGGCGACTGTGGGGCTTGGTGGTTCAGACGCCATGCTCTTCCTCGAAGGCAAGCACAGCGCACAATCGGAGGACTACTTGTTTCGCGGCGTCACAGCAGAGCAGAAGCCCGCGCCCATCGCGGGAGGGAGCGTTGCGCACTATACGCTGCCGCGAACGGAGATTGCCACCAAGCTCTACCGGCGTCAGGAAGCCGCCGAGCAAGTGCGCGTACCGGAAGCATGGGCCGTGCCTGCCGCATGGACGGAGGTCGCTGCGAAGCTCGCTCTCCATGGAGTGCCCTTCGAGCGCCTCGCCTCCCCGCGCGAAGGGCGCTGCGAACGCTACCGGCTTGCCGATCCGCAGTTTGCCAGCGCTCCGGTGGAAGGCCGCTTCCCGGTAGTGAGCGTGAAATCCGAGACGATGGACTTCGCCTGCGTGCTACCTGCCGACACCCTGCTTGTTTCAGCGCGGCATCCAAGTGCGCGCATCGCCGCGCACCTGCTGGAACCAGCCAGCCCCGATTCCCTGCTCCGCTGGGGGCTGATGCACACCGTGTTCGAGCGCAAGGAGTACTTCAGCCCCTACGTAATGGAGCCCATCGCCCAGCGTATGGCTAGCCAGCATCCCGCCCTCCGCGAGGAGTTTGAGCGCCGCGTGCTTGAGGATGTGGCGTTCGCGGGCACTCCGCGGCAGCGCCTGGAGTGGTTCTACAACCGAAGTCCCTACGCCGAACCGGGCTACCTGGAGTATCCGGTCTTGCGTATATGGTTTACGACCAGGTAATGCAATCGGAGTGGTTATCAAAAGGCGGCGCGGATACCATCGGAATCCGCGCCGGATTCGGCGTGCGGCAGTAAGCCAATGAGTTCGGAAACCGTGGTGGCGCGCAGCCATCGCGACGCTCGATGCAGCAGGAAGGCGCGGACGGCGGTAATGGTGGCACGCACGTCAGGGTTCACTGCAAGTTTCCTGCCGTCGTGCAGGCAAATAATGTCTCCCGCGTGGATGCGCGAAACCAGATACTGCGCAATCTGCCCGGTACCCCACTGCCAGTCCTTGGGCATCAGAGTCCACTGCACTCCAAGCAGGCCGCAGTCGCGCTGGGCGGCGGCCATGCCCGGCCATCGCAATCCGAATGGCGGCCGGAAGAGCCAGGGGCTAAAGCCCAGCGTGTCTTCCAGGGATTGCTGCCCGGCAACGATGTCTTGGTATACGGCAGCCGGGGTGCGCAAGCAGTAGTAGGGATGGTTTAAGCCATGATTGCCCACCTCGTGACCACGTGCGATGATGGCACGGGCAACGCCCGGCAGGCGGCGTACGTTCTGCCCCAGCAGGAAAAACGTCGCCCGGACGTTGTGGGAATCCAGCAGGTCCAGCAGGCGTGGGGTACTCTCGCTGGGACCGTCATCAAACGTGAGGGCGTACCGCGGAACGTCACTTGCACCGCGATGAACAGAGGGGGCTAGCAGAGTGGAGGAACGTCCGTTCACGGCATACGCTGCAAGCGCCACCGCGCCCAAGCCCGCCGTCGCTAACGAAGCCAACTGATCCTTACGCACTCTATTGCCAGAGTAGCAGGATTGCCGATGCCTGCTGCGGGGGCACTACCGATGGGTGCATCCGCTGGGCGCCGGCTGGACGCACTGAGCGCGGATACGTTCCGCCTCCTGCACGCGTGGGTGGGTTGCGGGCAGTACCGCGCGCATTTCGGTTAGCCCGGCATCCAGCATTTCCTGCCCTTCCTTGGTGCTGCCGGTGATGGCCAGCGCAGCGCCCAGCAGAAGCTGCGTTTCCGCCGTGCGCCAGTTATCCTTCGGATACGCAATGCGAAGCACGGGCAGGGCTTCCCGTACCAACGGCACCGCCTCAGCCGCCTTGCCGGCTACAATCAGAACCCGGGCCAGATTCGCCTGTCCGCGGGCAATTTCTACGTGACCGCCAGGGTAGATGGTGCGCTGCAACTCCATGGTCTCGCGCGCCTCGGCTTCTGCACCTTCGTCGCCCGCGTGCGCCTTTACGATGGCCAACATCATGCGTGCGCTTGCGGAATTTGGATGCCGCTCCCCGCTGGATTTCAGGGCATGACGGTAGGCCTCCTCACCAAGCTCCATTGCCTTCGAATACTCCCCGCGGAAGAAGTGCATGCGCTCCAGGCCCAGAAGTGGATAGACGAGGTTACCGGGCGGTCCGGGCAGACTGCGAAGGGTGGCGGCCGCTTCGGCGAAATGCTTTTCAGCCGTGGCCGCGTCGCCCGCATCGTCGGTCACCACACCGAGGTTATTGATCATGGTGGCGGTGGTGATGTGGTGGTCGCCGAACTCCTTGCGCATCGACGCCAGCGCCAGTTCGAAGTGCCTGCGTGCCCCCTGCAGATCGGCCTGCCGAAAATACGCCTCTGCCAGCAGGCTGTGCTGGAACGACAAGTCAGCGCTTGGGTTGGCTTCGTGCCAGAGTACCGCACGCTCAAGGTCCGCTTGCGCTCCCGCGAAGTCACCCGCCGCCAGCTTCAGCCGACCCCGTGCCGACAGCGCGCGCGTGCTTGCGATGTGATTGTCACCGTACAACGCAGCGCTCAATTCCACCGCCCGCTCGACATGCGGCCGTGCCTTCTCCGCCATACCCAACGCCATCAGGGCACTGCCAATGGTGGACCGTAAGCCCACTTCGACATCGGGACTTTCCCTGAATTCTTCTCCCACGTTTGCAGCGGCTGCTTCGATTACGTCCACCACCTTAAGCTCGCGGCCTCCCGTGGCGAGTGTAGAGACACCACCCTTGGCCGAGGCCCCCAGCAGTCGTTCGAGGAACATTGCCACCTGAACCGCCTTCACCCGCTCGCGTTCGGCGACACGCGCCTGCTGAACGCTATAGGCCGTTGCGCCCGCGAGGCTGATCGCCACCAGTGCAGCCACACCAGCGGCCCAGCGGTGGCGACGCAGAAAACGCCCGGCGCGATAGCCCCATGTAGGCTTGCGGGCGTCCACGGCTTCGTGCGACAGATGCCGGCGCAGGTCATCCGCCAGATGCCGCACCGTTCCGTAGCGCCTCTCCGGACTCTTCTCAAGCGCTCGAAGCAGAATGGCATCCAGATCGCCTCGCAACGCCCGCGCAATCGCGGGGTTTACCGCCGCTCGGCTGGGCCAGCGTGGTTCCTGTTCTTGCACCGCGCGCAGCAGAGTGGGTGTTCCGGTACCCTCTGACTGATACGGCCATTGCCCGGCAAGCAACTCATAGAGAATTACTCCCATCGCGTAGACGTCGCTGCGGGTTGACCCTGCCAGCCCGCCCACCTGCTCCGGACTCGCGTAGCGCGCCGTAAGCATCGGCAGTTCGGTTTGCGTGGCCCCGCTCTGTTCGGTATGTTCCAGCAGGCGAGCAGTGCCGAAGTCGAGTAGCATCGGCTCGCCGGTTGCCGTCACCAGCACATTGCCCGGCTTCAGGTCCCGATGTACCACCAGATGCTCATGAGCATATTCCACCGCTTCGCATACCTTTAGCATCAAGCGGATGCGTGCTTCGGCATCGAGTCGTTTCGCGCTGCACCAGTCATCTAGCGGCACGCCCTCGACATACTGCATCACCAGATACGGGGTGCCATCTTCGGTAATGCCGCCATCCAGCAAGCGTGCGATGTTGGCGTGCTCCAGTTTGGCAAGGATGTTCCGCTCGTCCAGGAAGCGGCGT
>JAHCHD010000019.1 GCA_026129915.1 Bryobacterales bacterium
GCAATAAGGGCCAGATGATGGAGGATCGATGGGCCGCTCGATTGCCCATGGCCATGTATACGGTGAATGTGGAGACAGGCGCCATCCAGGTGATCCACCGCGCCAACGACTGGCTGAATCACCTGTTGTTTTCGCCCACTGATCCTGACTTGCTGATGTTCTGCCACGAGGGACCTTGGCACAAGGTGGATCGCCTCTGGACCATCCGCACGGACGGCAGCAAACTCACCAAGGTTCACACCCGCACCATGGCCATGGAGATCTGGGGCCATGAGTTCTGGAGCGCAGACGGCAAGACCATTTGGTACGACCTGCAGACGCCACGTGGCGAGGTATTCTGGCTGGCCGCTTACGATGTGGCAACGGGATCACGCCGCTGGTATCACCTTCAGCGCAACGAGTGGTCGATTCACTTCAACGCGTCACCAGACGGAACCCTGTTCGCGGGCGACGGTGGTGACCCTGGGCAGGTGGCGAGAGCACAGGACGGCCAGTGGATCTACCTGTTCCGCCCGGAACTGCTGCCGAACCGCGGCGTCGACGACCCCGCCTTTGTAAAGCCGGGCGTTCTGCGCGCCCAGAAGTTGGTGAACATGGCGAAGCACCATTACCGGCTGGAACCCAATGTCAGCTTCACCCCCGATCAGAAGTGGGTGGTCTTCCGCAGCAATATGTTGGGCGACACCTTTGTCTTCGCTGTGGAAGTGGAAAAGACGCAGCCCGTCCCGTAGCCTTGCGAGGTTTTCTGTTTCTTGAGCAGGAAGCCGGTACTGATCCGCAATCACTTAGTGAAAGTCATGTGACTCCGGCGCATGTCGCGGGCCATCCAGCGGCCAAAGTCGCTCCGCCTTCACGTGAATCACGTTGTCCTGCTGCTGCACCAGCCCTTCAATCCGCAGGAAGGGGTGAGCCGTAAACAGCAGCCGGTTCTGCTCAAACAGGTCCGGCCACACAATGATATTGGCTACTCCCGTCTCGTCCTCCAGGCTAATGAACACGATGCCCTTCGCTGTGGAAGGGCGCTGACGAACGATCACCACTCCGGCCACCTGTACACGTTTGCCATGCTGTACGCCGCGCAAGTCCGTCGCCCGCAGCACACCGTTCGTCGCCAGTTGTTCGCGCAGGTAGGCCAGAGGATGCCGCCCCACCGTCAGCCCACTATTGCGGTAATCGGCTTCCACGCGTTCGATGGGGGACATGGCTTCGAGTGGCGCCGCACCGATGGGCGTGCCGTCGGGCGTGTCATCATCCTGCTCCAGCAAAGGCCCCGCCGGACGGCCGAACTTCGCCACTTGCCAGAGGGCCTCGCGGCGGTGCAAGGTATCGTCAAGGGCATTCAATGCGCCCATCTCGGCAAGGGTATCGAGTTCATCCTTGCGCAGACGGGTACGGCGGGTGAAATCCTGCAGAGAGCGAAACTGGCCGTTCGAGAAGCGCTCCTGCTGGATGGCTTGCGCGGCATCCGCACGTAAACCCACCACGTAGCGCAATCCTAGCCGCACGGTGTTGTCGTCCGGCAAGGTACACAGGACAGCGGAGCTTTTCACGCACACCGGTAGCACACGAACATCGCGCCGCTGGAAGTCCTTCACCAGCGTGGCAGGCGCATAGAAACCCATCGGCTGGCAGTTGAGCAGCGCTGCCAGGAACGCAGCCGCATAGTGTGCCTTCAGATAGGCGCTGGCATACACGAGCAGGGCGAAGCTGGCAGCATGCGACTCGGGAAAGCCATATAGCGCAAACGAGGTGATGGCGCGCACGATGCCCTCTTCGGCCTCGCCCTGAATGCCGTTCGCGCGCAAGCCCTGCCGGAGCTTGGTTTCGATGGCCTCCATGCGTTCCACGGAGCGCTTGAATCCCATCGCGCGACGCAGTTCCTCCGCCTCGCCACCCGTAAAGTTGGCGGCATCCATGGCAATCCGCAGCAACTGCTCCTGGAAGAGCGGCACGCCCAGAGTGCGGCGCAGGACGGGTTCCACCTTGGGATGCGGATAGGTGACGGGTTCGCGACCCAATCGGCGGTTCAGGTAAGGGTGCACCATCTTGCCCACAATGGGTCCGGGACGGATGATGGCCACCTCCACTACCAGATCGTAAAAGTTCCTGGGCTTCAATCGCGGCAGAGTCGCCATCTGGGCGCGGGACTCAATCTGAAAGACGCCCATGGTGTCGGCTTGCTGAATCATCGCGTAGGTCTTGGGATCGTTCGCGGGCAGGTGTGCAAGATCAATCGGGACGCCGCGCCCGCGTAGCAGGCGCACGCTGTCTTCGAGTGCGGCCATCATGCCCAGGCCCAGCAGGTCTACCTTGATGATGCCCAGGTCGGCGCAGTCTTCCTTATCCCACTGGACCACCACACGTCCGGGCATGCGCGCGTTCTCAAGCGGCACCACGGAATCGAGCGCGCCATTGGAAATCACGAGCCCCCCCGAGTGCTGGCCCAGATGCCGGGGCAGGTTCTGAATCTCAAGCACCAGGCGCATCAGGTGCTCCACGCGGTTGTGCTCCACGGGCAGGCCCGCCTGCTTGGCCTGATGGTGCAATTTGTCGAAATCGCTCTTGTACTCGAAAGGACTCATGCAGGCAGCGAGACGCCCTACGATTTCTTCCGGGAAGCCCAGCACCTTGCCCATCTCGCGCACGGAACTGCGTCCGCGATAGGTGATGACGTTGGCCGTCATGGCCGCGCCATGCTTGCCGTAGCGCTCGTAGACATACTGGATGGCGCGCTCGCGCTGGTCGCCGCTGGGCAGGTCGATATCGATATCGGGCCACTCGCCGCGCTCTTCGGAGAGGAAGCGCTCAAACAGCAGTTCCATGCCCACTGGGTCAACGGCGGTGATGCCCAGGCTGTAGCAGACAGCGCTGTTAGCAGCCGAGCCACGGCCCTGTGAAAGAATGCCCTGGCGACGGCAGAACTCGGCGATATCCCACACCACCAGAAAGTAACCGGCGAGGCCGAGCTTTTCGATGATGCGCAGTTCATGCTCAATCTGGCGGCAGGCCTTTTCGTGATAGGGCCGGTAGCGCTCGCGGGCGCCGCGTTCGGTGAGCATGCGCAGGTAAGAATCCTTCGATTCGCCGGGGGGCAGGGGAAAGTCAGGGAATTGGTAGCCCAGGTCCTTCAGCGTAAACTGCAAGCGCTCGGCGAGGGTGCGGGTGTTGTGGAGGGCTTCGGGAAAGTCAGCAAAGAGGTGCTCCATCATACGTGGCGGTTTCAGATGGCGCTCCGCGTTCGCGTCCAGCAATCGCCCGGCACGGTCGAGCGTCGTCTTGTGGCGCAGGCAGGTAAGGGCGTCAAAGAGCGGCTTCTGGTGCTCAGTGGCGTAGCGTACGCCGTTGGTGGCAAGCAGCGCAAGCCCGTGGCTTCGGCGGCGCAATCGATGCGCTCTACGATTAGAGAGTTCCTGCTCGCGGCACGGCGCTGCAGTTCGATAAATACGCTGCCGGGGCGGAAGCGGTCGCGGGTATGGCGTGCGTGGCTGGGGTTGTGGACAAGCGCGATCAGGCCTCCGGCGAAGTGTGCGAAGTCGTCCCAGGTAGCGCGCCCCTCTCCTTTCGGTGACCGCAGGTGCATGCGCGTGAGCAGCCGGCAAAGGTTCTGGTAACCCTGGCGGTTTTCGACGAGCACGGTAAGACGCCCGCCATCAGCCAGCGAAACATCGCAGCCCACCAGCGCACGCAAGCCCGCCTGCTTGGCCGCCTGATAGAAACGGGGCGCGCCATAGACGCCGTCGCGGTCACAGAGCGCCAGCGCCTCGTAACCGAGATTGGCCGCGGCGGCTACCAGGTCTTCGGGCAAGGAAGCGCCTTCGAGGAAGCTGAAAGCAGAGGCGGTATGGAGTTCAACGTACATCGGATTCACACCGCGGGTTAGTCATAGATGCCAGCGACACGCCAGAGCAGGTCAGGCAGTTCACAGCGGATGCGGTAGATCTGGCAGCCGATGGCCACGTCCCACTCTTCAAAGTCCCAGGCACTGTCGGTCCACCATTCACTGCCCAGACGCCAGGGACCGGCGGCGCGGTCGACGGCGCCATGACAGAGGCCACGGGCAGAAACATGCACGGGCTTCGCACGGGCGATGCGTACTTCCGCTTCCGGTGCCGGACGCAGGCAGCGCAGGGCCATGCGCAGTGTGATGGGCGCAGGCGCGGCAGGTGCAGGCTGCCGTCTTTGTCCAGCCCTGTGCAACGGCAACGCGCTGGGCTTTGGCGGAGCATAAGGGTGCATGGCACTGGCATCGTAGCGATGGGTATCGGGAACTTCTGGCGCACCCACGCGGCGCTCGGGCTCTGTACTGGCTGTGCTTCCCGCGCCAGCACTGCCGCTCACCAGGTTATGCAGGCGGGCGAGCGTCACGTCGAGCTTCTCCGGGCTGGGCTGCACGGGTTCAAACAGTGAGCCTTGCGCGGTGCGGCGCGGTGCGGGTTCAATGGTCACGCGCAGACCCTCAATGGGCTCACCGGGCGGGTGTGCGGAAAGTTCCAGCCGTGCCAGCGTCACAAAGGTATTCGTGTCGGTATGCGCGGTGGGTAACAGCAGTTCGCGCTCATGCCAATTGCCGCTGGCAAGCTTCAGAGCCACACGCAGTTTGCCCACCGCCAGGCCCTTGTGTTGCAGACGCTGGCAGAGGCGGCCCAGTAAATCAGAGAGCGTGAAGGCCAGCGGCTCCAGGTCAGCCACCTGCCAGTCGAAGTTTGTCTGCGCCGTGAACTCTTCCTCCTCGGCATGGGCCAGGAAAAGGGTTTGATGCTGGCCGCGAGCCATGCGTAGCCAGTGCGCGCCACGGGTGCCCAAACGCTCCGTCACTTCCTTATCGGGCAGCGCGGCAAAGGCTCCCATGGTACGGATGCCCCAGCGGACGAGGGTCTGTTGCGCCGATTCCTCCAGAGGCAGATGGCTCACCGGCAGCACGTGCAGAAAGGCGCTCTCCTGGCCGGGGAACACATGCGTCACCCCCTCCTGGGTACAAGCGGCGCACTCCGCCACAAAGCGATTCATGGAAACGCCCACATTGCCGGGAAGCCCCAGCGCTTCGGCGCCGCGCAGCAAGGCACGGGCGGAACGGTGCGGATCGGGCAAGCCGGCAAGGTCCGCCAGCAGCTGGCCCGGGGCCGTATCTTCAATCCTCGGGGAAACGGTGAGCGCCATCTCCAGCGCGGAGCGCCAGGTTTGCTCCTCGGCCGCATTGTCGCGTTCGCGCGTCACCAGCACCTGCCCAGGGAACCGGTCAGCGAAACGCGCACTGGCTTCGGCCAGAGGCATGCCCACGTGCACGCCACCCGCACGCGCCGCGGCATTGGCGCAGAAAACCATTCGGTGCGGAGCCTTGCCCGTAAAAACAGCCAGCGGCGGACGCGGCGCATCCCGCAACACGCGCTGTCCGCCAGACGGGCGCTGTAAGCTGGCCGCGGCGAAATCGGAGATCGAAAGGCAAGCGTAAATGGGCGTCATCGCAGTATCCATTCACCCCTAGCTGGCCGCCGCTTCGGTATGTCCTTCCCGCGGAAAGGCATCAAAGGCAAGCGTGCATTGGGGTTCTTTGCGCGAAGGCTGCTTGCCTGGCGCCATGCTGCGCCGGTAGGCCAGACGCGCCGTGCTTTCGAGGCCACTCAGCACCAGCGATACGCCCTCCTGCCCGCGCCAGCGTGCCTGCCCGCTACCCAGTTCCAGCCGCGCTGCCGGCACCTGCGCGCAAAGCCCGCTTTCCTGCGACGGTTGATGCGGTGAGAGCACCAGCAATGCCGTGGCCGTATGATCGATACTGCGCTGCAGTTTCAGCCACGGGCGCGCTTGCCATTCGCGTAACTGACGCAACGACGCGGTACCCAGCAGGTCCAGCACAATCAGGCCGAAACCGCCCGCGCCCACCACCAGGTTCACAGCATCCCAGGCCTCGCGCGGCCAGCGGCAGCGCACCAGCAGCAAGCGCCGCAGTTCCACGCCTGCCTGCGCGGCGGATTCCGGATGAAAGCTGTCCGTAGCATCGATATAGGCCACCGCCTCGCCGCGCCCCGCTGCCGCGGCCACCGCCGCCAGAGCCACACCAGTGCCGCCAGCGGAAAGCGCACTGGAGACTTCCGTCATACAACCGCGGGCAAAGCCGCCACCCAGCAGCGCATCCAGTGCTTGCACCCCGGTAGCCGAAGGTGGCAGCGCAGGCACGCGCAACGCGGGCAGGGTGCTGGCAAAGCCCCGCTCGCGCAACAGCGCCTGCAAATTATCCAAAGCCACCGCGGCCATGAAGCCCTCCCGCGTCTACCGTTAGTGGTAGCATTTATACTATACATGCTTACACTATCTGATGCCAGGTGCAAGGGATGGATACAGAAGGAAGGGCAAACGGACAATCGCATGAAACCCCAGCCGTCATACAAGACGTCCACAGCAGCAGTGACGCCGGTTGCGGGGCACCAGACGCCCCGCCGGGGAAAAATGTTGCGAAATCGCACGTGCAATAGCCGATCTGTGCGGTAATTTCGCGTATCCAATTAGAGGGTAAAGTCGTGAGGAACGGGCAGGATTCAGAAGCGAAGCGGTCCTGGATGGCGGAAGGGGCGGCCTGGATTATGGTGCTTACCGGCATCGTGCTGGCCATTGCTGCCGGGCGTGAGACCGCATCGATGTTCGCGGCGCCCCAAGCTTGGGTGGATACTGAGGCTACAGTGGTACGTACCCGTGTTCGTGAGGTGCGCCATCGGGCTCCGATGTCACTCCGTCAGGCGACTGCGGGCTTCCAGGTAACACAAGAAGTGGTTTATTTCCGTAAGGGCAGCCGCTACCAGGAATCGGTGTCGCTGGGTATGTTCCCCTCTGAAGTTGAGGCACAAACCGAAGCACGTAACGCCGCCCGGCCCGGCAGCACGCTTACGATCTGGGTAGACGCCGCCAACCCCGCGCAGATCCGTTTGCAGCCGGCAGGGTCTGGCTCAGGTGGACTGCAAGTGCCCGCCGCGTTTGCCCGCATCGCGGCTAGCATCTAACGCGCCATGGTTCCGTGCTGCATCCCGTACTGCTTTTCGTAATACTCGCGGTATTCCCCGCTCTTGGCACGGGCCACCCAGCCGGTATTTTCCTGATACCAGCGCACGGTGGCACGCAAGCCATCCTCAAAGGAAATGGTGCGGGTCCAGCCCAGCTCGTTTTCGATCTTCGTGCAGTCTACAGCGTAGCGGCGGTCGTGACCCAGGCGGTCAGTCACTTGCGTCAGTAACGAGGCCGGCTTACCCAGGATGTCCAGCAGCAACCCCAGCACTTCGCGATTGGTGCGCGGGTTGCGCCCCCCAATGTGATAGGTCTCTCCGGTGCGACCCTTGGCGATCACCAAGCGTAGCGCGGCACAGTTATCGGCTACATGAATCCAGTCGCGCACCTGTAAGCCGTCGCCGTAAACCGGCACCGGACGGTCCGCCATCATGTTGCTGATGGCCAATGGCAGCAGCTTTTCGGGAAATTGATAGGGTCCGTAGTTATTACTGGTGCGCGTGACGATGGCGTCGATACCGAAAGTACGCACGGCGGCGTTCACTAGGTGTTCGGCAGCGGTCTTGCTGGCGGCGTAAGGGCTGGATGGCTCCAGCGGATCCCCTTCCTTAAACGCCCTTGGTTCCGGAATGTCGCCACCCACTTCGTCCGTGGAGATATGCAGGAAGCGGCCCGCCTTGCGCGCTCGCGCCACATCCAGCATCACCTGGGTTCCCAGCACGTTGGCCCGCACAAACTCGGTGGCGCTAAGGATGCTGCGATCCACGTGCGACTCAGCGGCAAAGTGCACCACCACGTCGCAGCCTTCGGGCATGGCGGCGTGCACCGCTTCGGGGTCGCATACATCGCCGCGCACCAGTTGGTATCCCGGAGCATCCGCCAACCCCGCCAGGTTTTCGAGATTCGCGGCGTAGGTGAGCTTATCGTAGTTGATCACCGTGTCGCCGGGATGGGCGCTCACCCAATCCCGAATGAACTGCGACCCGATGAAGCCCGCACCGCCCGTTACAAATATCGTCACACTCGTTCTCCCTGGCAGCGAACCCCTGGTACGCCGCAAATTGTCATCGATTTCCGCTACTCCACCGCCACCATTACTCCACCGTGACGCTCTTGGCCAGGTTCCGCGGTTGATCCACGTCGCACCCGCGCCGCAACGCAATGTAGTAGGCCAGCAACTGCAGCGGCACCACTTCCAGAATCGGCAGCAGCAATTCGTCCGCTTCCGGAATCGGGAAGGTATGTGAACACAACCGGCTCACCGCGGTGTCCCCTTCGTTCGCCACGGCCAGCACAATGCCGTCCCGCGCCCTCACTTCATGAATGGCGCTCAGCGTCTTCTCATAGGTGAGGCTGCTTGCCGCCGAGTTCCGGTCACGGGTGGCCAGGAACACCACCGGCAGCGTGCCGTCAATCAGTGCATTGGGCCCGTGCTTCATTTCCCCCGCCGGATAGCCCTCCGCGTGGATGTAGGAAATCTCCTTTAGCTTTAGCGCCCCTTCCAGCGCAATGGGGTAGTGGATACCCCGTCCCAGAAACAGAAAATCCTCACTGCGATAGAGCAGCTTGGCAAGATTATCCACCTGGTCGTCAAGAGCCAGCACCGTTTCGAGCTTCGCCGGCAAATGAACCAGTTCCTTCACCAAGCGCAGCCCCTCCGCTTCCGGCAAGGCGTTCCGCACCTGCGCAAGGTGCAGAGCAAACACCAGCAGCGCGGTGAGTTGCGCCGTGAAGGCTTTGGTGGAGGCTACGCCAATCTCCGGCCCCGCATGGGTAAGCAGGCAGCCAGCCGCTTCCCGGGCCAGGGTGGAGCCCAGCACGTTGCAGATGGCCAGCGTCACGGCACCTTTGCCGGCAGCCTCCCGCAGGGCGGCCAGCGTATCCGCGGTCTCCCCACTCTGCGAAACGAAGATCACCAGAGTATTCGGCTCAATTAGCGGATCCCTGTAGCGAAATTCACTGGCATAGTCCACTTCCACCGGGACCCGCGCCAGTTGCTCGATCATGAACTTGGCCGCCAAGGCAGCATGCCAGCTTGTGCCGCAGGCGACAATCTTCATCTGGCGGACGGCCTGCAACTGCGCCGGCGTGAGTCCGGTTTCTTCCAGGTAGACCGCCCCTGACTCCTGCCCGATCCGCGTGACGAAGGTTTCCCGGACGGCGCGCGGCTGCTCAAAAATCTCCTTCAGCATGAAGTGTTTGAAGCCGCCCTTTTCCGCCATGATGGGGTCCCACAGCACGCGGGTAACTTCGCGGCTCACCGGCTGGCCCTGGAAATCGCTCAGCTGTACCCCGTCCGCGGTAAGCACGGCCATGTCGCCGTCGGCCAGGAAAAACATGTCGCGGGTGTGTGCCAGCAGAGGGGTAACGTCGCTTGCCACCAGGTAGGCGTTCTGCCCAAGCCCCACCACCACCGGAGGTCCTTGCCGCGCGGCCACGATCTTGCCGGGGTCCGCGGTACTCACCGCCACAATCGCGAAAATGCCTCGCAGCCGCTGCACCGCCGCCCGCACCGCGTCCTCCAGCGTGCCACCAAGGTGCTGCTCCACCAGATGGGCGATGACCTCTGTGTCCGTTTCGGTGGCGAACCGGTGCCCCTGCTCTTCCAGTTCCTTCCTTAGGACGCTGTAGTTTTCAACGATTCCGTTGTGTACCACGGCCACTTGCCGTTTCGGACCCACGTGCGGATGGGCGTTCTCCTCGCTAGGGCGGCCATGCGTTGCCCATCGCGTGTGGCCGATGCCCAGCATCCCGTTCAGCGGGCTGGCCTGCACTGCTTCTTCCAGATGCCGCAACTTGCCGAGCGCCCGGCGGATATGCAGCGCTCCCGTCTCGTCGACAACGGCAATCCCCGCCGAATCGTAGCCGCGATACTCCAGCTTCCGCAGCCCTTCCACAATCAGGGAACTGGCCTGCCGGTCCCCCACATAGCCGATAATCCCGCACATCGTCTGCCAGCCTCCCTCAGGTTTGCGTGACGCGGCGCCGCGCGAGCTGCCGCCGTCAGGACTTCTCGCCGGTGGTCAGGTCCACCCGGTATTCCTCGATCACCGGGTTGGCCAGCACCTCATGCGCCACCGTTTCGAGCAGAGCGCGCGCCTCTTCTTCGCTTACGCCATCGGCGATCTGAATCTCGAAGTACTTGCCCTGCCGGACGTCCTGGATGGCGCGATGCCCCAGTTCGTTGAGAGCGGAGCAGATGGTCTTGCCCTGCGGATCGAGTACGCTGGGCTTTAGGGATACGTGGACACGTGCTTGCATAGCCATCGTTATTGTAGCGTGGAGGGCGCATTGCGGCGCCGCCGCGGGTTTCGGGAGTATGCCAGTGGAGCAGACCACAGGCTCCATTCCGGTCTACAATTGTTTTCAACGCACCATTCCCCACGGAGAGCGCGCCATCGTCCAGGTAACCATTCTCGCCAGCGGCAGCAGCGGCAACGCCACCCTTATCTCTACTGCCGAGCGCCGTGTCCTTTTTGATGCCGGCATCAGCCGCCGTGCCCTCCACGCCCGCCTTGCCGAAGCGGAAATCGACCCCACTACGCTAGATGCCGTCGTGGTCAGCCACGAACACAGTGACCACATCTCCGGCCTCATCAGCCTGCTGCGCCATCACAAATCGAAGACAGGCCGCCCCCTGCCCGTCTACCTGAACGAGCGCACACACCACGCCATCCACTGGAAAACCCTCGACCCCACGGTGGAACTCATCGAACCCGGCGCCTGCTTCTCGATTGGTGATCTCGACATCCGTTCCTTCACCGTCCCCCACGACGCAGCCGACCCGATGGGCTTCGTAGTGCAGGCGGAGGGCCACCGGCTGGGCTTGCTCACTGACCTTGGCTATGTACCCGAGTCTGTGAAGTTCCATCTGAAGGGTTGCCATTTTCTGCTGCTGGAATCGAACCACGACCTGGAGATGCTGAAGGTGGGCCCCTACCCCTGGAGCGTGAAACAGCGCGTGATGGGTCGCAACGGGCACCTCTCAAACGACATGGCCGCTTCCTTCGTCACCAGCGGTGTCGAATGGGATCTCCATACCCTCGTTCTTGGCCACCTGAGTGACCACACGAATCACCCGGCCGTGGCTCGTTTGACGATGGAGAATGCCCTAAACGAGGCCGGGCTCCGCCCGCGCCTGGAAGTGGCCGAACAGTCGGGCCCCGTGCGGCAGTTTACCTGGTAGAAGATTCTTAGTGAAGGGAATCCCCGTCGGGATCTCGAGAACACCGGGCAGTCAACTCTACCGTCTCTCCCGCCCCCACTTCACGAAGCTGAACGTCGCAACTGAGATCTCCCTCCACAGCGCGCACATCGCGCGCAATACCAAATCCTCCTGCCCTAACGGTGAGCGGCTCCCAGCGGTGATACCATCGACCCCCGTCCATCGTAGGGTAGAACGTGTCCATGTAGAAACGAAGCCATGACGGTGGTGACCAAGGAAATCACGAAGATGCACTTCCACGTAGCGAAGCTTCGCAACCAGATGCCGATAGACCTCGGGGCTGCGGCTCGCCTGCAGATAATCCAGCGCCTGCCGTAAGGCAATGGGGACGCCATCATCTTCATTGGTGCCCCAATGCTGATACCAGATGGGGCGCGAATCGTCCGCCTCCAGGATGGCAATCACCGCATCGCGGGCTTCAGTACCTTCGTAAGACTGGAACACCCGGCGGCGCAACGATTCCGGAACTGGGAATCCTGCGGCGTGTGTACTCAGGTTGGGATACACCACCTCGTAATCATCCACATATTGCAGAATGCGCGCTTTGCCGCTGATCCCCAGCCGGCTGTCGGCGGCGCTGCGGGTTCCAATCAGCGCTTCGGTATCCCATTCGTTGAGGTAAAGAAAGTAGCGCACCAGCGAGCCTTCATCGTCGGGGTCTCCGCCGGGAGCATCCGTCTCCACCACGATGCGCGGTTTCACCCATGGCACGTGTTGAGTGTCTTGCGCGGGAAGTAATAGGATTGCAAGCAGAATAAAGCCAAGCGCGCAAGCAGTTGCACAATGTGGAACGCGACGCATACCTGTTACGGGTTCTCATCACGCCTGGACCGGCGTACTCTCAGGAACTCCGCCGCGCCGCACCACCGCCGCCAACAGGGGCACCTCCCCCGCATGCTCTGCCCGTCGTCCTATCGCTGTTCCCCGAACTCGAATGTCACACTCGCCCAGAAGCTCTCCCAGTCAGCCTCTTTCCTGTCCGTGCGCCGTTCCATCACAATCGTGTGTAATTTCCAAAGACCCGCTGATTCCAGCGACACAGATAGTTCTCCCTGCTCGTTGGTACGCCCCACCCACTGCTGCTTCACGGCGTCTCCGAACGCCCAGGACGCCTCGATTGGTTGATCGGCCATTGGCTTCCCTCGAAACAGGACTCGAATTCGCAATGCGTCCCCCGGTTTGCGTTTCGCGGGATTCTCCAGCAGAACGATCTCCGCGGTATGCCCAATTGGTGCAAGCGCAAAGTCGTCCGTACTCAAGTTCACGAGTGCCTTGGCATGCTTGCTATAGAATTCGCGGCCGCTCTTCAGCGACTCATTGTTCTCCGCGCGCCAGCGAACTACCCACTCCAGTTCCTCATGCTTCAGGTAGCGTTCGAAGCTGAATACCCCGAGTTCAATGAAGTTGGGAATCGTGCGGGTGACTACGGCGAAACTCCCCTGTGGTGCAACGTAATCCGCCAAGCCAACCTTGCCGTCAACCCGAACATTTCGCAAGGGCTCTGTGCCGGATGCAGACACTACCTGCGAATCCCGCAACCGCTCCAGGGCGGGAGGCCCATCGCTGCCTGGAAACGAATCCCCGTTATGCATCGCTACCCGCTGCTGGCTGGCAGGGGGCACCACCGAGGCACCCGGTTTCAGGTACAGATCGTGGGGCATTGCCACGCATACCGCGGCCAAACCGCACACGAATCGCGCCCAAACGGGGAGCCGAAAGTTCGCCTTCATCACTGATCAGTTCCTCTCTTTTGCTCTTCAGAATTTCAACCGGAGCGCTAACTGCACAGACCGTGGCCCGCCCATCTGAAACAGGGGGCTCAGCCCGCCCAGACCGGTACCCAGCATCTGCGTGGCACGGCCGAAGTTGGAGCTTTGCATGGTGCCAAGCGGGTTGAAGAAACTGGCATGGTTAAACAGATTGAATGCGTCTGCTTGAAATTCCAGCCGAACCGTCTCGCCGAACGCGAAGGCACGCTTTGCGGAGAGATCCACCTGCCACGCTTCAAATCCTCGGACGGCATTTCTTCCCAGCGTACCTTGCCGGCCCTCAGTCTGTGGTGTGACGGAATCGAAGGCCGCGGCATTCACCATCATTCCGCCAGCATAGGCACCGGACCGCAGATAGACAGGCACTCCCGGAACTAGATCGGGCCTGGAAACCGTGGTGATGCCAATCCCAAATGGGTCGCGCCCCGTAAGCACGTTCACCGGCAGCGCAGACCGGGCACGATAGATACCGTCGAACGAGAAGCCACCCGCCAGACGCCGCACCCAGGAAGCTCCGGCGCTCTCGCTTACCAGATAGCTCACTGCGGTGTTGGTTTGGTGGGCAACGTCAAAGGAACTGGGTCCGCGGTCTGTCGATGGGCTGATTCGCGTGGACGGAGCGAAGAAATTGCTGATCGATTCCTCACTCGCGGTGTCCAGTGACTTCGACCAAGTGTAATTGCTAAGGACCTGCAACCCCGCTGAGAGCCGTCGACGGTACTGCAGTTGCAGACCGTTGTAGTTGGATTCTGCGTTGCTGCGCACCGCATCGATCCGTGTGAACCCTGGGGCTAGATTCCGGATCTGCTCAATGCGACCCAGCCGGCGGCCGCTCGCCCCGACGTAAGATACCGACACGCTGTCCACGCGAGTAACTGCGCGCTCGACAGCGAGGCTGTACTGCATAATCCGAGGCAGTCGGAACCCATCTTCGTACGCGAAGAGCCTGGCATACGGAGGGCTCTGGCTTACGGGCGGCGGCTGGATAGCGGTGCCATCCGCCCCATATCTGAGACTTGAAAACGACTGCACCCGCGCGAACGGCCACAGACTGGTATTGAAGGCATTCCCCACGAACCCGTATCCGAGATCGTAAAACATCCCTACCCCCCCGCGAACCACCGTATCCCCCGAGGAATCCAGGCGGTAGGCAACTCCGAGGCGTGGCGCAAAATTCGAATAGGTGGTGGAGTAAAACTCTGTTCCGGGCTTTGCGATGCTCAGTTCGCTGGGGTTGTCGAGATTGGCAACAGTCCTTGGAAGGTTGCCATTTGCTTCGCCAGGGGAGGGGGCGAGGTCCCACCGTACACCGTAGCTCACGGTCAGGCGCGGGGTTGCGCGCCAAGCGTCCTGCGCAAAGAGCGAGAAATTGGTAAACCGCGGCTGAAACACAACGTCCGGGGCAATAATCGACCCGGCCACAGGGGAATCCTGCGCGAGGGCTGCCACCGTGGGATATCGGAACTGCCGCCGATAGCTGCCCGAATCGGAGAATGGGGCAAGCCGCCGGTAGTCTGCGCCGAATTTGGCCGCGTGCGTCCCGGATACCCAGCTTAGGGTTTCCACGAGATGCAACTGCCGTTGCTGATTGGTAACAAATAGCCCATCACTCAGCGTGTTGTCGCCCGCGGGGTCTACCTCCAGATAGAGATACCCCTTGCTGCCATCGGTGAACGAAGGATAGAGCGTCGAATGCGATGGCACCACAGCTCCCCCGAAGTCGTCCATTTCGTAAAAGAGCCGTGTTGTCGAAAGCGAGAAGTTCCCGCGAAAATCAGACACCAGGGTAGGGCTAAGTGCCCCGGTGAGCGCTCCAGTAACGGTGCGTGTATCGGCTTCCGTGACGGAAATGCAGCTGGTGGCGCAATACTTGGCCCGCTCACGGCTATCCGACGGCGACTCATGGAACCGCCCAAAGAGGTTCCAATTGCTCGTCAACACGTGGTCGAGCCGCACGCTGGTAGCGTGTAGACGTGCTGGGTTCGAGATCGTGGCAATGTACGGCGAGACGAGGGGGTTTCCCTCCAGGGCTGGCCTAATGGGCTGAGGGAAAGCACGCAACAGTTCGCCCACCATTCCCTGTGCCTGCGCCCGCGCTTCCGCGGAAGGCACATTCAATGGTGGCGTAACAAAGGGTTGCCGCAGTAGTAGGGTTTCGTGCGAGACGAAGAAAAACGTCCGGTCCTTGCCGCTCCAGATTCCGCCACCGTTTGGCGCTGGCAGAACCACGGGGCCGCCAAGGGTGAACGCAAAGTCATTCAAGCGTAGCGCCTGACGGGGGAGCTGATTCGCATTGGCAAACCAGTTGTTGGCATCCAGCTTATCGTTCCGGAAGTAATGCACCGCCGAGCCGTGATAGCTATTGGTCCCAGACCGCGTCACCAGTGTCACTTGCGCCCCAGGTTGCCTTCCAAACTCAGCAGAGTAGGTACTGGTCTGGATGCTGAATTCCTCCAGGCTTTCGAGTGATGCCAGTGATGCGGTAGAACCGAGCGCCGTGAGTGCGGGCACAGTGCCGCCAAGAGGCTCATATGGAGTCACTGACGCGCTCGTGCCGAAGTTCGCACTTACTCCATCCAATAGGAAGTTGTTCGCCGATGCGCGCTGCCCGTTTACGCTGAACTGCCCTGGCGATGGCAGCCGTGCCGGGGTCATCGTCACGCCAGGCGATAGGGCAATCAAGCTTTGGAGCGTCCGCCCATTGAGCGGCTGGTTGCCGATGAACTGACGATCAATCACCGTGCTCACCGCTGCTGAATCGCCGATCGCATCCGCGCGCTCCAGGACGTCGACAGTGTCTCCCGCGCGCGCTCCAACTTTCAGGGTGAAGCTCAGGACGATACTGGACCCTACGCTCAGCTGCAGTTCCTCGCTTTGGGCAAGCGCGAAAGCGCTCGCCGGAACCCGCACTCGGTATCGCCCCGGCGCAACGTTGGCAAACACATACTGGCCTGCGCCGTTGCTGCGAGTCTCTCTCACAAAGCCACGTTCGATGCTCTCCAATTCGATGAGTGCATCCGGAACTACTCCCCCTGATTCATCAGAGATCTGCCCTCGCACTGTGGCATCCGCGCCTTGGGCACTCAGCGCCGCTGGCAGCAACAATACTCCCACGCCAAACAAAGCCAGGGCGAGGACTCCCAACCACCCGGCTGCAAACCCCTTGTGAAACATCGCGACCTCGATCTCCCTTCAGCTCCGGCGCGCCGACAGCATCCCAATCGAGGCGGCCGTGGGCCTTGGGTCAAGCTGTGACCAAGATCAAGCTTAGCAGTTCGTAGCACGATTAATCCATTCGTGCTACAGCATGATCACACTGGGTCGTCTTCTCCGGTAGCGTTTCCGCCTGCACGCGCGCCAGAACACGGTCGGCGACGGAACCCAGAACCTCGTCGCTGCAACTGACAACAGCGGCGCCTGTGCCGGGTCCAACCGCAGATTCCCCTCTTCGAGGTAGAGAACCAAACCCTAGGGGTTCGACCGGGACAGATGGCCGCGTCTGGCGAAAGCCCGCGGGCTCCGCGTCGTACTTTGGCACGAATCCTCTAGGCTGCCGGTCCGAAACTTGGTGAAATACCAGGAGGAGGAACAAGGCGATGGACTACACCAGAGTATTCAGAATGACCTTTGCGAGCGTCTACCCCCATTACATTGCCAAGGCAGAGAAGAAGGGCCGCACAAAAGAGGAAGTGCACGCTATCATTCACTGGCTTACGGGCTATGACGAACAGGCTCTGCAACAGCAAATCGACACCAAGGTCGATTTCGAAACCTTTTTTGCCAAGGCGCCGAGGATCAACCCGAATGTATCCAAGATCACCGGAGTGATCTGCGGTTATCGGGTGGAGGAGATTGAGGACAAACGCATGCAGCAGATACGCTACCTGGACAAGCTGATCGATGAACTGGCCAAGGGAAAGGCCATGGAGAAAATCCTCCGCCAGTGACCACGCCTGCCGACAGAAATTCGAGTCCGATTCCGCGTCCGCCGACTCCGTCCCATAGCCCAGCCGGAAGAGTGCGTTCCACCAGCCCGGAGTTAAAGCTCCGGGAAACAAAGAACGCGAGCGCCCATCACAGTGTCGGTGGTGGGTATCAACCGCGAGTTCACCTCCGATCAAGAAAATCGCCTCGGTGCTGACTCAGCGGAATCAAGCGGTTGCGGTTTTCTTCTCGGGCGAGGTTCTCTGCCATTGTCTGACACCTTGACCCCAAGCTGTCAGTGAGATACGGCACCAGAAACACTGTGATTCCAGGACTGGTTGAAACCCGATCCATAGGGTGCTACAACGGCTGCAGGCTGGGGCATCCTTGCTCTCGCCTATCCACGATCCCTGGACAAGGAGAGCGCGCATGCACACACTATCTCGTGTTGCCCTCGTCTGTCTCCTCTCGTTCCTGGCCAGGCCCGCGCTGTCCCAGGAAGCGAAATTTGTTTACGGCTGTGAACCCAGAGCGAACTGGTGTTCGGAACTAACCTGCACCTTTGACGGCAGTTCCTCAACGTCACCGAATGGCCCGATTCTCGGCTACTCATGGTATCTGCGGCGCTATCTCGCCGAAGACCGTGAAAGCGAAACAACCTTGCGCACCGGCGTACGCGTCAACCATACGTACACGAATGTGCGCTGCCGCAGCTACACTTACTTCGCGACCCTTGAAGTCACCGATGCTCTCGGCAATAAGAACCTCCACACGGAACGGGTGGATTCCTCGCGTCGCCTCGATCTTCCGCCTGAGAACCAGCGACCCTCAGCGGATTTCGTTGTGCACTGCAACCATTTACAGTGTTCCTTTGATGCCTCCGCTTCGTCCGATCCGGATGGTACCCTTGTTGGTTATTTGTGGGACTTTGGGGACGGAAATTCCGGCAACGGTATCACAAGCTTCCACACCTATGAATCGGCTGGATCGTATTCGGTCCGGCTCACTGTGGCGGACAATGAAGGGGCCACAGCTACCCGACTGAGAGCGGTCTCCGTTGTGGCCCCGGGCTTTAGCCTGAGCATCTCCGGGTATCTTTCGCGTGGCTTACAGAAAGCCTCGCTTCGATGGACTGGCGCTACGTCGGACAGAATTGACCTCTACCGCAATGGCGTGTCGGTTGCCTCGGTCCCCAATACGGGGTCACATATCGACAACATCGATCTTCGCGGTCGCGGCACTTACACCCATAGAGTCTGCGAGCAGAACACGTCGATTTGCTCGAATGAAACCTCAATCTCCTTCGACTAACAGGTGGCGGTCACGGCCAGTGCTCCCTGCGTCTCGGAGTTCTGTCATCACAGGTTGAGTCGAAACGAAGGGGCAGAGTCATTGCTTGCGGGACTGTGCCCTAAGGTCACCTGCCAAAGTTGAATAGACAAGCTGCCCGCTCGTCCGAACGCGACACTGCTTGTGTTGCTCTTCGCGGCGAGCGGGCAGTCTGTGTTTCCGGGTTGCCTGGAAACACCAATGGGCCAGATACGCTTCTCTTCCCTCAGCGCGCATCGGCCTCCTGCCGCTTCCCGGCGAGAATCATCCGGCGGTAACGGGTAAGCGCGGGCTGGCCGGAATCCGTCACCTGCAGCACCACATGGATGGTATGGCCGTGCGCATCCTCGGGCATTCTCAGCCGGACCACCGCGGTGCTCGCGCCCTCAAGCTGAACCTCTCCGCCATAGGAACCGGCTTCGCGGTAGTGAAACCACGCGTAGTGCAGGCTATCGCCGTCAGGATCCGACGAACCGGCCGCAGTCAACTCAACTGCCTCGCCTAGAACTGCTTCCCGTAACAGCACGTCCCAACCACGGTCTCCGTTAAGCACCGGGACCGGGGCATGATTTGCACCGGCCAGTTTGTCCGACACACACCAGCCAGCGCGCGCCCGGAAGTCGTTCTGTATATGCTCCACCCAGCGCAGCAGGGTGTTGTCGCGGTGAGTACTGCCGTTCCAAGTGTCACGCTGATCGCACCACCACATGTTAAGGGCCGCGTTGTAGCCATAGCGGCCGGACCACGAACCCCACTCCGGGTGCTCCGGGTCATGCAGACCGTTCGGAATCAGGTGCATGAACACAGGAGTGTCTCCCTCTTTGGTGATGGTGTAGTTAGCGGTAAGCGGACCATGGGTGGCACGCACGTGGCGCTCGATGTCAAAGCCTCCTGCCTTCTCAGTGAGCGGTTTCCAGCGGTGATACCAGCGTCCGCCGTCCATGGTGGGATAGAAGGTGTCCATGTAGAACCGAAGCGCCAGGCGGTGGTGACCAAGAAAGTCGCGGAGGTGGACCTCCACATAGCGGAGCTTGGCCACCAACTGCCGGTAGACTGCGGGACTGCGATTGACCTGCAGGTAGTCAAGCGCCTGCCTCAGGGCCGTGGGTACACCGTCGTCTTCGTTGGTGCCCCAGTCCTGATACCAGATGGGCCGGGGGTCGTCAGCTTCCAGAATGGAGACCACGGCATCACGCGCCTCGGTTCCTTCATAAGACTGGTAGACCCGCGCGCGCAAGCGATCCGGTTCCGGAAAGCCATCGGCGTGGACCCGCAGGTTCGGGTAAACCGCCCGATAATCGTCAACGTACTGGAGGATACGTTCTTTGCCGCTGATCCCCAGCCGGCTATCCCCGGGCCCGCGCGTGCCAATTAGCGCTTCCGTATCCCATTCATTGAGGTACAGGAAGAATCGAACGAGCGATGCCTCGTCATCAGGGTCGCCACCCGGCGCGTCGGTCTCCACCACCACGCGCGGTTTCACCCAGGACAGGCGCTGCGTGCTTTGTGCGGAGAGGGTCAGCCCCGCGAAGAGACCAAGAATTGCAACCACGACCAAGGACACGCGATGCCAATGGGGGAACATGCTGTTTACGGTATCGCATTCAAAGGGCAACTCCCCAACGGCGGAGGCGGTTGGCCAGCGTCCTATCGCAGGTTGCGCTCTTCCAAGTACAGAATCAGCCCCTGCGGATTATCCGTGATGATGCTGTCGACGCCGGCGTCAATCAGCGGCTGCCATTCCGCAGGCGTATTCGCGGTCCAGGCCACCACCTTCAGGCCCGCCGCCTGGGCGTCCTTTACCTTGGCAGGTGTCACCAGGCGGAAGTGCGGCGAAACAATGGGCGCGTCGCCCGCTCGCTTCGAGGTCTCCACGAAACTCTCTTCGCCCATGCCCAGCAAAGCCGAACGCCGCAGTTCTGGCGCCAGCTTCCTTACGGCATGCAGCGTACGGAAATCGAAGCTCTGCACAATCACGCGCTTCTCCATCTTGTACTTGCGCACAAGGTCCACCAGCATGCGGGAGAACTCTTCGGGAGATGGCGTGAGCTCCGGTTTCCGCGGGTCGATCTTGGTTTCGATATTGAACTGAACGCCCTCAATTGCCGCGAACTCCTGGAATATTTCCTCGAGCGTTGGCATCCGCGTGCCTGGGAGCGCCTGCTGGGCCGGGAAGCCGGGGTTGGGCGCCCATCCGCAATCGAACTGCTTCAGTTCCGCCAGGGTTAGCTCGCGAATCACGCGAGACATTCCGTCCGGACCCTTGCAGATTGCGGGGTTCATCACGGCGTCGTGCGAAAGCACAAGCACGTTGTCCTTAGTTACCGAGAGGTCCATTTCCAGGACGTCAGCACCCATCTCCATCGCGTGATGCATGGCGGGAATGGTATTCTCCGGCAGCACCCAGCGCGCACCGCGATGGCCTTCTACCAGGATGCGTTTAGCTGGAGGCTTAGCTTCCTGGCTGGCAAGCGGCAGCACCAGGAGGGGCAGGGCGGTGAGCAGGAAGAACCAGTGCATACCCCGAGGGTAGCGCGAACGCACTACGCTGCGATGACAGCGCCAATCAAACGCTGGCGCGAATCCTCCACTGGCAGCAATAGGCGCAATGGCTATTCCCACTCAATCGTGCCCGGCGGCTTGTGAGTAAGGTCGTAGAGCACGGTAGCGATTCCCGGCAGGGCCAGCAACTGCTCGCAGAGCCCGCGCAGCACGGCAAAGGGCATACCAACGGACTGCGCAGTCATTCCGTCCACGGATTGGATGGGCCGCAGCACAATGGAATCCGGAGCGGCTTCCGTGCCGTAAGGCGCCAGAATCACGGGGAATTGCCACACTTCGTGCTCGAAACCGCTTGCGAGGCACACCTCGCGGACGAGTGCGTCTGCATCGCGCAAACGGTCAAGCCGCTCGCGGGTGATGGAGGAGGGGCGCACGTTGCACAATTCCGCGGCGATGGCTCCGCGTACTGGCTCCAGTACCACGCGGTTGAACTGGTCGTTGGCATTGATCAGATGGGTGGCCTGATCGTAGGCCGTCTCCCATCCGCCAGAAGGCCATGAATCCGGGAGGTCCATCAACAGCACCGGCTTGTAGCTGCGCGAATCTCCCTGGACGCCCACGGAACGCAGCGGCAGCAGCCAGCCGCCATCAATCCGCGCGGGGGCTTCGGCTTCGGCGGCACAGAGACAGCGAATCGCGAGGCCCGGCCCAGGAAAGGGATGCCGGTGAAGGAAGGCGTGGGGAATCCCGAGCTGCGCACCCACCTCGCGCACTTCGTCCTTGTAGAGATTGTGCAGCGGTTCCACGATGCGGTTTTCCGCCATCAGCCGCTGGATGCCTTCCACCCGGTTATGGTGGGTCTTAATGAGGTCCGCCTTGGCGGTACCGCCGGATTCGATAGTGTCCGGATAGATGGTTCCCTGCCCCAGAATCCAGTTGCCATCCAGAAAATGCTCGGTTTCCAGAATGCGGTTCTGTACTTCCAGGAACTCCTGGCCGATGCAGTGGCGCTTGGCCTCGGGGTCCACCACGCCTTCGAGCTTTTCAAGGAAGTAGGGTTCTGCTTCCGCCACATGCACGGACGCGCCGCCACCCAAGCTGCCGAAAAGGTCGCGAACAAACCGGGTCTCTCCCTTGCGCATCAGCCCGGTATCCACATAGATGCCACGCACACGATCCGCCCCCAGCGCCCGCAGGCAGAGCGTATAGGCAACGGTGGAATCCACGCCGCCGCTGATGAAGAAGAACACGTTGCGCTCTCCCACCACCTGCCGGATTTCCTCTTCCAGTTGGTCCACAACCTGCGAAGGGTCCCAATCGCGCGCACAGCCGGCGATGCCAAACAGAAAGTTGCGCAGCAAGCTCATCCCCTCGTGGGTATGCACCACCTCGGGATGGAACTGAACGCCGTACACGCGCCGGGCTTCGTCTGCTGCCGCGGCAAAGGGGCAGGTATCGGTGGTGGCTAAGCCGGTGAAGCCCTCGGGCAGCGCCACCACCGTATCGCGGTGGCTCATCCACACCTGGCGTGGTTTGCCTTGCCAGCCTTCCACCAGCGGGGAGTCGCCATGGACGCTCAGCAGCGCACGCCCGTATTCTCCCCGGTCTACTTTTTCCACTTTGCCGCCGAGCAGGTATGCGGCCAACTGCAGTCCGTAGCAGATGCCCAACACCGCGGCTGACGACCCGAAGATGGCGGGGTCAACCGTGGGGCTGCCTGGGTCGTAGACGCTGCTGGGGCCACCCGAAATGATGATTGCTCTAGCGCCGGCCAGTTCCGTGGCGGGCGTCTCAGACGGCTTCACTTCGGAGTAAATCCCAAGTTCGCGAATCTTGCGGGCAATCAGGTGGCAATACTGGCCGCCGGTGTCGAGGACCACAGCTTGGGCCACTACCGCCGCTTGGGCCACCACCGGCGTGACCGACGCGGGAGAAGAACTAACAGAAGCGTGCATGGATACGGAAAGGACCCGCCCATTGCTGCGCGGGTCCCAAATCTGGTTATACCATGCCGGGCCAGCTTGGCCTGGCCAATGGTGCGAGCGTGCCGGACTTTCCAGCCTTGTTATTCCGGCTGCTGTGCGCCATTGCGCTGGGCAATGGTTTTACGCGCTGTTTCCTGCAGCGACTGCGCACGGGCCATCGCGTCAGTGGCGCGTTCAATAATCGGATCTTCGCGCACCATCAGTGCTTCGCTCTTTTCGTCACCCAACGCGTAGGTGAACATCGCACGCTTCAGATCCACACGGACCTGCGGGCGATTCGTCGCGAACTCTTCGTCGGTCACTTCGATCTTCTCTGATCTCAGGAACTCTCGGAAGTCGTCAACCACGGCGTCGTTCACCTGAAAGTCCTCGCCGATGCTCAGCGAATTCCGGGCGAAGTAGTGCGCGGCGAACATGGAGTACGCCATCTGCTGGTCGCGGACGCGATATTGAAAACTGTTTGGTTTGGCGCCTTCGAACTTCTCGTCCGGCGTAATGCCGCCGCCCCCGTAGACGGTGCGTCCGCTATCAGTCATACGTACGTCTTCCGGGTCCTTGGCGTCGCCATTCTTGCGGCTGTAGTAATCGTAGAAGCTCACCTTGGAATAGTCGCGCTGAATCAGGCGCCCGCTGGGGGTGTAGTACTTGGCGGTGGTGAGCGCAAGGCCGGTGTCTTCCGAAAGCGGGAACACGGTCTGCACCAATCCCTTTCCGAAAGTCTGCTCACCCAAAATCCACGCGCGGTCATGATCCTGCAAGGCTCCCGCGACGATTTCCGCCGCTGAAGCGGAGCTACCGTTCAGTAGCACTACGATGGGATAGTCCGCTCCGCGGCTACCGCGGCGCGCTTCATACTTTCGCTGGGCGGAGGCACGGCCACGATGCGATACAATCGCCTGGCCCTTCTTCAGGAAGTGGTCAGCCACATTCACGCCCTCGTTCAGAATGCCGCCGGGATTATCACGCAGATCCAGCACTAGCCCCTTGATCTCGCTCTCCTTAAGCCGCCGAAGGTTCTGCTCCATCTCCGAACTGGTGTTCTCGTTAAACTGCTTAATCTGCAGGTAGGCAATGCCGGGACGTACATAGAATGCGTCCGCCACACTCTTCCGGGGAATCTCGTCGCGGACGATGTTGAAGTTCAATTCCTTCTGGCCGTCTTCGCCTCGGCGCAGCATGGTGACGCGTACCGTCGTGCCACGGGGGCCCTTCAGCCGTTCCGCTACCTTGCCCTGATCCCAGCCCTCGGTTACCTCGCCGTCGATCTTGTGGATGATGTCGCTTGGCCGGATGCCGGCGTTATAAGCAGGTGAGCCGGGGAACGGATTCACCACCACCACACGCGCGCGATGCATCCGCACCAGCATGCCCACACCGAAATACTGCCCACGCTGATCTTCACGCAACAACTGGAACTGCTTCGGATCGAAGAAGTTAGAGTGCGGATCAAGCGTATGCAGCATGCCTGGGATAGCGCCGTTATAAATGGCCCGGCTGGGGTCTACCACATCCGCGGCATTCTCCTCCACAATCGAAAAGACCTTCGTAAATGTGCGGACACTGCGATCGATATCCTGCTCAGAGCGGTCAGCCGCGGCTGCGGTAGACCCGCCCATGCCAGGGCCAAAAAGTCCGCCCAGCACGGCGAACAGGAGGATGACTCCGGGTACGAGAAGAGCACGCGACTTTAGTTTCATGCGAGAGGTTGACCTCGGAGGGGGCGTTTCTGCTTATAACTATCCTACGATAACCCAGCCCATTTCGTTACGGCCAGATTGCCGCCAGGTTCGACGAAGGCAAAGGCCCCAGTATCCGGATCGCTTAGCCGCTGCGCCTCGCGGCCAGCACCCGCGGCCAGCCAGCCAGGTCGTGTACCACTTCTTGCGCTTCCCAAGCAGGGGTATTCAGCATCCGACGCACCTCTTGCAACCCTTGGTAACCCAGTTCGAATACCACCCATCCCCCCGGACGCAGCAGCCAGAGCGCCTGCTCCACCACCACCCGGTAAGGCTCCACCCCGGAATCACCCCCATAAAGCGCCAGTGCCGGTTCGTGGTCACGGATCTCTCGCTGTAGCACGCTCTCGTCTCCGGCCGGTACGTACGGCGGGTTGCACAGAATCAGGTCCACTGACTGCGTGCGCAGAGAACTGGCGAAGTCCGCCTGATGCAGTGAGACCTCCGCGCCCAGGTGAGCGGCATTGTAACGCGCAATTTCGAGGGCCGGCCGCGAAAGATCGCTCAGGTGAGTGGGCGAACCGGTTTCGAGGTGATATGTAATCCCGATTGCCCCCGACCCGCAGCCGAGGTCAATCGCGCAGCCCGCCTTGGGCATCAACCGTAGTGCCGTCTCCACCAAATGCTCGGTTTCGGGACGCGGAATCAACACCGCGTTCGTCACATAAAATTCGCGCCCAAAGAACTCCTGATGGCGCGTGATGTATTGGGTTGGTTTTCCCTCCATGCGCTCGTGGAGGTAACGGCCATAGTGGATCCAGGTGAGTTGGGAAAGTTCCTCTTCCGGGTGCGCGTAGAGGTAAACCTTCTCTTTGCCCAGCGCATGACACAGAAGCACTTCGGCGGTAAGACGCGGAACAGTGACACCCGCCTCCGTGAGCAGTGTCTCTCCCTGCTTAAGCGCCGTTCTTAGATCCATTCGGGTCGTCGCTGGCCTGCACCTTCAGCTTCTCCGCGTTGTAATGCGTGGTGAGCGCGGAGACAATCGAATCCAGCCGTCCCTCCATAATGAGGTCCAACTGGTAGAGCGTCAAGCCAATGCGATGGTCGGTGAGGCGGTTTTGCGGAAAGTTGTAGGTGCGGATCTTCTCGCTGCGGTCGCCGGATCCCACCATGCTCTTGCGTTCCGCGCCGATAGCCGCCTGCTGCTTTTCGAGTTCTATCTCATACAGACGCGAGCGCAGCACACGCATTGCTTTGGCGCGATTTTTGATTTGCGACTTCTCGTCCTGGCAGCTCACCACTGTGTTCGTGGGCAGGTGAGTGATGCGCACGGCGGAGTAGGTGGTATTCACGCTCTGCCCGCCAGGACCCGATGAGCAGAAGGTATCCACGCGCAAGTCTTTTTCCTGGATGTCCAGTTCCACTTCGTCCGCCTCGGGCAGAACCGCTACCGTAATGGCGGAGGTGTGCACCCGCCCTTGCGTCTCGGTTTCCGGCACCCGTTGCACACGGTGGACACCGCTCTCGTACTTCAGTTTGCTGTAAACCTTGTCGCCCGAAATCAGGGCGATCACTTCCTTAATGCCCCCGACGGCTGACTCGCTAATGTCGATGACTTCTACCTTCCAGCGTTGTTCTTCGGCATAGCGCGTGTACATCCGGAAGGTTTCAGCCGCGAACAGGCTGGCTTCGTCACCGCCCGTGCCGGCGCGGATTTCCAGCACTACGTTCCTCTCGTCGTTAGGGTCCTTGGGCAGCAGCAACATTCGCAGCGCACCCTCGGCGGCAGCCAACTGGGGTTCCAGCTCTTCAATTTCCGCGTTCGCCATTTCCCGCAGATCGTCATCGCCATCGTTCAGCATCTGACGAGCCTGTGCCAGGTTATCTGAAACCTGCCGCCACTCGCGGAATTTCGACACGACTTCTTCGAGGTCGCGCTGCTTCTTGGCTACCTTGGTGTACTCCGTCTGATCGCTGATCAGATCAGGGTTGGACATCTGGGCGGTGAGTTCCTCGTAACGTGCTTCGAGGCCCGCGAGTTTATCGGCGTATTGCATGGAAAAGTGCGCGCTGGCGGCGATTTAGGCGATAACCGCCTCGCCGCCCTGCTCAAGTTCAAGCGCCATCGCGCGGTCGAGCGCGCGAATGGCCACTTCGGCCTGGTCGTCCGAGGGTGGCTGCGTGGTAATCCGCTGCAGCCAAAGCCCGGGAGCCACCAGCATCGCCAGAATGCTCCCCTGGTGCTTGGCCGAGTAACGAATCAGCTCATAGCTGAGACCGGCAATTACAGGAAGCGCCGCCAGCCTCAGCAGGAATTTGGCCAGAAAGCTCTCAAACGGAAACACGGTATACACCGCAATCGAGACCAGCATCACCACAATCAGGAAACTGGTGCCGCAGCGCGGATGGAAGGTGGAAAAGCTCTGCGCGTTTTCCACCGTCACCGGCTTACCACTCTCAAAATTAAACACCACCTTGTGCTCGGCACCGTGAAACTGGAAGACGCGACGAATATCCGGCGTACGGGAAATCGCAAACAGAAACCCGCAGAAGATCAGCAAGCGAATAACGCCATCCACCGCATTAAACAAGATCTGGTTCTCGACGGCAGGTACCACCTTCACCAGCCACTGGGTAAGAACCAGGGGCACAAACTTGTAAAGGAAGATGAAAAACACCAGGGAGAACGCGAGATTGGCCGCCATCATCCAGCCAGGTATGGCGCCACTATACTCACCCTCTTTCGTTTCAAGGGTCTTGCCCTTGGCCTCGGCGTCCTTCTTCACTTCCTCGTGTAGCGCCACATCGGCGGAAAATTTAAGGGCCTTCATGCCGAGGTACATGGCATGGCCCAGCGTGGCTACCCCGCGCAGCACGGGTATGCCTAGAATGGGGCGCTTTTCGCTCAGCCGGGCTAGGGGCATTTCCTGCGTCACAATCTCACCATCGGGCTTGCGAACGGCCACGCAATAGCTATGCGGGGCGCGCATCATCACACCCTCCATCACGGCCTGCCCGCCGACGAGGGTTTCCTCGCCGCTCTCAAGCACGGGCATCAGTTGGATGTGAGTGAAAAGGCGAACGAAGGTGCGGAACACAGAAGCTAAAACCACACTTAATTATACTCGTGTTGATGCCGATTCGTTTCCGCCACTGCGGAGTGGTCAGTACCAGGCGCGAATGGCAAGGTGACCGGGGCCTATAGCGTGGAGTTGATCCGCCTCGGACTCCGGCAACGAGATCGTGCCGGCAGAGCGGTTCACGTCGTCGCGACCAACTCCACCACCCAACAAACGAGTGAGTCGCAAGGGACCGTACTAGCTTACGTTGCCAAGGTAAAGGTTGGCTGGGGCCTGACTCTTGTACGCATTGAATTGCTCGAACGTCAGATTCCACTGCTGAATGGCGGAGACAACGGGCATAGGGTTGGGCGCCATGTCGTCGGATTCGCCTTGGATGATGCGGCCAGCGTCAAGCTGCAGTTGCTTGCGGATCATCTGCAGGGCCTTGTTGCTGGCAGCAAGGTCGCCGTAGAAATGCTCGTTGGCGAAGGCATTTGCATCCGGATTATCTACCCAGCGCCCGCCGACGAAGAACTTCGCCTCTTGAACAAAACCAACGGTGCCGCACATGCGTGCAGGCCCAAGGTGAATCCGGCGAATGCGCGCTCCAGCCAAAAAATTCTTCAGCTTCACGTCACGCACGCCACGTTCCTTGCACTGATTCTGCGGGATGCCAAATTGGGTTTCGACGAAGTCCTGTGTGTGCGCGGCGCGCTTCACGCGTACGGCGTAAATAAAGCTATCGGTGGCTAGAAAAATGCCAGTAGATTTGCCCGGAACACCGTTCATTTGCACCTTAGCCAGCCGCACTGGCAATTTGGCTTGCGCTTCGCGAAAGAGTTTGTAATTCCACTTACTGAGGTTGCGGACGGTTTCGGTGGAAGGAAGAAGAGGAAGGGAGTATATATTCTGATCTTCGATGAGGGGAAAGCCCACGGGGATGCTTACGTCGGTGGCCACGCTAGTGACTGAGTAGAGGCAATTGTCGCCGCTCGCGCCACGGGTATACATCTTGCCAGCTACCACGGGATCGCTGAATGGATGCCAGGGCTTGTCCATGTTCAGCATCTTGAGGTCGACGCGGCTCTGCGCGCCCTTGTGGGCGATCACAGTGGCGAACTCGCGAGTATCCCCGCGATAGGCGATGGCCATCGGAATGAGCGATTTATTCTTGTCCGCCTCAATGCGATCCGCAAAGAAGCCCTTCACTTGCGCCTCGTTGGGTCGAGTGATTGCCGTGTTGGTAATCTCGCGGAACCCCAGGCTCAAGACCTTCTGCAGGAGGCTACGATAGTGAGCCGGGCGCGCACCCAGGTCAGCCGGTTCCGGAAGAAGCGCCTTAAACTCTGCGGCCACCCTATCCCCTTCCTTGCGCTTGTCGCCATACGACTTCGCGGCAATATCGGCGGGAAACTTGCTTTGAAAAACGATGGACAACACCTCTTTGAGGGTTGCCTCGTCTCTCCCCTTGGTGCCCACTTCCTTCCAGAAATAGGCAAACCACCAGCCAAACTCATATTCCTTGCTGTTGTCGTAGAGCGTGCGGTTGCCAGTGGCGGCGGAGATAAGCTTTTGTGTGATCCAGTCGTGTGCCATCGCCTGCTACTCCGCCCCTTTGCGCAACTCGGCCCAAGAAATTCCGGTTTCCAGTTGAGAATTTGGACTGATGATAGCAGACAAGTTCAGTATTCCGAGAGCGAAAAATGATTTAGCCCCGTACACCATTTGCCCTTAGATGTTGGGGGCGTGGCGCCGTATGTCGCCCCGGCTTAATACCGTAGCTGCAACCGTACTCGTTCCTGCGACTCAACGAATCGCCCCTGCTTCGCTCAACACTCAACGGGCGCCCCACCGCCAGAGGATACTCTCTGCTCTTTCACCCCTCCGGTGTCCCGGCATTGGCTTCACCCGCCGAATCCCCAAGCTGGCTGACGCCTTACACTGAAGAAAGTGACTTTCTTCTGAGTAGGGGATACACTGTAATTTCGATCAGTTTTTAGGTGATTCTCGAAATCATCCATTCCAGATCACGTACCGCGCAATAAGGATCCAGTTGCAGGCCTTAGAAGCGCAGCAAAGGACAGAGAAGAGCCGTGAAGCAGAGCAATGCGCAATGGAAGCAGGCCTTGGGCGGCCAGATCGCACCCGATCTCGGCACCGAAATCGACATCTTTGAGAACGAGATTCTGCTAAGGAAGCAGGGCAAGATAGACGAGAAGGTTTTCGCCGAGACGCGGCTGCGGCGGGGCGCGTACGGCCAGCGGTACGACAACGGGCAGAGGCACGACGGCGTGGAAAGCCGCACCCTGGCCTATCCCAGCGCCGAGCTAACCAAGGGACCGATGACGCTCTGGGATGCCCCCGGCATGCAGCGCATCAAGATCCCGTTTGGCGGGTTGAATGCGCGGCAGCTGGAAGTGCTTGGCGAAGTGGCGGAAGAGTATTCCGACGGCATCGCGCACATCACCACCCGCCAGGATGTGCAGCTTCACTTCATTCATATCGACGACACCCCGGCTCTGATGCGGCGGCTTGCCGCGGTGGGCATTACGACGCGTGAAGCGTGCGGAAATACCGTGCGAAACGTGACCGCTTGCCCGATTGCGGGGGTGTGCCGGGATGAAGCGTTTGATGTGACGGAGTATGCGAAGCAATGCGCATATTTCCTGCTGGGCCACCCGGACACGCAGGATTTCGGACGCAAGTTCAAGATTGCGTTTTCGGGCTGCGACACCAACCCCTGCGCCCTTGTGCGCATCCACGACCTCGGCTGCATCGCCAGGGAGCGAGAGGTGGATGGAAAGGTCGAGCGCGGCTTTGAAGTGTACGTCGGCGGCGGGCTGGGCACGGTGCCTTACGTGGCCAAACTCTTTGACGAATTTCTGCCTGTAAAGGAATTGCTCCCTGTAGCCCAGGCGATGGCGCGCGTGTTCGCGAGGCTGGGCGAGAAGAAGAATCGCAACACGGCGCGGTTGAAGTTTCTGGTGGCGAAGCTAGGCCTTGAAGAATTCAAACGGCTGGTGCTGGAGGAGCGCGCGACGCTGACCTACGACCCGAGATGGGACGCGCTGGAGGCGGCCGCCGCGGTGCCGGCGGAGCAGCCATTGCGACCCGCGGAATTGCTCCAGATCGATCCTGCGCCTTCGGAATTCGCGGTGTGGCGCGGCACCAATGTGTACCAACAACGGCAAAAGGGCTACAGCACCGTCACCATCGCGCTGCCGCTGGGCGACGTCACCGCCGATCAGCTTCGCGGCCTCGCCGACATCGCCCGCAAGTACGTAAACGAGACAGTGCGCACTACCGTGGAACAGAACATCGTCCTGCGGTGGGTTGCGGATGCGGACCTGCCTGCGCTCTATGAAGAGCTGAAGGCGCTGGGACTGCACGCGGCCGGAGCAGGCACCATTGTCGACATCACGTCCTGCCCGGGCACGGATACGTGCAAGCTGGGAATCTCGTCATCGAGAGGGCTGGCCGGCGAGCTGCGGATGCGGCTGGCTGAGAGCAGTCTGGCGGCGGAGGAAGCCATTCGCGATTTGCGGATCAAGGTGAGTGGCTGCTTTAATTCCTGCGGGCAGCACCATATTTCCGACCTTGGTTTCTATGGCGTAAGCCGCAACAAGGGTGGCGTGGCGGCTCCACATTTCCAGGTAGTCTTGGGCGGGCAGTGGACTGAGAACGCGGGCTCCTACGGGCTGGCGATTGGCGCCGTGCCGTCGAAGCGAATTCCAGAGGCAGTGACACGCATCACCAGCCGCTACTTGAACGAACGGCAGGAGGGCGAGAGCTTCCAGTCATTCATCCGGCGCATCGGCAAGGCCGAGTGCAAGAAGATGATCGAGGATTTGGGCGACATTCCGCCGCTAGCTCTTGACCCCTCGTTCTATTCAGACTGGCACGATCCCCGGGTGTATTCGCTGAAGGACCTTGGCATTGGTGAGTGTGCAGGTGAAGTGGTCTCGGCAATCGACTTCCAACTGACGGCCTGCGAGCGTGAGGCCTTTGAGGCGCAGTTAGCATTGGAGAGCGGCCAGACCGAGAAGGCGGCCCAGATCGCTTACGAGGCGATGCTGCATGGCGCGGCTGCGCTGCTGGGCTGGAGAAAGCGCGGGCACGACGGTACGCCGGATTCGATTGTGGCGGAGTTCCGCACGCACTTCCATGACACGCAGATCTTCTTCGACCCCTTTACGGGCGGCAAGTTTGCCCACTACTTCTTCCGGGCACATGAACGGCGCGAGGAAGCCAGGAACGAGGAGCAGGTACACCGTTTGATTGAGGAAACGCAGCTCTTCATTGAGGCCTGCCATAGCTGCTACTTGCGGCTCAGCGCAGCCCCGGCAGCGGTGTAGGAGATCGATTTCGATGCAACACGTGAATATCAAGCTCTTCGCGGAGCAACCCTATCCGAAAGACATAGCAGCGGTGATCCCCGTCTTCCACCGGTGGATCCAGCAGAAGAGCCTCCCTGGCCTGCTGATCGATGTGGCCGACTACGCGCACGTGCCGCAGGGCCCGGGCGTGCTGCTGATCGCACATGGATTTGACGTGAGCCTCGATGAAGCGGGCGGGCGGCTGGGATTGCTGTACAACCGAAAGGAACCGTGGGAAGGCTCCGGGCTGGAAGCTCTCCGCAGTGCCTATGCATTTGCACAGGATGTGGCGAAGCGGGTGGCGATGGAACCGGAGTTTGCAGGCAAGCTGCGATTTGGCACCGACGAGTTGCAGATCACCCTGAACGACCGTTTGCTCTATCCCAATAGCCCGGAAACGCTCGCAGCCGTTGGGGGCGAACTAGGCACGTTCCTGGGCGAGGTATTCGGTGGAACGCCGTACACCATTGAACGTAGCGCAGACCCGCGGGCGCGCTTTTCGGTGACCGTACGCGTGAGTTAAGCCAGGCAGTATTCTAATCCGCCACTGTTTGGGCAGTTCCGCCTGGCTCCGGGACTGGCCCGGCGCCGGTGCCCCCATTGGCAGACTGCACCGTCCGCGGCTGTACCCAGTCTAAACGTGCCGGCGGAAGCCTGCGCCGAACCCACTGGTAGAATGGAAGTTCTGGGGGATTCAACCGAACCATGGCCGTGAAGCAGCGCAGGAAGAGTGTGGCGTGCAACGTTGGGGGCGTTTGGGTTGGCGGCGGGCACCCGATTGTGGTGCAGTCGATGACCAACACAGACACCGCGGATACCACTGCCACCGCAAACCAGGTGATGGATCTCGCCCGCGCTGGCAGTGAGATCGTCCGCATCACCGTCAACACCGAAGAAGCAGCTCGCGCTGTCCCCACGGTTGTCGACACCATCCGCGCCTTCGGCTTCCAAACCCCCATCGTGGGAGACTTCCACTACAACGGTCACATCCTGCTGAAGAAATACCCCGACTGCGCGCGCTGTGGCGCATCGGCGGGCAATGTAGAGACATCGGCAGAAGCCTGACGACAACTTCCGCACAATGATCGAAGCCGCCATCGAATACCAGAAGCCCGTGCGCATTGGCGTGAACTGGGGCAGCCTGGATGGCGACTTGCTCACGCGCCTGATGGACGAGAACGCCTTGCAAGCCGAGCCGAAGGATGCGCGCGACGTCACCATGGAAGCCATGGTGCAAAGCGCGCTGCTGAGCGCCGAAGCCGCCGAACGTCACGGCTTGCGGCACGACCAGATTATCCTCAGCGCCAAGGTAAGCACGGTACAGGATCTCATTGACGTCAACCGTTCGCTGGCGGCCCGGTGCGACTACCCGTTGCACCTTGGGTTGACCGAAGCAGGCCTAGGCGCCAAAGGCATCGTGGCGACTTCCGCGGCGCTATCCATCCTGTTGCAGGAGGGCATCGGCGACACCATCCGTGCCTCACTCACCCCGATGCCCAACGGCGACCGCACGGAAGAAGTAATGGTTTGCCAGCAGGTACTGCAGTCCCTGGGATTGCGCAGCTTCACACCCCAGGTTGCCGCCTGCCCCGGCTGCGGCCGCACTACCAGCACATTCTTCCAGGAAATGGCCGACGACATCCAGCGCTACCTCCGCGAGCAGATGCCCGTGTGGCGCGAGCAGTATAAGGGCGTGGAGGAACTGAAGGTGGCCGTGATGGGCTGCGTGGTGAACGGGCCGGGCGAATCCAAGCACGCCGACATTGGCATCTCACTGCCTGGCACTTTCGAGGAGCCCAAGGCTCCCATCTACATGGATGGCAAGCTGCTTCGTACCCTGAAGGGCGATGGCATCGTTCCCGAGTTCATTGACATCTTGAATGACTACGTGGCGCGCCGCTATGGGGTGAAAACGGAAGAACCCGTCGCCGCGGAGTAGGCTGCAGGGCGGGCGTAAGGTAGTGACGGACGCGATGCTGGTGCTGTCCAATGCGTAGTTCCTGGTTTCGAGTGCTATTGGTGGGCGCCACTGCTCTGCTGGCGCTATACCTGCTGCTGACCTCATCCTGCGCGCGGCCATTGGAATCGACCGAACCCCGCCGCCCCTCGCCCGAAGCCATTGCAGCCTGGCAGGGCCGCAAGTTCGGCATGTTCATCCACTGGGGCCTTTACTCCATACCCGCGGGCATCTGGAACGGCGAGCGTGTCACGGATATCTACAGTGAGCAGATCATGCTGCGAGCGCCCATTCCGCTGGACGAGTACACGCCTCTCGCCCAGCAGTTCAACCCGCAACAGTGGGACCCAAAGGGCATCGCCAAGCTGGCCAAGGCGGCCGGCATGCGATTCATCGTTATCACGTCAAAGCACCACGACGGATTCAGCCTGTTCCACACGAGGCAATCCCGCTATAACGCGGTCGACGGCACCCCCTATGGCCGTGACCTCATCAAGGAGCTGGCCGATGCGACCCGCGCGGAAGGCCTGTACTTTGGCGTGTACTTTTCGTCTATTGACTGGCATTGGGGTTCCGTGCCAGATAAGCGCAACAACAACCCCATTCCCAAGGAACTGGAAGACTTCAACGTCGCCCAACTCAAAGAACTCACCACGAACTACGGTCCGCTAAGCGAGATCTGGTTTGATATGGGCGACCCCACGCCCGCGCAAAGCAAGCGCTGGGCCGACACCGTGCATGCCGCACAACCCGACTGCATGGTGAGCGGCCGCGTCTTCAACCATCAGGGCGACTTTACCGTGATGGGTGACAACGCCATTCCCACTCACATCATCGACGAACCCTGGCAGACGCCCGGCTCGATCTATCACGAGACCTGGGGCTACCGGAGCTGGCAGGAGCGTGGCGACCTGCCTGGCAAGGTTCGCGAACACCTGCTGAACCTCGTGAAGGTAGTAAGCCGCGGCGGCAACTATTTGCTGAACATCGGGCCGCGAGGCGATGGAAGCGTGGTGGAGTTTGAGGCCGACGTACTTCGGTCGTTGGGACGCTGGCTGGGCCTGAACGGCGAAGCGATCTTCGATACGCAGCCGCAACCCTTTGATCATCTTGATTTTGGATACGTCACCCGCAAGCCCGGCAAGCTCTATCTGCTGGTGACGGATTGGCCCGCCGATGGCCACCTGCGGCTGCCCGGCATGCGCAACGCCATCACTAAGGCCTACTTCCTTTCCGATAGCTGGAAGAGCGCGCTCGACGTGGCGAGTGACGCAAGCGGGCAGGCGGTGCTGGCTAACGCGCCCACCATCCCGGAGCCGGTTACTGTACTGGTGGCGGAATTCGATGGCGACCTGCGCCTTGCCGCCCCTCTGCCGGATGCGGACGCCCAAGGAGCGCTGCAACTGACACGCGCCGCCGCGCGCGAGTTCTTTCATTACAATGGCCGCAGCTACTATGAGGCACCAAAGCTCTACAAACTGGAGTGGCGCTTCCAGGTACCCGCGGACGGAGAATATACGGTGGACGCCATGTTGCGAAAGTAAGCAACGAATCGCAGGCGGTGAACTCAAATCAGCAGGCAAGCCGCCACGAAATCCTATGGCTGCCGGCGGCGACCACTGCTGGGCGCTGGCCACTCACACGCTGAGCCGAGGGGATGACTTTACGCTTACCCTCACACCTCCCCGCCCTTTCGGCAAGGGCACTGCCCTGGGTGTGGAGGTGCAGGACCTGCGCCTGCGCCTGCTCGACAGGCAGACAACACCATAGTCGACTACCGGGGCTGGCCGGCCACACCCTCTCCGCGTTCCAGGTCGGTGAAATGCCCGCGCGTTTGTTGCACTTTGGTGGACTGCGCGCGTCACGCAGCCTGGATTCCGAAACTGACCGCTTTTGCGGTGCAATGCAACGGAGTTGCGGTGCGCATGTTGTGTGGATCCGGCTGGTTGGCCCGTTCGTCGAGGATGCTCCGGCGTTTGAAGTGAGGGTAGATGCCTACTGAGCCGGGGTAGAGACAGCCTCCTGGGGGATGATCTCGCTGTACTGCGGAATGGCGCCGGATGGGGCCGGTGCGTTTTGCGAAACGAACTCTTGTGCGCGCAGGGTGGTCACTATTGCCCGGCGGCAGAGGAGGTCTGCGTGGCCCCTGGCCATGAGGTCCGCGTGACGGGAAGCTGCGGCGGCGCTCGGTGGCTTGCTCCTGCTGCTGGCGACGGAGGTCGCGCTGCTTGCGGCGCTCTTCGCGGGCCATGCGGGCTTCGTGCCACTCCTGCCTCTCGCGGTCACGGGCGTCCTGGCGGCGGGCTTTGCAGGCGCGTTCGAATTCGGCGATCGCGCGCTGGTGACGGCGCTCCCACCAGGTGCGGTAGCGCTGCAGGTTGTTCAGGCCCGGCCAGGAAACGGGGATGTCCAGCATGAGGCAGGGCTTCTGGTCGAGCATGGTCGAATCGGCGGGTTCAGGCTACGGGGTTCGGCGAGTCCGCCGGGGGCCGTAGCTGTAGGGTATTTGGAATCGGCGAAGCTGGGGGCGGGTTGCCTTTTCGATGGCCATGAGTTCGGCCTCGTCGAAGCGGCGGAAGGCCCGGCATTGCGAATATCGTCGGCGGCGAGGGCTCGCAGGCGGACTGAGGTTGGTAGATGGCGAGGATGGAATCGCGGAGTTCGTCGTACTCGGCAGGGTCCTCGTGCGGAAGGAGGACGTAGCTGGATGGAGAGACCGAGTTTGAGGGCGTTCTGTGCGGAACGGGCCTTGCCCTCGGGGTGCACTTCGGTGGGGCCGAGGATGAACGTTTTCTGTTGTCGGTTGGCCGTTGTCAGCGGGAAGGGCGAGGGTTAGGGTCTAGGGATTGGGGGGCTGGCTCAAAGCACGGGTTGTCATTGTCGGTTGGCCGTTGTCCGATGGCTCGTCGGGGATGGTGTCGGAGATGGTGTCGGAGTTGGTGAATCGCAACGTATCTTCGGTCATGGTTATGGTCCTCCCGCGGAGAAAATTTCAGTCGCGTGAGTATAGCGGCGCGGTGGGGAGAGACAAGGGGTGGTTTTTGCGGAAGTGGCTGATTGCAGGGGAGAAAGGAATTTTCCATCTCGCGAACTGGTGGTGGATAGGTGAGCGCGGGTGGACCAATTTTTAGGCGTTGGTAGGCGGATTCGAACGTTTTGCAGGAGCTAGGGCGCTCGGCGAATGGAAGCAGCGTCAGTGATCCCGGAGCCGGCAATGGGAAGCGGATGTAAGGCGTGCCACCCCACTCGGGGTTCCTCTCTAGCTGGTGACGAGACGGGGCGCTGACGCACCCCGCTGGCCTATGTCGCCCGGCTAGCCGGGCATCCGCTGTCACCGAAACTCCCACACGCAATTGCGCCTCGGTTGCTGCGGAGCCAAGCAACACCAGATCGGTGAGCCGGTCCTGATCGTCGAGGAAGACTTCTCGCCGGAAATTGCCGCGCTGCGTCACGTGATGCAGGCAACCGATCGCTACCACTCTGCCGATGCGTCCCATCGTGGGTATAGTCGGCTGACGGGGAGTTCCTCTCACAAAAGGTTTGGAGGTTGAGGTGTTTGTCCTTACGACTGCGGGCCGGGATTGGGGATGCGGGGCTAGGCTGATGGGATGCGGCGCGGGGGCGGCGCCGGGGGAGGGAGGATAACCCAAAGAAGCCCTTCTGCATGAATCCTGCAGGAACAGTGAAGTTTTCTATTGACACCTAGCCGAACTGGGAATAATCTACCATCATTCCTTGCAAGGCCACCGCTATCGGGGATCCGATTTCCTCGATAGATAGAGTGCATGAAGACACTCCTGCAAGCGGTATTTAAGCCGCCCGGACTTAGATGTTCGGAGCGGATCTATTAACCCCCAACCCATTCCGGCACACCGGGGAACTATGTGCCGAAATCGAGATAATCGCACATAGAAACGTCCAGGATGGGTGCGAGTGCGCGCAATTGGCGAATGCGTAGCTTGTCCCCGACTTCCCATCAAGAGAAGCGGTGCTGTCCGTTTGGGGTCCATCTGCGTGCGCCAAGTGAGCATGTGGCTATGTCCCACACTTATGTGTGCCGAGCGATGCTCAGTTCCTCCGCCATTTTGATTGCTTTCATCACTTGAGAATGGCTTTCGTCCGCCGCCGTGCGCCGATGGAGATGTTGGCGTTGTGCGTTGCCAAACCTCGGACACGGCGACTAGGAGAGAATCTATGCATCTGCAGGATTTCCGACGACCGCAGCCCACAACTGTCCAAAGCGATACGGCATCGTCTGCTCGCTGTTGGCGAAACCTACTCGCCATAGTCGCTTGCTTCTTCTGGATAGCGGCTGGGAGTGGCCAGGAAATTGCCATTGACCCAACCGTCGTCCGGCAGGGAGAGGTTGTTCGCTTGCTGGCTATGGTGAAGGATTGCAGTGGCAGTTCGCCCAAACTGGATACCGCGAAGCCGGAACGGTACGAAATCCAGATTTCTGGGAGCGGCATCAACCTCGATCCGAAATCATTCCTGGTCTCCGACTGTTCGATCAGCGTCAGCGCAGAGATTGAGAAGACTGCTCGATTCGGAGACCGCAGGGTCATTCTCCTGGACAAGGACCAGAAGAAGACGCTGCAGGCTGCCACGGTGGAAGTAGTTGACCTCGAAGCGGGTCCTATTCCCGCAGGCCTGAAACCGCAAGTGGACGTGATGTGGAATATCCTCAGCGAGTGGACTTGTGAAGATCACTTCGGTTCCAGGGTGAGCAGCCGGTACTATTGCATTGAAGTTCAGATCGGGAACAACACCGGCTATGCTCTGCTTCTGGCTGGCATTGGATTCAGACGGGATGTCGGGAGTATTGAGTACAGAGAGGGGAACTCATCTTACGTCCAAGTGCGATCGGTATTGCAGAAGGAACAGGTCCTTAGTAGTCGAAATATCACGCTTCGATCGCTTCAGGCGGCAGGGCTCGTGGTCGCCGGCTTCATTCCCTTCTCGGGGAACGCGGGTCGACGCGGTCGCATCGGGATTTGGTCCACACTTGTTGGAAACGTCCTCGCCGGAGCGTATGAGAATTTCTGGCCTGATCGAACGGTCCGGCAGATCGTGAACCTGGACGACGCCGCATTGAGAGATAGCCGCCTGATTCCGAACAATTCGCCAGCAAAATTCACGGTGTTTGTGGATAGAGATACGATTCTGCCCTTGCTGGCGTCGCCGCCGTGCGCTGGAGCCTACCGGCTGGGAGTCTGGCAGCAGGCGCTCAAGCGCGACGAGCAAGAGTTGAAGCTAGCTGCACGCAGTGATGCTCCCACAGAGACGGATGAGATTCTTGCCAAGAAGTCGCAAGAGATCAAGACGGCAAGCAGCCTCATTGACGATCTGCCCGAAGCTGTGAAGCCTTGTGTGGACTTTAAGATCCCAACAAAGAAGAACAAACTGAACTTCCTCGGGAGGCCACGGGCTGAACTGGAAGGTGACCTGATTGCGGTTCGTCAGGCTCTTGGCGACCTGGTGATCGTCGGCGACCAGATCGAATTCAAACAGCGCCTCCGTGTGGACTCAAGCGCCGAGGCTCCTGAAATACTGCAGAGTCCGATCATTCAGGGAATTGTCGGGAATGCCCACCTCACTCAAGGAAGCACTGTTGCGTCGATCACCCTGACGGGCAGGCTCCTGAAGGGCGCGGTTGTTACCACGCCGGAATGCTCGGCTCCGAAGTGCCGAATCGAATCGACCTCGCAGGGCGCGGATGGCCAAACGCTGACGTTACTAAACATCTCTCTTTCAGGAGACTACACGTCTGACACACTCATGATTGTGGTTTCCAACGGTTCGTCTTCCAGCGTAGCCTTCGCCATACCGGTTCGGCCCGCAGCGCCCGTGTTGAATGAACCGGACCCCGGTGAAGTGGAAATTGTCGAGAATGAGGCGCAGGGAGTAACGATTCCGTTAAGAGGGGAGTACTTGATTGGCGGTGAAGCAAGGGTTGCCGTCCGGAATGCATCCGGGCTTATAGGCAATGAAGTGTTTGTGCCCTACCAGACCACCGACTCCAAGGCCGCCAGAATCACAGTGCAGTTAACCGCGGCGCAAGCAAAAGCGGGCGCAAGGATCGAAGTGATCGTAGAACGAAAGGAACTGAAAAGCAAAGTTGTGAAATGGACGCTGAAAAAGAAGGGCGCCTAGCTCCGTTTCCGCCGCTTTCCTGCCGGCCGCTTTCGCGCCGACTTCGCCGACGACACGGGCCGGGGCAGTGGGGGGATGGGATCGGCGATGCGGGGCCGTTGACGGGCGGTTGGCTTGGGTTTTATCTTGGCTTTCGGAGATGGAGCGGGAGGGCCGGTTTGCCCTGGAAGGGTGTTGTTCCACTGACACCGAACTTGAATTGTCAACTGAACTGGGCGAGATCGGGGTTCAAGTCCTCCCCAGAGTTCCTGGAGCATGATGGAATTCCTGGGAATCGTCGCTCTTGGGCTAGTGGTAAGTTCTCGGGTTAGCGGCAAAATGGAGGGAAGAATGTCATCACCGAATTTGGGACTCTTGGGCAACCCATTCGCGCAATGGATCTTGTTTTTCGTAGTTTGCTTTCTACTTTTGGCGATTGCCAGAGACATCTGGAAGAACGGATTCAGCAAAGTACCAGTGACGTTGGCTGTTCTTGCTCTGCTGATCGGCGCGATCCTAGTGATGGGTAGAGAAATTCTTGATGCCTTAGACCGTGTTTACTCGATGAACCAAGTGTTGACAGAGCAATTGGCGAGTACGCGGGAGGCTGCAAGTTTTGTAACCGCAGAAAAGTCAGAGGATGAGCTCATCACCTTCCTGCGTTCGGATACCGACCAAGAATCAAAGCGGCTTGCGTTTTCTTTGTACGCCCGGCAAAGCCCTGAGCGAGCGCAAAAGGTGCTCGAGACGGTCATTGCCGCCGAGGGAATGGAGCCCTTAGGTCAGGCGCTCAGTAAGGACTTAGTTGCATCCACAGTCAGAGTCGCCGCAACGCAGCTCGAGAAGCCGAATGTGACTATTGGGAGTGAATATCAGCTCGAGGCTGTGTCAGATCTCTCGACGCGACCGGAATTCGAAAAGTCGTTTGAGATTCTCATCCAAGATCGTACCCTGCAACTTGAGCAGGTTTCGCTCAAGCCACGCGCAAATGAACTAGGTCTCACTGTAGACCAGAACGCGAGGATTTCAGCAATCAAATAGTCGGTGGATAATGGCAAGTGGATGAGCAGGCGGTTGGGTGTTCGGTATTCCGCATGATTAGGCTGTGTTAGTGGCCAGATGGATAACCCGGCTGCATTCGCGATGGATTGCGGTGCGCGCGTTGGGGGCGGACGGAATCCAGGCGTGTGAAACGCCTGGCTATTCACTATCTGTCGCTGACGCGACGTTCGAACGTTGCGGGCTTCGGGTTGGAGTCCGCGTGGGGAAGTCGCGAGCCAGCCGGGTTGGAGTCCGCGTTCTGGGGAATTGCGACTGCCGGTCAGGACTCGCGTCAGCGGGCTGAGTGCATCGCCAGCCGGTTCATCCGGCTGGAATGCGTCCCCCACCACCCCATCGGACCGCGTCAGCGGTCCAACAGCAGGTCAGCCCACCCCCACGCATGTTGGTTTCGAGGTTGAGGGGCTGTCACCTACACTTCCGAACGTAGAATCAACAACATGTAGACATGGGTTGGTCCGTAAGTTATTGATTAATAGTCGCTGATTGCGTTAATTCCGACAGGCTCGTGCTATGTCCCTGGAACCAGTATACTGGCACTAGGGTCTCCAATGATGATGCAACTAGCCAAGACATGAACGCGTTACGATGTTGCTCTGATCGGTGCCAAATGATAACGTTGAGGATTTGCTGATGTCCGTTCCTGTGACAGCGTTGCCGCCATTTCCCGAGTCAGAGCGTGTGGTCTATCGGCGCAACCCTCTGATGGAGGTGATCTGTCAGTTGCGGTTCCCCCCGGTACTGAAGATCTCTGAAGAGTCGCCAGTCGCGTTCCAAGACCTAATCCGTGACGAGTATCCGCTGCTAACCGAGAAATTCCCTGAGGTCAATGTCGAGATTCCTCCTGGCATTCCACCCGCGCTGGCCGAGATGGTGCGAGGCACGATCCCAAAACGTAAACTCGTTGGGTACGACTTCGTGACGGCGGATGAAAAGTGGAAGGTTAGCCTTACACGCGATTTCCTATCACTTGCAACCACAGAGTACACACGCTGGGAAGACTTCCGGCAGCATCTGAACGGGCCGCTCGACGCCTTGATGTCTGCCTATCGGCCTGCGTTTTTCACTCGTATCGGACTTCGTTATCAGGACTTGATCCAAAGGTCAATTCTCGAAATTCCAGAGACAACCAAGTGGTCGGAGCTGATCAAGCCCCACATCTCTGGCGTTCATGCGGTTCCTGAACTAGACGGCGCTGTCGAAGAGTTCATGGGCCAACTGTTAATCAGGCTTCCTGAGTTTAATAGCAAGGTCCGAGTCAACTATGGTGTAGCGCAACGAGTTGACTCGAACGAAGATTGCTTTCTGATCGACAGCGACTATCACACTGGAGAGAGGACACGATATGATGCAGTTGGTGGAATCCTCGACTATTTTAACAAGCAGTCTGGAAGGTTATTCCGATGGTGCATTAAACCAGAGCTCCATCAGGCCATGGACCCTCACTTTATCCAAGCCACATCTTGAGACGGTAGCTGGCCTTCCACTGCTTACCCTTCATTGGGCAAGAGAGGGTGCTGAAGGCGACCTTTATCATTTCATCTCATATCGATTTCCGGAAGCTTTGACTTCGACAGCGTCTGCTCTAGTGTATAAACGGCTGTTTGCTCACATAGCTTTGGACGAACTTCCCGACGAAGCTCTAGACGAAGTGCTGGACTCACTGGTAAACGCTTGGACATTTCACCAGCCAGTTACACGCGTGGCTGGCTACGATAAACCTCCTTCCCGCAAGGGCAAGATAACGAAGCGGTACGAACGCCCCACGTACAGCATCGAGGAATAATTTCAAGGCGTGTTTGCGGCGGCCCACAAAGACGGTGTATTTCGCCAAGGCGAGATTCTCTCGGATGTTGTACAGTTGCACATTCGCGCGGATTCCCTCGTTAATTCAACCAACGAGCTAGACTTTGAAGAAAAAATCCACCCTTTCGCATTGGTTCTGACCCAAGATTGCGACTTGGATTGGGACTTCAAGGCTCGTGCAGCCGATCCGCATCAAGACACAGTACAGGAGAATAAGCGGCAAGCGAAATTGGTACCAAATGTTCTCCTGTGTGAATTGATGACAGCGGATGTGTTGAGACCACGCCTAGCCGGTGGCGACGTGCTCAAGCGAATTCGGAACAACCAGGATGAGCGATACCATTGCTTCCCGGCCGCAGAAATTCAACAGGATAGCGCTAATGAAGGGCTACCCGAGTTGGTTGCGGATTTCAAGCGCGTCTTCTCGCTCCCGACTGATGAACTTTATGCACGACTTGCCATGGGGTTGAAACGCCGAGTGGTGATAATGCCGCCGTATCTCCAGCACCTGAGTACACGGTTCGGTTACTATTGTTTGCGAGTTGCACTGCCGGAGCTGTCGCCGTTAGGTATCGCCCCAGCCCCTTCCCAAGCGTTGCTAGCTGGGCCGAACGACGGTTCACCCGCAAGCATATGACCCACCCCCATACCTTTTCGGCCTCCTGCGTGCTTACGCTTTAGTGGCTTTCCAACGGGTTGGAGTGAGGCTGGCGCCTTCATTCCCGGCATGCAAGGACACTGGTCGCAAAAAGTAGCGCACACGTAGTTTGACTGTAGATTTGTTTGGAATTCTTGTTTTTCCCTTGCGCCATCGGCGCAACCCAGTGCGCTTGACCCGATTGCGCTACCTGTCGCTGACGCGACGGTTTCGGTGTCAAACCGGATAAGGACGTAAATCGGTGTTCCGTCTCCGACAATCCAGGTGGCGACCATCCCGTTAACAACAGCTCAAAGCAACTAGATCTACCATTCCTTCAATAGAGTCATGGACTAGCCGGTGAATCGTTGCTTGCAATAATCTCCAAGATGTATGTAGCCATAACGGCTACACCAAGCCCAATGTGTTCTCGAACGTGAAGGTCACCAACCTCTTGTCCGTCTAATGCACGGACTGGCAATCGCTGCCATAGTGCTTGGCTTGCAACACCTACTACCGCCAGTTTGGATCCAGTTCGTTTCGTATGGTCGGAGGCAAGAATCGGAGCGCCGGAAATACCGGGGAATGAGGGCAAATCCAAGATTAACTTTTGGGGATTCGAAGTGGTATCTATACCGGCGATCGTTCCTTTCCGCGACAAAGGGATTTGGAGTAGGTCACCTTCTCTTGTCCGTGCAGACGTATAAATTCCCGTTGGATAGCCAACAGCGAGCACATCGGAACCCAGAAAGATATTTTCGATCCCAATATTTATTATCGGATCAGCGACGACTGGCTTCGTTAACTTGAAAACAACAACATCAATATCTGGGTCGCTTGGCAACATTATGCCGTGCACTTTGACAATTCCTGCAGTACCCACCAGATGGAAAGACAAAGGTTTCTTTGCGCGAGGAACCATAACATGTCTGGCACTGACAAGATATTGCTGTCCGCGCACACCAATTACGAAACAAGTTCCTTGATGTTCACCTTCCTAAGTCTGAACGATGACTCGGTATGTACTTTCGATCACGCTCTTATTAGGCAATTGGGCTATACCGGGTGCAGAGAGCAAAGCAAGCAACAGCAGCACCCGGCACAAGCCTAATCGCAACATGAAAGCGAAGTCGTTCATTGCAGGATGGTTCCTACCCGCACCCACTGGTCGTCCCGCAATTCCCGCACTTGTAGCAGCTGCCGTTGCGGGTCATGATGCTGCCGCATTCGCTGCAGCTTGGGGCGTCGGCTTGGATTGCTTCCTCGAAGGGGAGTTCGGCTTGAGGGTCGGGTTCTGTCGGCTCTAGTTTGCCTACACTCGCCGGGGCTTCGCCTAGGGCGTATTCGGGGCCTAAGAATCTGTTCCCCATCCAGCGGAAGATGTAGTCCATGATGGACTTCGCGTAGGGGATGTCTTTGTTGCCGGTCCAGCCGCTCGGCTCAAACCGTACGTGGCTGAACTTGTCTACGAAGAACTTCAGGGGTACGCCGTATTGCAGGCCGTAGCTGATGGCGGTGGCGAAGCTGTCCATCAGGCCGCTGATGGTGCTGCCTTCCTTGGCCATGGAGATGAAGATCTCGCCGGGTTGGCCGTCTTCGTAGAGGCCTACCGTGAAGTAGCCTTCGTGGCCCGCAATCGAGAACTTGTGGGTGATGGCGGCGCGCTCGTCGGGGAGCTTGCGGCGGACCGGGCGGTAGACTACCTTTTCGACTTCCTTGATGACTTCCTTCACCACCGTCTGGGCGTTGCTGGCGCCCTTGGCGGTGCCGGAGCTGAGGGGCTGCACCATCTTGGAGTTGTCGCGGTAAATCGCCACTGCCTTCAGGCCCATCTTCCAGCTTTGGAGGTAGGCGTCGGCGATTTCGGCGGCGGTGGAGTGCTCCGGCATGTTGATGGTTTTGGAGATGGCTCCGGAGATGAAGGGCTGGGCGGCGGCCATCATGTTGACGTGGCCCATGTGGTGGATGAAGCGCTTGCCGTTCTGGGGCTTGAAGCTGCAATCGAAGATGGCCAGGTGCTCGGGCTTGACGTGGGGGGCGCCTTCGATGGTGCCGGTGGCGTCGATGTGGTTGACGATGGCGTCGACCTGTTCGGGGGTGTAGCCGCGGCGGAGGAGGGCCTGGGGCACGGTGTTGTTGACGATCTTGATGAGGCCGCCGCCGACGAGCTTCTTGTACTTGACAAGGGCGAGGTCGGGCTCAATGCCGGTGGTGTCGCAATCCATCATGAAGCCGATGGTGCCGGTGGGGGCGAGGACGGTGGTTTGGGCGTTGCGGTAGCCGTGCTGCTTGCCGTATTCGAGGGCGAGGTCCCAGCTTTCCTGGGCTCCCTGGAAGAGCTCTTCGCCGGCGAGCTTGCGGTTGATGGTGGGGATGGAGTCGCGGTGCATGGCGATGACATCGAGGAAGGGCTGCTCGTTGATGGCGTAGCCGGGGAAGGGTCCGGTGGCTTCGGCAATGCGGGCACTGGTGAGGTAGGACTGGCCGCACATGACGGCGGTGACGGCTCCGGCGATGGCGCGGCCTTCATCGGAATCGTAGGGGACGCCCATGGCCATGAGCATTGCGCCGAGGTTGGCGTAGCCGAGGCCGAGGGGGCGGTAGTC